>NZ_QBTW01000017.1:0-73978 GCF_003057865.1 Muricauda brasiliensis | reverse complement strand
CTCCTAACTCCTAACTCCTAAGCTGTTAAAATACTATTAAGCCCCATCGGCCATTCCATAATTCTTCGCACTTTGTCACAAAATTGCAGCAAGCTCGTCTAAACAACAGACAACCTTTCCTCCCCAAAAGGCGTCTTAACATTGAAACCATATCTGTAATTATGTCCGTAAAACAGACCTTATTTCTTGCTTATTTTTCGCTTTTGATGGCACTTCCGATGGCCTCCCAGACCATTAGTTCGCGTTTGGTGGATGCCAAGACCCAAAAAGGAATTCCCTACGCCACCATCCAATATGGAGAGCACCAAGGAGTGGTCACTAATGATGAAGGCCGTTTCAGTTTTGTATTGGAAGAAGGCACCACCTTGCCCGACTCCATTTATGTGACTTCCATGGGCTACGAGAAAAAAGGCTTCACGCTGGAACAGATGCAGGACACCTTGGTTACTTTGAGTGCCAAGGCCATTGAATTGAGCGGTGTTTATGTTTTTGATAAAGAATTGGAGGTAGATGACATTATTGATAAAATGATAGAGAACATTCCCCAAAACGTGAACAAAGCCCCCGTAAAACAACGGTTTTTCCTTCGGAAATCGGAACTGGCCAACATGCACAAGGTGGATTTTGGGTTCGAAAAATCATCCATTAAAGAACTCAACAAGGAATTGATGGACAGCATTGCCCGTTCTATCCCTAAAAATGCTTCGCACTATACCGAAAGTTTTGGCGACTTCTATAAAAACAACACCGATTACAAGCTCAACATTCTAAAAGCGGCCGACCTGTACGATAAACGCGATGTGGGTTCTTTTGAAGATTTGGCGGAACACATGGAGGATATCTTTACAGCAAACGTAAAGCCGGGTTCTTATCTAAAGATAAAATCGGGGATTTTTAGTGAAAAGATACAGGTGGATTCCATTCTGGACACCATGGACGATGAACGGATGGACCAAGCCAAAAAGCTAAAAGCCCAAGTAAAAAAAGACAGTATCTCGGGCTTGACGGATAGTCAACGTTGGCAGTTCAAGGAACTATTGAGTCAACTGTACTATAAGGAAGACACCAAGCTGGATTTAGTGGACAAGAACCGCCGTTACGAGTTTAAGCTGGCAGGCTATGCCGATATTGGCGATGCAGGGGTGTACGTGGTCGATTTTTGGCCCAAGCGAAGCAGTGCAGATTTCAAGGGACGTCTCTACATCAACATTGAGGACTTTGCCGTAATGCGGTTGGATTTTAACAATACACAACGCTTGCGCAACTTTAGGTTGCTTGGTATTACCTACCGCGAAACGGTGTACAAGGGCACCATGCGATTTGCCAAATTGCCCAATGGCAAGTATGACCTTCAGTTTATGGAATTGGCCGATGGTAAATTCTTTGGTGTGGACAGACCGCTAAAAGTGGTGGAAAAGAACAAACATGTAAAAGGCCGTCGCAAACAGAACGAATTGAAGCTGAACATTGACTTCCAGATGAACGTTACCTCCAAGTGGGAGCTTGTAGTCTTTAACCAAGACAACATTGCCGAGAGCGAGTTCAAGTCCTTTAAAGAGGATAAAACGGTGAAGGCTACCTACATGCCACGCTACGATGCGGAGTTTTGGAAAGGCTACACCATTATGGAGCCCAACCAGGCCATTCGTGGGTTTACGGCTGAAAATTAGTGGGGTTGTTCAAATATATTTGCTATTCCTCTGGCTCACTTTGCTCTGGATAAACGATTTCTTTTCTTATATCAAAACCAAATCCTGCGAGGAGGGAAATGACTCCCATATAGTTATATTTTAGAATAAATTTGTGCAGTTCTTCTTTTATCTCCCTTGATATAGTATTATCAGAGGGGTCGCCAATTACTTTGATCCAATAAAACAAATAATTCTTCACCTGTTTTTTGCACACCAATTTGTTATCCAAATGACTTTGGAAGACACCGAATTTAAAAAGAAACCTATCAATACAAAGTTGAATATAAACTTCTTCCTTGGGTCTTTCATCTTGATTTATATGTTCCTTTAAACTGTCCAATAGTTTTTGCGGGTTAGCTTCCAAATACTCCGTTCTACCATCAAGTTCATTTTTATTTACAGCAAGGCAGGTAGTATAGCCATCAAGCATTAAAAAGGCTTTTTTTACATAGGAATCACCTATGAACCTTTGGTATTCACCCGCCAAAAATTCGGCTTCCTTCCACTTTTTATTCTTTTTATATTCCAAAAAGGCTATGATGGCACCAAAAAAAATCATGGTTGGAGCCAAAGCCTGAATGAACAAATCCCAATCTATTTCACACATACCTTCCTAATTAAGTTTTGAAACATAATAGTATTCTTATAAGAACTCCTTCAAAATTAATACTACCAATCCCTACCAAAGCAATCTATAAATATGGACAGGGATATGATCTTTTTAAGGGCAAACTGTCATATATGGCATTAACTCCCATGAATATAAATGTTTTCTTGGCTAGATAAATTGTGCACAAATGAAAAATGGACAAGTTGATGGATTTACCCGTTGGATTGATGACAACTACGGTTCTCCCGAAGCATTGGCCAAAGTTTTGGATCTAGCCTTGGGAATGTTGTTTTATTTGGAAGAAGATACTTTTGATCGAAAAGAAGTTCAAAAAGTGGTCGCTGCGCTTCGGGGGATTGCGGTTAGGTTGAGAAAATGAAATGCAAAGCAGCGATTGAGAAATCTCTCAATTCTTAGATTTCTCACACTCCCTTCGGTCGGTTCGAAATGACAAAAATCTACTTCGGGGAATTTTGAGGAATTCCTGCCTGCGGCAGGCAGGCGTGTCAAACCATGCCATTGATTATTGCTCACTGTCAATTGTTCATTGTTTCGGCCGGAGCAGTTTCCCTAAAAAGTAGAGAGCGGCCATAATCAGGAGCATCAACAATAACAGAAAACAGCTATTCAAAAGCACGGAACCCAGCCCTAGCTCCAGCACATTTAAAAAAGGATACGGATAAAAGCCAGAGAAATGTCCGCGGACCAACACAAAAACTACATACCCTAAAGGGTAAAACAGCCATTTGGAGAGCTGTTTCCATGCAACTACGGACTTGGAACAGAACATGAGCCAATACACATACATCAGTACAGGTATTATGGAATGCAATAGTTCATCCACCACCATTTGCAGGCCCGTTGGAGCCCAAAGTTTCCTGAGAACAAATTGGTACACCAATCCCACCACCAAGATAAAAGAGGTCAGAGCCATTGGCGTAGCCTTCCGGTGAAAAAGGGCCAGTCGTTTTTGGTCCGCCCCAAACACCCTAGTGGTAAAAAAGAGGGCAACCAACGTGTTGGTCAGAATGGTAAAATAGCTGATAAAACGCAACAAACTTTCAATCAGGGCGGTTTCTCTATTCTGGAGCATTAAATAGAGTTGGGCGAGTACGGCAAACCATCCTGCACACATCCCTAAAATCTCAAAATTTCTGCGCATGGTCGAAGATATTCAATTTTAAAGTTGCAATGCAACAGTATTATTCTGAATGTGAAGCTGAATCAAGTTCAGCACGACAACTTGCCCATTCGTAATGATTCGTGTAATTGGTGTAATTGGTGTAATTCGTGTCATGTTAAAGAATAAAGATTTCTCGACTGCTCCTTCGCTCTCCTTCGACTGCGCTCAGGATGACAACTCAGAAACCAGCTCGAAATGACATTATGTTCCTACGCTTTTGGCAAAAATACTTCGGCCATCATACAACGAGCGCTACCACCACCACAGGTCTCAATAGTATCCAACGGACTGTGAATGATGAGACAATGTTTTTCAATGGCCGTGATCTGTTCTTGTGTGAGGCTATTGTACGCTTGGGTGCTCATCACCATAAAACGCTTATCGTCGGCACCGATTACCTGTAGCATGTTTCCAGCAAAGTGGCACATTTGCTCTTCGGTAATGCGTATGATTTCCTTGCCGTCCATTTTAATATGGTCCACCACGTTTTTTCGCTCCTTTTTATCATCGATGGAATCCAAACAGATAACGGCAAAGGTTTCCGCCATGGCCATCATTACGTTGGTATGATAAATAGGCAATCGCTCACCTTCCACCGTTTGATTGGCATGAAATATTACCGGAAAACAATCAAAATCTTCACAAAATTCGATAAAGAGATCTTCGTGCGCGCGTTCGGACAATGCGCAATATGCTTTCTGGTTTACTCTGTCCAATAGAATGCTTCCAGTACCTTCCAAAAACACCTCTTCCTCTTCTGCGTCCGTGTAATCCATAAAATTATTGATTACAAAACCGTTGTCTTCCAAAAGTTCAAAGATATCCTCTCTTCGCTCCTTTCTGCGGTTTTCCGCAAACATCGGATATACGCAAACGGTTCCATTATCGTGAAAAGAGACCCAGTTGTTCGGAAATATGGAATCGGGAGTATCGCGCTCCATATTGTCGCTTATGGTGATCACGTTGACACCATTGTCCCGAAGTACCTTTACAAATTGGTCGAATTCTTCCTGTGCCTTTCTATTGATCTCGGCATTTTTTAGATGCGGGTCTTCCTGAAAATAATTGTTGACCGCAGTCTGTTCGTTCATCCTAAAGTTAACGGGGCGCACCATCAGAATGGTGTTGGTAATCTGATTCTTCAATACGTTGACTGTTTTTGGTATACCTGTGGCAGCAGGAAACGGGGTTATAAAATTTATGCTCTTACCAAAGGCATGGTGCTACATCGCAACAGACCTTCTTGCTTAGCTATTTCGGCATAGGGAATCTCCTCTACGGTAAATCCCTGGTCCCGAAGCCAATTGTTCAATCGGGTAAAATTCCTTTCCGAAACTACGACTTCCGGAGAAATAGAAAATACGTTGCTGAACATTTGATACATTTCTTCCTTTTCGATTTCAAAGATATTGTCCGGACCGAAGAAATCCACCAAATATTGGTATTCTTCTTCAACTAGAAATCCGTTCTTGTGCAAAATGGCCTTATCCTTTCCTACAGGTTGAAAACAACAATCCAAGTGCAATGCGTTTTCCCTTGGGTCGGTATTCGATTTTCTCAGTTCAAAGGATTTCACGGTTTTATGAGGGAACATATCCCGAATAAACTCCACTGCTTCAATATTGGTTCGTGCCGTGATATAACTTGCGTAATCGCTCCCTGTATAGGTGCCAATAAAAATATGGTCGTTCCAGGGCATTACATCGCCACCTTCAATATGTACCTCGGCTGGTGGCCGTATAATTTTATTGGGGTCAATATCATCCAAAACCTCATGGATTGCTTCGAACTCTCTTTCGCGATCGGGCAGAATATTGGCGTGAAACAATTTATCCTCTATTACAAAGGCGATATCCCTGGCAAATATCTGGTTACAATCTTCCAATACCTCGGGCCGATAAACCTTTACATCATATTTATGGAATACACTGGTAAAAGCATCCATTTCTTTGATCATATCTGCCTCCTTTGGATACGTACCTGCTTTGATAAATTCGATGGATTTTGGGTCGTAGGCTTCCTCAATAGTCGGAACTGGCCCACAACTTTCTGCAGTTCCTAAAATGACTGCTTTTAAAGGGCTGGTTTCATCAACAACGTTCAAATCTATCATACTAGGGTTATTTGTCTCCGAAAATATCGGCAGATATGATCAATACGAAAAAATCTTAAAATTTCTATGGCAAATCTAGTGTTTTAGTTGAATTTTATTGCTCGCGTAAATAAGAAAATCCTCCAACTTTTCAATGCCTTACCCTCTAGAAGTATGGTTTGCAGTTTTAAAACGGGGTAATTTTTATCAAAACCTCAAAATACTGTTCAAAAACTCAAAAACTGACATATATCAGGCACTTAAAATGTTTTTATTACTACTTTTGTTTTAAGATTTTTCTTACCTATGAAAAAATTAATGCTCACATCCATTCTACTGGCAACTTTAGCAGTTGTCTTTGGGGGCATGAATGCTTTCCAAAAAATAGATCGTTTTAGCTTTATTTCCAAAACTGGGACTGCTGCTAATCATGAGATGATTCATGTGGTAAAATATGATGATTGCATTACCCAAGAGGACTTGCCCAAGAGACATTTTCTGTTTACACACCAGATAACCCATCAGCATATAGAACCTGAATACAATAGAGTGAACGAATCAGCGAGGAAATATAGCACAGCGTTGGATTCTACCCTAAAGAGCTTGAGTACTGTGGATGCCCATGACTTTATCCACAAAACTTTTCAAGATGCAAAAAATGAAGCATCCAGAGAGGACATTTCCGAAATGCAAAGGCATTACCAGTTTGAAATAATGCGAATGTGCCTAGATAAGGATAAGCATTTAAACCAAAACACAATAGGACGCATTCTATAGTTAGTTAATTTGTCCCATTGAAAAAGGGGACGATAATCGCCCCCTTTTTTATTCTCAATGTTCCAAATCTTATCTTTTTTCCAAAGGAACAAAGCTTCTGTGGTTTTCACCGATGTAAACCTGTCTTGGTCTACCTATCGGTTCTTTTCTCAATCTCATTTCTCTCCATTGTGCAATCCAACCGGGCAATCTACCCAATGCGAACATTACAGTGAACATTTCTGTTGGAATACCCAGCGCACGATAGATAATCCCCGAATAGAAATCCACGTTGGGGTACAGTTTTCTATCTACAAAGTAGCTGTCTTCCAAGGCTTCTTTCTCCAGACCTTTGGCAATATCCAAAATAGGGTCTTCTATACCTAAATTGCCCAATACCTCGTCTGCGGACTTTTTTATAATCTTGGCTCTTGGGTCAAAGTTTTTATATACTCTGTGTCCAAAGCCCATCAACCTGAAAGGATCTTCCTTATCCTTGGCTTTGGCCATGTATTTTTTAGTATCACCACCATCTGCTTCGATAGCTTCCAACATTTCCAGTACAGCTTGATTGGCCCCACCATGCAATGGCCCCCATAGTGCGGATATACCTGCGGAAAGTGAAGCAAAAAGACCGGCATGGGAAGAACCCACGATTCTTACCGTAGAAGTGGAACAGTTTTGTTCGTGATCTGCGTGCAAAATCAACAATTTGTCCAAAGCGTCGATTGCTATTGGGTCTCTTTTATATTCTTGATTTGGTCTTTTGAACATCATTTTATGGATGTTTTCCACATAGCCCAAAGTATCATCCCCATAATCCAATGGAAGACCTTTTTTCTTACGTAAGGTCCAAGCCACCAAAACCGGGAACTTTGCCAAAATACGTACAATGGAGTTGTACATAGCGGACTCCGAAGAAACGTCCACACAAGATGGATTAAAAGCGACCAAAGCACTTGTCAACGAAGATAGCACGCCCATAGGGTGGGCAGATTTTGGAAAGCCATCCAAAATTTTCTTCATCTCCTCGTCCACTTGGGATTCTTCTTTAATGTCGCTGTGGAATTTTTCAAGCTGCTCCTTGTTGGGCAACTCGCCAAAAATCAGAAGATATGCAACTTCCAAAAAGTCAGCTTTCTCGGCAAGATCTTCAATGGAATATCCTCGATATCTCAAAATACCTTTTTCGCCATCGAGGAATGTTATGGCACTTTCACAAGACCCAGTGTTTTTGTAACCGGGGTCTATGGTCACCATTCCTGTTGCGGCCCTCAAGGTTTTGATATCTATGGCCAATTCATCTTCAGTACCTTTTATAACGGGGAATTCGTATCTTTCTCCCCCATATTCGAGTATAGCTTTATCCGACATTTTATGTTTTAATAGATTAGTAAAAATAGAATGCGAAAATTACGAAAAAGCACAGCCATTAACAATTTCCAGCTGCTATTTGTGCTGATATTAACGCTAAAATGATATATAAAAATTGGGTCAATCCAATTTGTAGAGCACTTTGTAATATTCGTCTACGGATTTCTGCCATGTAAAGCGCTTTTTTCGTGCCGCAGCCTGTATTTTTTTCCAAGTTGGTTTATCATTTGCAAACACATCCAAGGCTATATCCATTGCTTCCAACATGCTTTTAATTTTTTCATCGTAGCTATCGCCATCAAAACTAAAACCTGTCCTCATATGTTCAACGGTATCCTTTAACCCTCCGGTATGGTGGACCAAACATGGATTCCCATTTCTCATAGCAAGCATTTGACTGATGCCACAAGGTTCAAAAAGGCTGGGCATAAAATACAGGTCGGATTCCAGGTACATGGAATCAATGAGCTTTTCTGACTGACCGTTTGTGAATATAAAGTTCTTGTGCTGGTAGCTCAATTTCCTGAAGAGTTCCTCATACTCTGGAGCTCCGGTGCCCAATAACATAAATATACCATCGACCTTTTCGAGCTTTTTCAGTATTTCCACAAAGGCTTCTGGCGACCTCATGAAAAAGTAAAATTTTTGCTCTGTCAACCTAGCTACGCTCGAGGCGATAAACTTGGGACGCTCTTCCACAAATGCCATGATTTTTTCCCCGGTATGGGCCAAAAAATCGGCCTTGTATTTTTTATCCTCTTGCTGCAACCATCCAAACAATGCTTTGACCGTATTGCGGTAGATATTACCTTTCTTTTCCTTGTTGATGTTTTTATAGTTACAACCGTTCAGTATGCCAAACAACCGTCCTTCTTCATCCGCCTTTTGTAAATCTGTTTCCAAGCCTTCCCCTCCAATGAACTCGGGTGGTGAACTGGGCAACAACACATCATCTTTATAGGATGGTGATACCGTATGTACGGCATCCGCAAATCGAATGCCCACGGCCATAAGGTTGATACAATCCTGATATCTATGGTCCATCAACTTTTGATAATCTAACGGAACATTGGGGAACCAGTTTTTAACGGAGGAATAATTATTGTCAAATGGACGTATGCCTTGAATGGCCAAATTATGGATGCTATAAACAATCCTGATGTCCTTCAGATTGGTATATTCTGGATGGTATTCGCGCAAGAACAATAATAGGCTGGAGTGCCAATCGTGCAGGTGTACCAAATCTACATCTCCAAATGCTCCCTGCTTTATGGCTTCGGCTACCGCGGTACAAAAGATAAAATACTTAATGGCATCGGTATAGAAGGGTTCTTCTGGGTCGTTGTGGTAAATGTGCGCAATATCGCCAGCTTCAATTTCTGGATGATGCAGCACATAATGAAAAATATTAGGGAACTCCTTTTTAGGTTTTACTTCGTAAAGTTCTGCGGTATACCCCAAACCGCGCAGTGTAAAATTTACCGTTGTTCTCGGTAAGCCCCCATGATGCAATCTAGAGTATGCAGGTACAACCACATGTACCTTATCACCCTTTTCCGAAATCTGCCTGGGTACATCGCGAACCACGTCGCCCATGCCACCAGCTTTACAGTTTTCCAAAGCGTCATTTTCGGCGGCAATAAAAAGAAAGTTGTTCATGCGGGAGAAATATTTGAATGTTTGTTTAGTGAACCCTTAATTTAACCAAAGTTTGGAACCGAAACAAAAAAAAGCCTTTCCGGGTTAGGAAAGGCTTTTTGTATGCTAAAAAATCATTATTCTTAGTTTACCTTGAAGGCTTTTTCTTGTGGATAATAGGCAACTTCGCCCAATTCTTCCTCAATCCTCAATAATTGGTTGTATTTGGCCATACGGTCACTTCTGGACGCAGAACCTGTCTTAATCTGACCTGTGTTCAATGCCACTGCCAAATCAGCGATGGTGTTGTCCTCTGTTTCACCAGATCTATGAGACATTACGGAAGTATATCCAGCATTCTTAGCCATGTTTACAGCAGCAATGGTCTCCGTTAATGTTCCGATTTGATTTACTTTGATCAAGATGGAATTGGCAATACCGTTTTCAATACCACGAGACAAACGCTCTACGTTGGTCACGAACAAGTCATCCCCAACCAATTGAACTTTGTCACCGATTTTTTCAGTCAAAACTTTCCAACCTTCCCAATCGTTCTCATCCATTCCATCTTCAATGGAGATGATCGGATATTTTTCACAAAGGTCGGCAAGGTACTGAGCCTGCTCCTCAGAAGTACGCACTACACCTTTGCTTCCTTCAAATTTTGTATAATCGTAAGCACCGTCTACATAAAATTCTGCCGAAGCACAATCCAATGCTATCATAATCTCGTCACCCAATTTGTAACCTGCTTTTTCCACAGCTTTTGCGATAGTATCCAAAGCATCTTCGGTACCACCTTCCAATGTAGGTGCAAATCCACCTTCATCACCTACAGCAGTGCTCAAATTACGATCGTGCAATACTTTCTTAAGGTTATGGAAGATTTCCGTTCCCATTTGCATGGCATGACTAAAATCCTTTGCCTTAACTGGCATTACCATAAATTCTTGGAACGCAATGGGAGCATCTGAGTGCGACCCTCCGTTGATAATGTTCATCATTGGAACAGGAAGCGTATTGGCACTAACACCACCTACATATCGGTACAATGGCATACCCAACTCATTGGCCGCAGCTTTCGCCACTGCCAAGGATACACCCAAAATAGCGTTGGCACCCAATTTTGATTTGTTCGGAGTTCCGTCCAACTCGATCATAGTTTGATCAATATGGTTCTGTTCAAAAACCGAAGTACCGATAAGCTCCTCGGCGATAATCGTATTTACGTTGTTTACGGCCTTGCCCACTCCTTTACCCATAAAGGAATCGCCGCCATCTCGCAATTCAACGGCTTCATGCTCCCCAGTAGAGGCTCCGGAAGGTACTGCTGCCCTTCCCACTATTCCATTTTCTGTTGTTACATCTACTTCTACTGTCGGGTTCCCTCTGGAATCCAATATTTGTCTTGCATGAATGTTGATAATGATGCTCATTTTAATTCAATGTTTTATAGTTGTGATTATTGGCTAAAGATACAAAAGACAGTGTTTTTAACTCCATGATATTACTCACAAAACGCACTTAAATACTTAAAAACAAAACTATATCGTTTTAGTTTTTACTAGCCTTGATCAAATCGAAGAACTGGTCGAACAGATAGTCTGCATCGTGTGGACCTGGACTTGCTTCGGGATGGTATTGCACCGAGAATACGTCCTTGTTCTTCATTTTGATTCCTGCAACGGTTTGATCGTTCAAATGCGTGTGGGTAATCTCCAACTCAGCATTTGCTTCGGTCTCTTCCCTGTTTACCGCGAATCCGTGGTTTTGTGAGGTAATTTCTCCTTTGCCCGTAACCAAGTTTAGGATCGGGTGATTGATTCCCCTGTGACCATTGTGCATCTTATAGGTGGAAACCCCGTTGGCCAAGGCCAATACTTGGTGCCCCAAACAGATTCCGAACAAAGGTTTATCAGAAGCAATCATTTCCTTGGTGGCCGCCACGGCATCGGTCAACGGTTCTGGATCCCCAGGACCATTGGATATAAAATAACCGTCAGGGTTCCATTCTTTCATTGCATCATACGATGAATTATATGGGAATACTTTGATATAGGCTCCCCTCTTTGCCAAATTCCTCAAAATGTTCTTTTTGATCCCGATATCCAAAGCGGAGATTTTAATCTCAGCGTTTTCGTCTCCGTAGAAATAAGGTTCTTTTGTGGATACTTTGGATGAAAGTTCCAAGCCTTCCATACTGGGGACTTGCTTCAATTCTTTTTTTAACGCATCAATATCATCCACTTTTGTGGAGATCAAGGCATTCATGGCGCCATTGTCACGAATATAGCTCACCAAAGCACGGGTGTCCACATCTGAAATGGCCAAAAGGTTGTTTTTGTCCAAAAACTCCAACAAACTCATGTCCGCATTGGGTCTTGAGTAATCGTAACTGAAATTTTTACAGATCAAACCGGCAATCTTCACGGAATCAGATTCCACTTCTTCCAAATTGGCCCCATAATTCCCAATGTGTGCATTGGTGGTGACCATTAACTGTCCGTAATAGGACGGGTCTGTAAAAATCTCTTGGTAACCCGTCATCCCAGTATTGAAACAAACTTCCCCTACTGCGGTACCTTCTCTTCCTCCAACGGCCTTGCCATAAAATATGGTTCCATCCGCTAACAAAATCAACGCTTTTTTCTTTGTGTGATACTTCATTTCGTGCTCTAGTTTCAGTTTTGACAAAAAAACATAAAAAAAGGATAAGTTCTCACTTATCCTTTTTCGTTAAATACAATAGTTAATAACATTCTTCTTATTCTTCAGAATCGTCAGTTTTGGTTTCGGCCGCTGGAGCTGGTGTTTCAGCTTTTTTGGCTGCGCCTCCTCTTCTACTTCTTCTGGTTGATTTCTTCTTAGGCTTACCTGCATTGTAAAGCTCATTGAAATCTACCAACTCGATCATCGCCATATCAGCGTTATCTCCCAATCGGTTACCCAATTTTATGATTCTTGTATAACCACCTGGTCTGTCACCAACTTTCTCTGCAACGTTGCTGAACAATTCTGTTACAGCTTCCTTGCTTCTTAAGTTACTGAATACAACCCTTCTGTTATGCGTACCTTTTTCGGTAGTTTGGTTGTTCTCGGTCTTTGCTTTTGTGATCAAAGGCTCAATAAACTGTTTCAACGCCTTGGCTTTTGCAACCGTAGTGTTGATTCTTTTGTGTTCGATAAGGGAACAACCCATGTTGGCCAACATTGCCTTTCTGTGGGCAGATGTTCTACCTAAGTGATTAAACTTCTTTCCGTGTCTCATTGTTCTAAGTTATCATCTTGCTACCAGATCTTGTTTTACCAAGAGAGCAAAATATGATTATTAATCTTTATCTAATTTGTATTTGGAAAGGTCCATACCAAATTGTAGGCCTTTGTTTATGACCAATTCTTCCAACTCGGTCAAAGATTTTTTACCGAAGTTTCTGAATTTCATCAAATCGTTTTTGTTGAAGGAAACCAAATCTCCCAAAGTATCCACTTCGGCAGCTTTTAGACAGTTCAACGCCCTTACGGACAAGTCCATGTCTACCAATTTGGTCTTCAACAACTGTCGCATGTGCAATGATTCCTCATCGTAGGTCTCGGTCTGAGCAATCTCATCAGCCTCAAGGGTGATACGCTCATCAGAGAACAACATAAAGTGGTGAATCAAAACTTTAGCGGCCTCTGTCAATGCATCTTTAGGGTGGATGGAACCATCAGTGATGATTTCAAAAACCAATTTTTCATAATCGGTCTTTTGCTCTACCCTATAGTTTTCGATGCTGTATTTTACGTTCTTTACTGGAGTGTAAACAGAATCAACCGCAATGCTTCCTAAAGGTGCATTGGATTTTTTGTTTTCCTCAGCAGGAACATAACCACGACCTTTTTCGATAACAATCTCCATGTTGATGTTGACCTTTGGGTCCATGTTACAGATTACCAAATCCGGGTTAAGGACTTGATATCCTGAGATGAACTTTTGGAAGTCACCGGCAGTCATCTGCTCTTTTCCGCTAACGGAAATAGATACAGTCTCGCTCTCAACATCATCAATCTGTCTTTTAAACCTAACTTGTTTTAAGTTCAGGATAATTTCGGTAACGTCTTCAACAACGCCTGGGATAACAGAAAACTCATGTTCAACTCCATCTATGCGCACAGAAGTGATGGCAAAACCTTCCAAAGAGGAAAGCAAAACCCTTCTCAGCGCATTCCCAACTGTTAATCCATATCCAGGTTCCAAGGGACGAAATTCGAATTTCCCCTCGAAATCTGTTGAATCGATCATTATAACTTTATCGGGCTTCTGAAAATTAAGTAATGCCATAATTGGATTAATGTTGAATTCTTATTTAGAGTATAATTCGACTATCAGTTGCTCCTTGATATTCTCAGGGATCTGTAGTCTTTCTGGAACAGCTACATAAGTACCTTCTTTCTTTTCAGAGTTCCAAGTAATCCATTCGTAAACACTGCTATTGTTAGCCAATGAATCCACGATGGATTGTACGGATTTGGATTTTTCCCTAACACCTACCACATCACCGGCCTTTAGCGAGTAAGATGGAATGTTAACGACCTCTCCGTTTACTGTAATATGACGGTGCGATACCAATTGGCGTGCACCTCTTCTTGATGGGGAAACTCCCATTCTGAAAACCACGTTATCTAAACGTGACTCACACAATTGAAGCAAAACCTCACCGGTAACTCCTTCTTTTCTTTTTGCCTCGGCAAATAGATTACGGAATTGCTTTTCCAAAATACCATATGTGTATTTTGCCTTCTGCTTCTCCATCAACTGGATTGCATATTCAGACTTTTTACCACGACGTCTGTTGTTACCGTGTTGTCCTGGAGGGTAATTTTTCTTTTCGAATGACTTATCGTCTCCGAAAATCGCTTCTCCAAATTTTCTAGCGATTTTTGTTTTTGGTCCTGTATATCTTGCCATCTTCTTTTAGTTTGAAAGTGCGATTATGAATTAAGGCTTATCCTTCGATAATCTAACTGCACCTTCGGGTGAAGACCCTTTTTAGGGGGCCCGTTAAACAATATAATTGATAATTAAACTCTTCTTCTTTTAGGAGGTCTACAACCATTGTGTGGTAGTGGAGTAACATCAACGATCTCTGTTACTTCAATTCCTGAGTTGTGAATGGAACGGATAGCTGATTCCCTACCGTTACCTGGTCCTTTTACATAAACCTTCACTTTTCTCAAGCCTGCCTCATGAGCAACCTTGGCACAATCTTCGGCCGCAACCTGAGCTGCGTAGGGAGTGTTCTTTTTAGAGCCACGGAATCCCATTTTCCCTGCAGATGACCATGAAATAACATCACCCTTCTTATTGGTAAGGGAAATAATGATGTTGTTGAAAGATGCTACAACGTGCGCCTCTCCTGTAGCATCTACTACTACTTTGCGCTTCTTGGTTGTAGTTTTACTTGTTTTTGCCATATTTTTTAGTTTCTAGTGTTAGCTCTTAGTTATTGGAATCCTAGACTTTTACATTTCAAACAGATTCTTCTAACGTCTAAATACTAATGACTATGTTCTTATTATTTAGTTGCCTTTTTCTTGTTAGCAACCGTTTTTCTTTTTCCTTTTCTGGTCCTAGAGTTGTTCTTTGTACGTTGACCTCTCAATGGCAATCCAGCTCTGTGACGAATTCCACGGTAACAACCGATGTCCATCAAACGTTTGATGTTCATTGAGGTTTCTGAGCGAAGCTCACCTTCGATAGTGTAAGCGGAAACAGCCTCCCTGATTCTACCAATCTCATCATCTGTCCAATCGGAAACCTTGGTATCTTCACTTACCTGCGCCGTTTTCAAAATCTCTTGCGCTCTGCTATTACCTACTCCGAAGATATAGGTAAGCGAAACAACGCCACGCTTTTGTTTAGGTATATCTACACCTGCAATTCTTGCCATAATTACCCTTGTCTTTGTTTAAATCTAGGATTCTTTTTGTTGATCACATACAATCTGCCCTTTCTGCGAACAATCTTGCAGTCGGCACTTCTCTTCTTTATTGATGCTCTTACTTTCATGTAACTAGTATCTATACGTAATTCTTGCTTTTGTTAAATCGTACGGACTCATTTCCAACTTCACTTTATCACCGGGAAGCAGCTTTATGTAGTGCATACGCATTTTCCCTGATATGTGCGCCGTTACAACGTGCCCATTTTCCAATTCTACCCTGAACATTGCATTGGACAATGCTTCAATGATAGTCCCGTCTTGTTCTATTGCTGGCTGCTTTGCCATAAATTATGCTACTTTTCTGTTTTTACCGGTTTTCATCAAGCCGTCGTAATGTCTATTCAACAAATAAGAATTTACTTGTTGTACTGTGTCTATGGCCACACCTACCATAATCAATAGTGAGGTTCCTCCATAAAACAATGCCCATCCGGCCTGTACGTCCATCAATTTCACAACAATCGCAGGCAATACTGCCAACAATGCCAAAAAGATAGATCCTGGTAATGTAATCAAGGACATGATTTTGTCCAAATAATTTCCCGTTTCCTTTCCAGGACGTATACCTGGGATGAAACCACCACTTCTTTTTAAATCATCGGCCATTTTATTGGTTGGCACTGTGATTGCTGTATAGAAGTATGTGAATATGATGATCAATACTGCAAACAGGATATTGTATGCCAACCCGAATATATCGGCAAATTGTACTTCCATCCATTGACCTGCAGCAGTATCATTAAAGGTTCTACCAATCAAACTTGGTGCGAACATAATTGCCTGCGCAAAGATAATAGGCATTACACCAGATGCATTCAATTTTAAAGGAATGTACTGACGTGCCCCCATTACGTTCTTTTCGTATCCGCCCGAAGCTGTTCTTCTTGCGTATTGTACTGGAATCTGTCTTACGGCCATGGTCAAATAAACACTGGCCAATATTACCAAGAACCAAACAATCACCTCAATCAACATAAACATGATTCCACCGGTATTGTTGGTTGTTCTTGAAACAAATTCCTGTGCAAATGCTTGTGGCATTGTAGCGATAATACCTACCATAATCAATAGGGATATACCGTTTCCGATTCCCTTATCGGTAATTTTTTCACCCAACCACATGGCGAACACACATCCTGTTACCAATATAATAACAGCTGGAACGATAAAATCCAAACCTTTACCCAAAACAAATGCACTGTCCGGCACACCTAGGGCACCTAGACCGTACAAGTAGGCTGGGGCTTGAACTATACAGATACCTATGGTTAACCAACGGGTTATCTGATTGATGGTCTTTCTACCACTCTCTCCTTCTTTCTGTAGTTTTTGAAGGTAGGGAATCGCAATTCCCATCAACTGAACCACAATCGAAGCGGAGATGTAGGGCATAATACCCAAAGCGAATACCGAAGCATTCGCAAAAGCACCACCTGTAAAAGCATTCAGAATACCCAAGATTCCATTTTCGGTCTGCGAGGATAATTGGGCCAATTGGGCGGTATCAATACCCGGAAGGACAACTTGGGCACCGAATCGGTACACCAATAACAACCCCAATGTTAGGATAATACGTTGTCTCAGTTCATCTATCTTCCAGATATTTGATATGGTCTCAATAAATTTCTTCATGCTATAACTTCTTATAAACTTATTGCTTCACCTCCTGCTGACTCGATGGCAGCTTTTGCGGAAGCAGTAAATTTATGTACAGATACTTTAAGGGACGCCTTCAATTCGCCATCACCCAATATCTTTACCAAATCATTTTTGTGGGCCAATCCGTTCTCCAAAAGAGTTTCCAAGGTAACCTCGTTTTTAACAACGCCCTTATCTACCAACTCTTGTAGTTTACCTAAATTAATCCCAGTGTACTCTTTTCTGTTGATGTTGGTAAAACCGAACTTTGGTACACGTCTCTGCAATGGCATCTGACCACCTTCGAAACCAATCTTTTTGGAATATCCAGATCTAGACTTGGCTCCTTTGTGCCCACGGGTAGAAGTTCCTCCTTTACCGGAGCCTTCTCCACGTCCTACACGTTTTCCTTCTCTGTGCACAGCGCCATCCGCTGGTTTAAGATTATTTAAATCCATGTGCCTTTATATTTTTAAGCTTCCTCAGTGGAAACCAAGTGTTTTACCTTATTTACCATTCCAAGGATACTAGGAGTTGCTTCGTGCTCAACTACCTGTCCGATTTTTTTCAGTCCAAGAGCTTCCAAAGTTCTTTTTTGGTTTTGTGGCTTTTTAATGCCGCTCTTTATTTGCTTAACCTTAATCTTTGACATAATATCCTCTATTTATCCTTTAAAGACTTTTTCCAAGGAAACTCCTCTTTGCTTAGCAACGGTATCAGCACTTCTCAATTGCAACAAAGCATCGAAAGTTGCTTTTACCACGTTGTGCGGGTTTGAAGATCCTTGGGACTTAGAAAGTACATCTTGTACTCCAACTGCTTCCAATACAGCTCTAACTGCTCCACCGGCAATTACCCCGGTACCATGCGATGCTGGCTTGATGAACACCCTTGCACCTCCGAACTTTCCTTTTTGTTCATGAGGAAGTGTTGCTTTTGTCAAAGGTATACGAACCAAGTTCTTTTTAGCATCCTCGATGGCCTTGGCGATAGCTGTGGCAACTTCTTTGGATTTACCCAAACCATGTCCAACTACTCCGTTTTCATCACCAACAACAACTATTGCTGAAAAACCAAAGGCTCTACCACCTTTTGTTACCTTGGTAACCCTTTGTACTCCAACCAAACGGTCTTTCAACTCCAGTCCACCTGGCTTTACTATCTCTACGTTCTTGTAATTCTGGTACATAGTTTATTAAAATTTTAGTCCGGCCTCTCTAGCCCCTTCAGCCAATGATTTTACTCTTCCGTGATATAGGTTTCCTCCCCTATCAAAAGCTACAGCTTCAACACCAAGCTTAAGGGCCTTCTCGGCTATGGCCTTACCCACGTTTGTAGCGACTTCGGACTTTGTTCCTTTGGCTTCTACATCCTTATCTCTAGATGAAGCTGCCGCCAAAGTTACACCTTTATTGTCGTCTATCAACTGGGCGTATATTTCTTTATTGCTTCTGAATACAGACAACCTTGGTCTTGCTTCAGTTCCGAAGGATACTTTTCGTATTCTTCTTCGGATGCGTAATTTCCTTTCAGTAGTAGATAATCCCATAGTCTTAATTATTAAGCTGATTTACCTGCTTTTCTTCTTAATTGTTCTCCTACGAACTTCACACCTTTTCCTTTGTAAGGCTCTGGCTTACGGAAAGATCTGATCTTGGCGGCCACTTGACCTACCAATTGCTTGTCGTGGGATGTTAGTTTCACGATAGGGTTCTTCCCTTTTTCGGAGATAGTCTCGATTTTCACTTCTGGAGCAATATCCAAAATGATATTGTGAGAGAATCCTAGGGCCAAATCCAACTTCTGTCCTTGATTGCTGGCTCTGTAACCAACACCTACAAGTTCCAATTGCTTGGTCCAACCATTGGTTACACCTTCTACCATATTATTGATAAGAGCGCGGTATAAACCATGTTTTGCTTTATGCTCGTTGTCATCGGAAGGTCTTTCCAAAACAACATTTCCGTCCTCTACTTTTATGTCAATCCCTGAAAACTCTTGTGAAAGTTCTCCTAGTTTACCTTTTACAGTAACTACGGAATCCTTCACTTCTACAGTGACTCCCTCAGGAATATTAACTGGACTGTTACCTATTCTAGACATTTTTCTTCTCTTTTCTCAATTAATATACGTAGCACAATACTTCACCACCTACGTTCTCTTGCTGAGCTTGCTTGCTCGTCATAACTCCGTGCGAAGTTGAAATGATGGCAATTCCCAAACCGTTCAATACTCTAGGCAAATCGCTTGAGTTTGAATATTTACGCAGACCTGGTTTACTAACCCTCTGCAATTTTTTTATGATAGGCTCCTTGGTGAATTTATCGTACTTAAGGGCTATTTTGATATTTCCCTGTACTTCATTCTCCTCGAACTTATAGCTCAAAATATATCCTTGGTCGAACAATATTTTGGTAATTTGTCTCTTTAGATTGGAACCTGGGATATTTACAACCCTATGACCTGCCTTGTTGGCATTTCTCAATCTGGTCAAATAATCTGAAATTGGATCTGTAAGCATTTCTTTTCTTTATCTAAATTACCAACTTGCCTTTTTAACACCAGGAATCAAACCTTTGTTGGCCATTTCCCTGAACATCACCCTTGATATACCGAAAGTTCTCATGTAACCACGAGGTCTACCAGTTAGTTTACAACGGTTCCTCATACGAACTGGAGATGCATTAACAGGCAACTTTTGCAAAGCCTCATAATCTCCCGCTTCCTTTAGCGCTTTTCTTTTCTCGGCGTATTTTTCTACCATTTTAGCCCTTTTTCTTTCGCGGGCTTTCATTGATTCCTTGGCCATACTAGTTCTTTTTAAAGGGTACTCCCAGTTCGGTTAACAATGATTTTGCTTCCTTGTCAGTCTCAGCGGAAGTAACGAACGTAATGTCCATCCCATTGATTCTGTTAATTCTATCGATATTGATTTCTGGAAAGATGATTTGTTCAGTAACACCTAAATTGTAGTTACCTCTACCGTCGAAACCTGTGGCTTTAACTCCTGAGAAATCACGCACCCTTGGGAGTGCACTTGTGATCAACCTATCCAAAAATTCGTACATGCGCTCACCTCTCAATGTCACTTTAGCACCAATCGGCATACCTTTTCTTAATTTAAAGGTAGCAACGTCTTTCTTAGAAAGTGTGGCAACTGCCTTTTGACCTGTGATATTGGTCAACTCGTCCACGGCATGATCGATAAGCTTTTTATCGGAAACAGCAGCACCGACTCCACGGCTTACCACTATTTTCTGCAACTTAGGAACCTGCATTACATTCTTGTAACCAAACTCTTCCGTTAGCGCCTTGATCACGCGCTCCTTATATTCTTGCTTTAATCTTGGAATATAACTCATGACTAAATTACTTCATTGGATTTTTTAGAAACCCTTACTTTCTTACCGTCCCTTACTTCGTACCCAACACGAGTTGCCTCGCCAGATTTTGGGTCAACCAAGGAAAGATTGGAAATGTGTATTGGAGCTTCCTTTTTAGTTATGCCTCCTTGGGGATTGTTCGCACTTGGCTTTTCATGTTTGGACACCTCGTTGACGCCTTCCACAATAGCTTTGTTCTTTTCACGGTCTACTTGAAGCACTTTTCCTTCGCTGCCTTTGTGGTCTCCCGCAATGACTTTTACCGTATCCCCTGTTTTTATTTTCAACTTCATCTTTCTGATATTTCTTTTATAGCACTTCAGGCGCCAATGAAACAATCTTCATGAATTGTCTGTCCCTCAACTCTCTTGCCACGGGACCGAATACACGAGTTCCTCTCATCTCTCCGGTTGGGTTCAACAACACACATGCGTTGTCGTCGAAACGGATGTAAGAACCGTCAGGTCTTCTCACTTCTTTCTTAGTTCTAACAACAACCGCTGTAGAAACAGAACCTTTCTTTACAGTACCGTTCGGAGTAGCTTCTTTTACGGTAACAACAATTTTGTCACCCAAGGAAGCGTATCTTCTCTTTGTTCCTCCTAGTACGCGGATGGTCAAAACTTCTTTTGCACCGGTATTGTCCGCAACCCTTAATCTTGATTCTTGCTGTACCATAATTATTTAGCTCTTTCTAGGATTTCTACCAACCTCCAGCATTTTGTTTTGCTCAATGGTCGTGTTTCCATTATTTTGACGGTATCACCTTCGTTGCAATCGTTCTTCTCGTCGTGGGCAACATACTTCTTGGTCTTCAAAACGAATTTCCCGTACATAGGGTGCTTCATTCTTTTTACCTCAGAAACCACTATCGATTTCTCCATTTTGTTGCTGGTAACAACGCCTATTCTTTCTTTTCTTAAATTTCTGTTTTCCATAAGGCAGAACCGATTATTGTAATTCCCTTTTAGTTATTTCAGTCGCAAGTCTTGCTACCGTCCTTCTAGTCTTTCTGATCTGTAAAGGATTTTCCAAAGGAGTAACGGCGTGGGCCATTTTAAGGTCGGCGTGCTGCTTTTTCAACTCGGCCAATCTCTCCTTTAGCTCTTCAATTGAAAGTTCTTTTATTTCTGATTGTCTCATCTTTCTTCTCAATTAAAAATTAGGCGGAATAATCCCTTGCTACAACAAACTTGGTCTTAACCGGTAGTTTTTGTGCCGCAAGCCTTAAGGCCTCCTGGGCAATATCCTTTGGTACACCAGCAATCTCGAACATGATTCTACCCGGCTTAACCACGGCTACCCAATATTCTGGAGCACCTTTACCTTTACCCATACGAACCTCAAGAGGCTTTTTGGTGATAGGCTTGTCCGGGAATATTTTGATCCACAATTGACCTTGTCTCTTCATGTATCTTGTCGCAGCGATACGCGCAGCCTCGATTTGACGGGAAGTAATGAAGTGTGAATCCATGGACTTGATACCGAACATTCCATTGGAAAGTTGGTGTCCTCTCTGGGAGATACCCTTCATACGCCCTTTCTGGGCCTTACGAAATTTTGTTCTTTTTGGCTGTAACATTTTACCTTACTTTATCTTATTACTTTCTACGGCGGGGTTTCTTGTTGTCCTTACCGCTTTTTCCTTGACCAGTGCTCAATCCTACCAATGGGGAAAGTTCTCTTTTTCCGTAAACTTCTCCTTTCATGATCCACACCTTTACTCCCAATCTACCATAAGTAGTATGAGCTTCGTGCAAGGCATAGTCAACATCGGCACGGAAAGTAGACAATGGAATCCTTCCTTCTTTGTAAGATTCGGAACGCGCCATCTCTGCACCGTTCAAACGTCCAGAAATCTGAATCTTGATACCTTCGGCATTCATACGCATTGCAGCCGCAATAGCCATTTTAATAGCTCTTCTGTATGAAATCCTACTCTCAATCTGTCTAGCAACACTAGCCGCTACCAAGTTTGCATCAAGCTCAGGCCTCTTAATTTCATGAATATTGATCTGAACCTCTTTGTTGGTGATTTTCTTAAGCTCTTCCTTAAGCTTATCAACCTCTTGTCCACCTTTACCAATGATGATACCAGGTCTAGACGTGGTAATGGTAATAGTGATCAATTTCAAGGTTCTCTCGATAATTACCCTTGACACACTGGCTTTTGCCAAACGTGCATGGATATATTTTCTGATCTTATCGTCTTCAGCCAGTTTATCGCCGTAATCATTTCCTCCGTACCAGTTGGATTCCCATCCTCTGATAATTCCTAAGCGATTTCCTATTGGATTGGTCTTCTGTCCCATATTCTAATTTCTAGCTTTCAACGTTGTTATTGGCCTCCAAGATCATTGTTACATGATTGGAACGCTTTCTGATTCTGTGTGCCCTACCTTGTGGAGCTGGTCTCAATCTCTTCAACATAGTACCTCCGTCCACACGGATTTCTTTGATGTAAAGATTGGCCGCTTCGATATCAGCACCCTCATTTTTTGCTTCCCAGTTAGCAATTGCGGACAGCAAAAGCTTTTCCAACTTTCTAGAAGCTTCTTTTGGGTTAAATCTCAAGGTAGCCAAAGCCATCTCAATTTGCTTACCTCTAACCAAGTCAGCGACCAAACGCATTTTTCTTGGAGACGTTGGGCAATTGTTAAGCTTTGCAATAGCAAGTTGCTTTTTCTCTTCCTTCAACCTTTCGGCCATTTCTCTCTTACGAACTCCCATAGCTTACTTACTTTTTACCTTTGTTTTTAGCCCCTGCATGACCTCTAAAAGATCTAGTAGGTGAAAATTCCCCTAGCTTGTGACCTACCATGTTCTCAGTTACAAAAACGGGAACAAATTGTCTTCCGTTGTGCACTGCGATAGTCTGTCCTACAAAGTCTGGCGTTATCATAGAGGCTCTAGACCACGTTTTGATAACTGTTTTCTTACCTGATTCTATATTGGTCTGAACTTTTTTCTCCAGACTAAAATGAACGTATGGTCCTTTTTTTAACGAACGTGCCATTTACTTTTCTTTTATTTCTTTCTACGTTCTATGATATATCTATTGGTGTCCTTGGTCTTGGAACGGGTTCTGAATCCTTTTGCAGGAATACCGTTTCTAGATCTTGGATGACCTCCTGAAGCTCTACCTTCACCACCTCCCATTGGGTGATCGACAGGGTTCATTGCAACAGGTCTAGTTCTTGGTCTTCTACCCAACCATCTGCTTCTACCCGCTTTACCGGAAACAAGCAATTGGTGGTCAGAGTTGGAAACCGCCCCGATCGTAGCCAAACAAGTGGCCAAAATCATTCGAGTTTCTCCAGATGGCAATTTTAATGTAACGAACTTACCGTCCTTTGCCATTAATTGAGCAAATGTTCCTGCACTGCGCGCCATAATAGCACCTTGACCAGGCCTTAACTCAATACAAGAAACAATAGTACCCAATGGAACTTCGCTCAAAGGAAGTGCATTTCCAATTTCTGGGGCAGAACCGGTTCCGGACTGAATAGCCTGACCTACCTGCAAACCATTTTGGGCAACTACATATCTTTTTTCACCATCCTTATACTCTACCAAGGCGATAAATGCAGTTCTGTTTGGATCGTACTGGATTGAAACTACAGTAGCTTCAACTCCTTGTTTATCCCTTTTGAAATCGATGATTCGATATCTTCTTTTATGACCACCACCTTTGTGACGCATGGTCATTTTTCCTTGACTGTTCCTACCACCTGTCTTTTTGATCGGAGCAAGCAAGCTTTTCTCCGGCTTATCAGTAGTAATCGCGTCAAATCCGTTTACTACTCTAAAACGCTGACCAGGGGTTATCGGTTTTAATTTTCTAACTGACATTTCTCGTCTTTATAGATTACTGTAAAAATCAATAATATCACCTTCAGCTACATCAACAATTGCTTTTTTGATCGCATTTGTTTTTCCATGCTGAATACCGGTTTTTGTATAACGACTCTTACGCGTTGGACCATAATTCATGGTTCTTACCTTTTCAACAGACACACCATAAGTTGCCTCTACCGCTTCTTTGATCTCCAACTTATTAGCAGCTGGATTTACAAAGAACCCGTAGCGATTGAAAAGCTCGCTATCGGCGGTCATCTTCTCCGTAATTATCGGTTTTATCAACACACTCATGATATTCTTATTTCTTTAGGTTCGATTCAATTCCTTCCAAAGCGCTTTCGGTCAACACCAAACTTGTTGCATTAACAATTTTGTAAGTGTTTAATCCTGAGCCTGTTACAACTTCGGAGCGTTCCAAATTACGCGACGACAAATATACGTTATTATTTGTATCACCCAACACAATAAGGGACTTTTTCTTTTCTATTCCCAAGGAAGACAAGAAATTAACGAAGTCCTTTGTTTTTGGAGCTTCAAAATTGAAGTCTTCCACAACCACCAAAGATTGCTCTTTGGACTTCAAGCTTAAGGCAGATTTTCTGGCCAATCGCTTCATGTTCTTGTTCAACTTTTGGGTGTAGTCCTTCGGTCTTGGACCAAAGATTCTACCTCCACCTCTAAACACAGGGGATTTAATGCTACCAGCCCTTGCGGTACCGGTACCTTTCTGCTTCTTGATTTTCCTGGTACTACCAGCAATCTCAGCTCTTTCTTTGGCCTTGTGCGTTCCTTGCCTTTGGTGGGCCAAGTACTGCTTAACATCCAAATAAATGGCATGCTCGTTAGGCTCTATCCCGAAAACATCGTCAGAAAGCTCTACTTTCCTACCTGTTTCTTTTCCATTGATATCTAAAACTGCTACCTTCATTATTGCCACCTTTGAATAGTTACATATGCATTTTTATGGCCAGGCACACATCCTTTAACAACCAAAAGATTTTTCTCTGGAACCACTTTCAACACTCTTAAGTTCTGTGCAGTAACTCTGTCACCACCCATTCTACCGGCCATACGAAGACCTTTTACTACTTTGGATGGATAAGATGCAGCACCGATGGACCCTGGAGCTCTCAACCTGTTGTGCTGACCGTGGGTTGCTTGACCAACTCCACCGAAACCATGACGCTTTACAACACCCTGGAATCCTTTACCTTTTGACGTACCAACTACATCAACAAATTCTCCTTCTTGAAAAAGGTCGACACCTACAGTATCTCCCAATTTGTAATCACCTTCAAATCCATGGAATTCAACGACTTTCTTTTTAGGAGAAGTACCTGCTTTTTTGTAGTGACCTGTTTCGGCCTTGTTAGCACGCTTTTCTGCCTTGTCATCGAAACCTAGCTGAAGGGCATTGTACCCGTCTACCTCTTCGGTTCTGACTTGGGTAACCACGCATGGTCCAGCTTCCAAAACGGTACATGGAACGTTCTTTCCATTCTCGTCGAAAATGCTGGTCATACCGATTTTCTTACCTATTAACCCAGACATAATTATTAATTATTAATTGTTTACTTTTCTATTTGTGCCAAATAATTGGCAAAAAAATTGGGTCAAGAAAATATTCTGTTCTGACCCAGATTCTTTTCTTTCTCCGTTTTTCCCGAACCATCGTTCGGGACATGTGACCCCCGCTATTCAGCGGAAATATTATCAGACTTTGATCTCAACTTCAACACCACTTGGAAGCTCAAGCTTCATAAGGGCATCGATAGTTTTTGATGAAGAGCTATAAATATCCAATAGCCTCTTGTATGAACTCAATTGGAACTGCTCTCTAGCCTTTTTGTTCACGTGAGGTGAACGCAAAACTGTAAATATCTTTTTGCGAGTTGGCAACGGAATTGGTCCAGTTACCACAGCACCTGTCGTTTTTACTGTTTTCACGATCTTTTCAGCAGATTTGTCCACCAAATTGTGATCGTAAGATTTCAATTTTATTCTAATTTTTTGACTCATCTTGCTGAAAAATTAAGCGGTTACTCCTTTAGCTGCTTTGATCACTTCCTCTGCAATATTGGAAGGAGTCTCTGCATAGTGTGAAAATTCCATTGTTGATGTTGCTCTACCTGAAGACAAAGTCCTCAAAGCAGTAACATAACCAAACATTTCTGATAGTGGAACTTCAGCCTTAACAACCTTTGCTCCTGCCCTATCTGACATACTGTTCACTTGACCTCTTCTACGATTCAAGTCACCAACAATATCACCCATGTTTTCCTCTGGAGTTAGAACTTCCAATTTCATGATTGGCTCCATAATGATAGCCCTTGCTTTCTTAGCAGCAACTTTGTAACCCAATTTTGCGGCCAATTCGAAAGAAAGTTGGTCGGAATCCACAGGGTGGAAGGAACCATCTTTAAGGGTGATTTTCATGGAATCCATTTCGAAACCGGCCAAAGGACCATTCTTCATAGCCTCTTTGAATCCTTTTTCAACAGATGGAACAAATTCCTTAGGAATGTTACCACCTTTTATAACGTTTACAAACTCAAGTCCGGATTTACCTTCCTCAGCAGGCTCCATAGTAAATACGATATCTGCGAATTTACCACGACCACCAGTTTGTTTCTTATAAGTCTCTCTGTGATCAGCTGTACCAGTGATGGCTTCCTTGTACTCCACCTGTGGTTGACCTTGGGTAACATCCACCTTAAACTCACGCTTAAGACGATCACAAATAATATCCAAGTGAAGCTCGCCCATACCAGAAATAATGGTCTGTCCTGAGGCCTCATCCGTTTTCACTTGGAACGTTGGATCCTCTTCGGCCAATTTAGCCAAAGCCATACCCAATTTATCCACGTCAGCTTTTGTTTTTGGCTCTACGGCGATACCAATTACAGGCTCCGGGAATTGCATACTTTCCAAAACAATCGGATGTTTTTCATCCGAAAGAGTATCACCCGTTTTGATATCCTTAAAACCTACAGCCGCACCAATATCTCCAGCTTCGATAAAGTCGATAGCATTTTGCTTATTGGAGTGCATCTGATAGATACGGGAAATACGTTCTTTGTTACCTGAACGGTTATTCAAAATATATGAACCTGCATCCAAACGACCGGAGTATGCCCTAAAGAATGCCAAACGACCTACGAAAGGATCGGTTGCAATCTTAAATGCAAGAGCAGCAAACGGCTCTTTTGGGTCTGGTTTTCTTCTTTCTTCTTTCTCGGTATCCGGGTTCACACCTACGATATCATCTTTATCCAAAGGTGATGGCAAGTAACGACAAACGGCATCCAACAAGAACTGAACCCCTTTATTTTTGAAGGAAGAACCACAAATCATTGGAATAATCGCTCTATCCATAACCGCAGCACGTAGCGCAGCATGCACTTCTTCTTCCGTGATGGAATCTTCATCCTCGAAGAATTTCTCCATCAACTCCTCATCATATTCAGCAACAGCTTCGATTAGAGCAGCTCTATATTCCTTAACCTCGTCCTTCATTTCTGCAGGTATATCAACCACATCAAATGTAGAACCAAAGTTATCCTCGTGCCACACAACAGCTCTGTTCTTGGCCAAATCCACGATACCTTTAAAGTCAGCTTCGTCACCAATTGGCAATACGATCGGCACTGCATTTGACCCCAACATTTCTCGAACCTGCTTACAAACTGCAAGGAAGTTAGATCCTTGACGGTCCATTTTGTTCACAAACCCGATTCTTGGCACCTTATAATTATCGGCCAATCTCCAGTTGGTTTCGGATTGAGGCTCAACACCATCTACAGCACTGAACAAGAAAACCAATCCATCCAATACACGGAGGGAACGGTTTACTTCAACCGTGAAATCAACGTGTCCGGGGGTATCGATAATATTAAAGTGGTAATCTTTTGTATCTGGCAATGCTTGAGCATTCTCCATTGGAAACTTCCACGTACAGGTTGTAGCAGCAGAGGTAATGGTAATACCACGCTCTTGCTCTTGCTCCATCCAGTCCATAGTAGCCGCACCATCGTGCACCTCCCCAATTTTGTGACTCACACCTGTGTAGAAAAGAATACGCTCCGTAGTAGTTGTCTTTCCAGCATCAATGTGGGCTGCAATACCAATATTCCTTGTATATTTTAAATCTCTTCCCATTGTATTCTTAGAATCTAAAGTGTGAGAACGCTTTATTGGCCTCAGCCATTTTATGTGTATCTACTCTTTTCTTCACTGCCGCACCCTCTTCCTTAGCTGCCGCCAAAATTTCAGCCGCCAATTTTTGAGCCATTGATTTCTCGTTACGCTTTCTTGAAAAGCTGATCAACCACTTCATGGCAGTGGATATTTTTCTATCTGGACGAATCTGCATAGGAATCTGGAATGTTGCACCACCTACTCTTCTACTTCTAACCTCAACGTGTGGCATAACATTGGAAAGGGCGTCTTTCCAAAGCTCCAATCCTGTTTTTTCTTCGTCCGTGTTTTTTTCATCAACGATTTCAATTGCATCGTAAAATATTTTAAACGCAATTGACTTCTTACCATCCCACATCATCATGTTAACAAAACGCGTAACAAGCTGATCGTTAAATTTTGGGTCTGGTAATAAAGGTCTTTTTTTTGCCTGTTTTTTTCTCATCTCTCTTTCTTAAAAATGATTAATTTTTAGGACGCTTTGCACCATACTTAGATCGACGCTGCGTTCTTCCCGCAACACCTGCGGTATCCAATGCACCGCGAACGATATGATATCGCACACCAGGCAAATCCTTTACTCTTCCGCCCCTTACCAATACTATCGAGTGCTCTTGGAGGTTGTGTCCTTCACCAGGGATGTATGCGTTCACTTCTTTACCATTGGTCAACCTTACTCTTGCAACTTTACGCATTGCAGAGTTTGGTTTTTTTGGTGTAGTAGTGTAAACACGCGTACAAACCCCTCTTCTTTGAGGACACGAATCCAAAGCAGCCGATTTACTCTTCTTGGTAATCGTGGCCCTTCCTTTTCGTACTAATTGTGAAATTGTTGGCATTAAATTCCTTTTAAAAACTAAATAACCCTCATTTTGAGGGCTGCAAATGTAATGATAATTCCCAATAATTCAAATCCCTAGCAATTAATTTTAAGTAGAATACAAAAAAAGATAAAACCCACCCTAAAAACAATGACCCACATCCGCCCCAGACGATTCCCGAAAGACAAAAATCCGAGACACAAAATGAACGTTATATTTAAGGTATAGAACTGCAAAGACAAAAAATCGACTCTTAACATTACCCTAACACTTTATACCGCGTCTATTCTTTGAGACAAAACCAAACATCAAATCAAATTTATTGAACCAAATCCCTATTAAATCATGGGGTAAACTAATAATATTGATATAAGATCAATTACACCCCCTTAAAATTGTGTAGTTATCAATCAAAATTGATGTTTTTGCTGTTACTTCATTTAAATAACCAGTCTTAAAGATTTTATAAAATTAGTTTGGATTATTAACATGAAATTATGATTTTAGCGATTAGCTAATTCAAATAATTTAACAATGAGAACAAAACTTAATGGATTGTTAACGCTATTATTGGCGTTTGTTGTGCATATATCCTATGCACAGGACAAGACGATTACAGGTACAGTTACGGATGCCGATGGCCTCCCGCTGCCTGGAGTCAACATTGTCGTTGAAGGGACCTCGTCCGGTACCCAAACAGATTTCGATGGAAATTATGCTATCAATGCAAGTGAAGGACAGACATTGCTTTTCACTTACATTGGACAACGCCCCTCCAGCAAAGTTGTGGGTGCCAGTAGTGTAATCAATGTTCAAATGGTGGAAGACGCCCAAGCCCTTGAAGAGGTTGTAGTTACCGCGCAGGGTATTAAAAGGGAAAAGAAAGCCCTTGGTTACGCAGTCTCCTCAGTTGGAGCGGAAGATTTGGAGCAAAAAGCGGAAGGTGATGTAGGAAGGGTACTAAACGGTAAAGCTTCCGGGGTACTTATTAATGCAGCAAGCGGTGTATCCGGTTCTGCTACCAACATTATTATTCGTGGATTCACTTCAATTTCCGGATCCAACCAACCGTTGTTTATTGTGGACGGTGTTCCGTTCAGCTCTGACACCAATACTCAAGGAGATGCCATTGATGGTAACGTGGGGTCAAGTAGATTTTTGGACCTTGACCCTAACTCCATTGCCAATGTAAGTGTACTTAAAGGTTTGGCTGCTGCCAACCTATATGGTACCGCAGGAAGGAATGGTGTAATATTAATTACCACTAAGGCAGGTGCTGCCGGGGCCAGCAGGGCAAAATCAGAAATTACCGTTACTTCATCAATATTTTTTAATGAAATATCCACATTGCCTGATTACCAAGACCAATATGGTAATGGTTTTGACCAGGCTTATGGTGAATTCTTCAGTAACTGGGGACCTGATTTCAACATTCCTGACCCTAACAACTTCGGTGCTACATGGAGAGGAACATCCCCTGATGGTACTATCTTGATCAGACATCCATATTCCGTTAATGCCGGTGTAAGTGCAGCATTCCCTGAATATCAGGGAGCTACGTATGAATTTAGACCTTATGACGGTGTAAAGAATTTTTTCCGTACTGGTGTTGTGACCAACAATGCTGTTAATGCCTCTGGTGGGTCAGAAGATGGAAAAATTGCCTTTAATGCAAGTGCTAGTAATCTTAGAGACGAAGGGTTTACCCCTGGCAACAAACTACAAAGAACCAACATTAGTTTAGGTGGACGCGCTGAGTTGAGCAACAACTTTACAATCAACTCTACCTTTAACTTTTCAAAGAGTGATGTAAAATCTCCTCCAATTGCAGCAAGTACCGGTAACGGTTCCTTTGGAGCTGGTTCGTCTGTATTTGGCCACCTGTTCTTCACACCACGAAGTGTGGATTTGATGGGACTGCCTTTCCAGAGCCCTATTGATGGTAGAAGTGTTTACTATAGAGGAGGTAACGATATTCAGAACCCAAGATGGACAGCTGCGAATGCATTCGCCAATCAGTTGACAAATCGTTTCTTTGGAAGCACACAGGCTACTTACAAAATAAACGACAACATTAACGTTTTCTGGAGAACCGGTTTGGATTTTTACACAGAGCGTAACGAAATCGGACAGAACAAAGGTGGTGCCGAAGGTTACATACAAGGTAGATATCAAACCTACGACAACAGAAATACAATTTGGGATCACACGCTACAGTTAAATGGTTCTTTCCTATTGACAGAAAAATTAGACCTTAGTGTTAACGTTGGTGCTACTTCTAGAAGAACCGAGTTCTCTCAACAAGGTGTAACCAGTGACCAGCAGTCTATTTTCGGTGTGTTCAGACATTATAACTTTGCCACGGCCCAACCAGTTCAACGTGATGAAACACAGAACATTGTTGGTGTATATGCCCAAACCGAGTTTGGCTATGACAACTTTGCTTACCTTACATTGGCAGCAAGGAACGATTGGGTTTCCAACTTCTTTGAAAACTCCATCTTCTACCCGTCTGCTAGTTTATCTATATTGCCAACTTCTATAATTGATGGCCTACAATCACAAAATGGATTGAACTTCTTGAAGCTTAGAGCTGGTTATGGTACTTCCGCAGGTTTCTTTGGGGGTTACCCCGTAGCTAGCACAGCAACTTTGGACACTAGGGAATTCTTAAAAGACGGTACGTTGGTATCCTCCATTAGAGTGGATGACGAATTGGCCAATCCAGCCCTAAAACCTGAGCTTCTTCAGGAATTAGAGTTCGGTATTGAGAGCCGTTTTATCCAGAACAGAGTTTCTTTGGATGTTTCTATCTATAAGAAAACAACCACAGACCTTATTTCTAACAGACCTTTGGACCCTTCCACAGGTTATACCGAAACTGTTACCAACATCGGTGAGGTACAGGTTAAAGGTATTGAGGCTGACTTAGGAGTTTCCCTATTTAGAAACTCCAACCCAGGTGGATTCAACTGGATGGTTAACGCCAACTTTACTGCGGATGAGTCTACAGTAGTGGACCTTGGTCAGGATACGGACAACATTAACATTGGAGGTCTTTTCTCTGACCTTTCCAACTTTGCTGTTGCAGGACGACCATTTGGTATTATAATGGGTACTAGAGTGCTAAGAGACGACGATGGAAACAAAGTTGTTGCGAGTACCGGTAGCTATGTTGAAGAGCAAGGATTGTTTGAGATTGGAGACCCCAATGCTGACTGGAGATTGAACATTAGCAATGGTTTCAACTACAAAAACTTGAACTTTGGCTTCGATATTTCTTATAGACATGGTGGTGATGTTTATGCCAACACGATTTCTGCATTGGTTGGTAGAGGACTTACCACAGATACTGAGGATCGTGTTTCCACTTTCATCCTTCCTGGGGTTAAGGCGGATGGTTCCGTTAACGATATTCAAATCAACAACTCCGATTACTACTTTAGTAACGTAGCATTCGGTCCAAGTGAATTACAGGTTTACGATGGTAGTACCATTCGATTAAGAGAGGTAAGATTAGGATATTCTGTTCCAAAGAAAGCCTTGGAAAAGACACCTTTCGGATCATTGAGCCTTACTTTAACTGGACAAAACCTATGGTTTAAGGGTATCAACGTCCCTAAAGGAACAAACTTTGACCCAGAAAACCTTGGGGTTGGTGTAGGTAACGCCTTAGGTTTCGACTTTATCAACAGCCCAGGCTCTAGAAGATATGGTATGTCTATTAAAGCAACATTTTAAAAAAATAGAAAAATGAAAATATATATAAAACAACTAGTTCTAGCGATTTCCTCCGTGGGGCTCCTACTTTCATGCGAGAGTACAGAACTTGATCTGACTACAGACCCGAATGCGGTAAGTCCGGACCAAGCTACACCCGATTTTTATCTTAACCGTATACAAGAGGAATTCGCTCGTTTCAACGATGCTTTTGGAACCAATGGCTCCGAAGTAACCCGTATAGAATATATGGGTACCCGATTGTATCAACAAGCATACTCGCCAGCATCTCAAGATGCGGAATGGAGGTTTGCCTATTCCTCTATGTTCACAGACATCTCTGCCATGAACGTTTTGGCAGAAGAAGCCAACTTTAAACGCCATATAGGTATGGGACAGGTATTTCAGGCGTTCACTGCAGTTACTTTAGTTGATTTTTATGGAGATGTACCTTATACTAGTGCTATACAGGGCTTAGACAACCTTAACCCAACAGCAGACAGCGGGGCCGCCATATATGAGGCAGCTCTAGGATTATTGGATGATGCCATTGCAAATTTCACTACTGAGGACAACACAGCAGACCCTAGCAATGACTATTACTATGACGGTGACTGGGATAACTGGGTAAAACTGGCAAACTCCTTAAAATTGAAGATTTATGCACAGTCCAGATTAGTAGATGGAGGCGCTATTGACGCATTCAATGCTATAATCGCTGGCGGTGATTACATCACTTCTGTAGATGAGGATTTCCAATTCGAATGGGGAACCAATGTGGTAAACCCAGATTCAAGGCATCCAAATTACATTGACAACTACACACCTCAAGGTTCTGCTGATTATATGAGCAACTGGCTTATGAATTACATGGATAATTCAAAAGTTGGAAACGGTGTAGCCATCTATGAGGATAGCGATCCTAGGATTAGGTACTATTACTACAGACAATCCGCAACTACTCCTGGTGCCATAGATTCAGAAGGCCCTAACCAACAGACATTATCTTGTAGTGTGGAGCCAATACCTGAACACTATGTTGATGGTGGGTTCACTTTCTGCTATTTGCCCAATGGTTATTGGGGAAGAGATCACGGAGATGATGACGGAACTCCACCAGACGGACCTTTAAAGACAACATACGGTGTATATCCAGCAGGTGGCGAATTTGATGACAGCGAATTTAGTGCAGTGGATTTAGGCTCAGGTGGCGGTGGAGCTGGAATAATCCCTATCTTCTTGGCACAGACAATTGATTTCTTACAGGCAGAAATAGCCTATGCTACCGGAGACATCCCTGGTGCAAGAGCATTCCTTAGCGATGGTGTAACAAAGTCAATAGAAAAGACAATGGCCTTTGGAGCTTTGGATGCTGATGCAGACTTATCTTTGGCCCCTACCAGTGATGATGTAGACGACTATGTTGCAGAGGTAGAAGCTCTATATGATGCTGCTGTTGGTGATGAAAAACTAAACCTTATCGCCAAAGAATTTTGGGTAGCACTTTACGGAAACGGAATTGACGCATATAACTTTTATAGAAGAACAGGATATCCAAACGATCTACAAGCCAACTTGGAGCCAGAACCGGGTTCGTTCATAAGATCTTTCCTTTATCCTGCGGTTTATGCAAACAACAACAGTTCAGTTACACAAAAATCAAGTGTGACGGTGAAGGTGTTCTGGGACAATAACCCTGATTCCGGTTTCCCATTATCAAACTAAAAGAAAAAGAAAAATGAAAAGATATATTAAAAATATAATGATACTTTCGCTGGCATCCATTGGCTTTGTAGCCTGTGACTCCAGTAACAAGACAATTGATGATGTCTTCGCCGAAGTAACCCGCGGTGCTGTATTTAGAGCTACAACACCCAGCTCCGATGTTGCATCTCAAAACTTCCTGTTCAATTTTCCTACCTCGACCTATTCGGTAACTTTTGAGGTAGAGGACAACAAACAGGGAGAATTGCTTCAAGATGTTGAAGTCTACGCATCCTACACCGGTGCTGATGAAGCTGATTCTGTGGACGAGACACTTGTCACTACTTTGCCCGCATCGGCATTCTCACCAAACGATGTTGACTTACCCTCTATTACAGTAGAGTTTACGTTAGCAGAATTGGCAACAGCTTTGGGACTGTCCGAATCGGATTTCGTCGGAACTATACCAGAAGATTATGCTGGGGGAAGTAGTTTTACAATTCGATATGTATTGAACTTGACCGATGGTCGCTCCTTCTCCAGTGGGAATTTGAACAGTACTGTATCTGGTGGATCTTACTTTAGGTCTCCCTTTGTATACAGCATACCTGTCGCTTGTCCTCCCATTACTCCAACTCCAGGAGAGTGGACCATTGAACAACAAGATTCTTATGGTGACTCTTGGAACGGTGCTTCATTATCTGTAAGCATTGATGGAGAAGTAACCAGTTATGCCCATGAGGGAGGAGCTTCATCATCATATTCTTTCATTGTACCAGAAGGCACTGTTGAAATTCAGATCTTTTACAACAGTGGGTCATATGATGAAGAAAACACATTTCAAGTCACTTCTGCTAATGGTGAAACCGTTTTGGACCTAGGTCCAGAACCACCGGCCGGAACCGCTTTATTTGACTTCTGTATGGCTTTGGACCTATAAAAAGCAATACAATTATAACTTAAGGGCGTAAATTTTTACGCCCTTTTTTTATACACCATCATTGAACACTGAATGCACAACATAAACCTGTTAATTTTAGTCTCAGAAAGGATGAATCCCCTATTGCACAACTAGAATTTTCATATCTTATCAGTATAGAATCAACCATAATCCAAGATGTCTCGACACCTATTTATTCTTTTGTTCAGTATAATTTTAACCGCCTGTCAGGATGGTTCTAAAAATAAAGAAACCACTTCCGAAAAGGAGCCCATTAAACCATCAACCAAACAGAGTGAGGCCTCAGAAAAAAAGAGCGATATCAATGAACCTAACGGCGGACTGTACCTACCTGATGGATTCTCTGCACTTGTTGTAGTGGACAGCGTTGGACCTTCTAGACATATAGCTGTAAACGATAATGGTGATATCTACGTAAAACTGAGAAAACCTGAAGGCACTCATGGTAATCTTGCACTTCGAGATACTACCGGGGATGGAAAAGCGGATATTATAAAAACTTTCGGGGACTATCCTAATGATGGAACTTTTGCCACTGAAATGAGGATTCACAATGGATATCTCTATTTCAGTTCCGAACAAATTGTGTACCGGCAAAAACTTACTCCAAAAAAGCTTATTCCCGAATCCAAGCCCGAAGTAATTTTAATTGATCAATTCCCAAAAAGATGGCACAACTCCAAATCCTTGGCATTTGACAAAAAAGGAAATATGTACGTCACTTTCAGTGCCCCAACAAATGCTTGCGAGAATTTTAATACAGAAGGACAGGTAAAAGGCATGAAACCATGTCCAGGACTGGAAGTTTTGGGAAGTATTTGGAAGTTTGATGAAAACCGCACCAATCAAATTCAACAAGATGGCGAAATGTACGCCATTGGTATAAGGAGCATGGTGGCCTTCTCTTGGAACGACAAGGACAATAGCCTATATGGTGTGCAGCATGGAAGGGACTACCTACACAACCATGCACCACAATACTATAGTAAATGGCACCAAGCGGTATTACCAGCCGAAGAGTTTATGAAAATAGAACAAGGGGATGATTTTGGATGGCCCTATACCTATTACGATCATTTTAAGAACAAAAGGCTTGTAGCTCCAGAATATGGCGGAGATGGTTCCATGGAAGATAATCAGTATAAAAAACCGCTCATGGGATTACCGGCCCATTGGGCACCCAACGATCTTTTATTTTATAAAGGGGACTTATTTCCTCCTCGATATCGTAATGGAGCCTTTATAGCCTTCCATGGATCTATGAATAGGGCCCCATACCCTCAAGCTGGATATATTGTAGCATTTATTCCGTTCAAAGATGGAAAACCAACAGGTGAATGGGAGGTGTTTGCAGATGGTTTTGCCAAGGTCGATACCATTGTAAGCATGCCCGATGCAAAATATAGACCCATGGGCTTGGCAGAAGGAAAGGATGGTTCTTTGTATATTTCCGAATCCAAACAAGGGAAGATTTGGCGAATACACTTCAATGGTGACCCAAAACAGTTTGGAGAGGCTCAGCTTCAAAAAATGGAGGAAAGAAAATCAGCTGCCCATTTAAGGACCCCAGATAAAATAAAGGATGACCTGAGTATCAAATAAAAGACCCCTCAGAAACAATATCTAAAAACATGAAAAAGAAAACTATGCTAATCCGTATTTATATAAACAACATTAAAATTCTGGGCATTTGTTTCCTTTCAACACTTCTGCTAATCTCCTGTTCCAATGATGATGGTCCATCTCCTGACATAATTGGCGAAGAAACACCAGAAGAAACTGAAAACCTTGATCCGGAAGAGGAAACACCAGAAGAGACCGATGAAAATACTATTGAGGGAGAAACTGGAACAGTAAATATCATTGATTCGGAACAAATTAGTGATAGCTATGTGTTGGTAAACGACCTTTTGGCTCCTGCAGTTTATTTAATGGACAAAAGCGCAAATATTGTATATGAATGGGATCTAGGAGAAAAATCAATAGGCAACGATGCCATACTCCAAGATGACGGAACACTCCTGGCCACGTTTAGATATGATGAAAGTAATGATATTCTCTTTGGAGGTTATGGAGGTCAAATTCAAATTTTGGACAAAGAAGGGACTTCTCTTTGGGATTTCGTCTATGCCACCAGCGAACATAGGATGCATCATGATATCGAAAGGATGCCAAATGGGAACGTATTGGCCATTGCATGGGAAAGAATACCTCAAGAGACTGCCACAGAAAATGGCTCTACCCATAATATGGATCTTTATTTGGAATCGGTCATTGAAATTGACCCTACCACCGATCAAATTGTTTGGGAATGGCATTCTATAGATCACATCATACAAGATGTGGATGACACCAAATCCAATTTTGGTTCAGTATCGGACAATCCACAGCTTATTGATATCAACTACAATAGTAACGACACTGGTAATCTTATGCACATCAATGGTATTGATTATGACGCCGATAACGATCTTATATACCTCAGTGTCAATTTTTATAGCGAAGTTTGGGTGATAGATCATAGTACGACCACCGCTATTGCCGCCTCTCATTCCGGCGGAAATTATGGTCGAGGTGGAGACCTTGTATACAGATTTGGCAACCCAACTACATATGGAGATTTAGATTCTGAACGATTGTTCCACAATAACCACCACCCCAATCTATTTGAACCAAGCAAATTTATGATTTTTTCCAATGGAGGAGAATTGGGCCAGTCTACCGTTTATGAAATGGAACTGCCTGAAGCTCTTTACCAACAATCAATACCCCAAAACACAGCGCCGCAAGTTACATGGAGCTTCTCAAACCCTGAGTTATTCGCAAACAGGGTTTCAGGAGCTGTAAGACTCCCCAATGGGAATACGATGATAACTGAAGGAGATTATGGCATTTGGGAGGTTACTATGGGCGGTGAAGTCGTTTGGAAGTTCTCAGGACAAGGCTTTTTTTGGAGATCGTACCATTACGCCAAAGATGACCCAGGAGTATTGGACCTTGGACTATAAACTTCATTTGGTTAGTACTTTTAAAAAATTGATCTTCCATTAAAATGCTTATAAGTTTCTTTATTGCATCTTTGCAAATCAATTGCAATACATAATGAGCAGTCAAATCTACGGTATAAGGGCAGTCATAGAAGCGATTAACGCCGGGCAACCCATCAATAAGATATTTATTCAAAAAGGTCTTAAAGGTGACCTTTACAAAGAATTAGAGTCTTCTGCACGTAAAAGCGGCATCGGCCTATCCTACGTTCCTGTTGAAAAGCTGAACCGCCTTACCCGCAACAATAACCATCAAGGTGCCGTAGCACAGATTTCCCCAGTGGAATTCCATCAATTTGAAGAATTGGTAGAACAAGTGCTCAGCAAAGAAGAGACTCCCCTGTTCCTGATGCTTGACGGTGTATCCGATGTAAGAAATTTTGGTGCCATTATACGTACTGCCGAATGTTGCGGCGTCCATGCCATTATCGTTCCCAAAAGTGGGGCCGCACCCATAACGGACGATACGGTAAAAACTTCGGCCGGGGCTGCCTTTAATGTCCCCATCGCAAAGGTAGACCACTTAAAAGATGCTATTTTTTACCTGCAATCTTCTGGAATTGTCGTTACTGGAGCTACCGAGAAAGCCGATGACGAGATTTATGGTGTCGATTTTAACCAACCTACCGCAATCATAATGGGTTCGGAGGAAAAAGGTATCTCCCCTTCTACCCTCAACATCATAGACCATCAGGCCAAATTGCCCCTCATGGGAAAAATTGGCTCATTGAACGTTTCTGTGGCCTGCGGCGTGTTTCTTTATGAGGTGGTTCGACAAAGGAGAAGCTAATCATCACTTGACTTTTTATAGTGATATTTGATTTCAATTTTTTCCTCAGGCTCTTCGGGAGCACTCTCGATAAAATTACCGTTATCATCAAAATGTTTTAGGAAAGGGTCATCCTCTTCCCTATAATCTTCTCGTTCCCAATCATATTTCCGAACCTCCGGAACTTGGATTTTAGTAACAAAAGCAAGTACCAATCCGGTGAAAAAACCAGCTAAATGGCCTTCCCAAGATATACCGTCCTTAACCGGGAATATATACCAAATCATACTGCCATATATAAACACTACTACCAACGATAGGGCGACCAAACGATAATTCTTGGCCAAAATCCCTTTAAAAAATATAAAACTGGCCAATAAATAGATAACGCCACTTGCACCAATATGGTAAGATGGCCTGGCTATTGCCCAAGTTAGAAGCCCCGAAACCAGTGTCCCGACCAACAAAACCCGAAGAGCTGCACTCCTATAAAAATAGAACAGGAATGCCGTCAACACCGCCAGAGGAATGGTATTGTTGTATAAATGTTCAATGGAACCATGGATAAACGGACTGAAGAACACTCCTTGCAGACCCGATAATCTGCGGGGATATATACCATACTCGTTCAAATTGATGCCTAATTGCATCTCTACCCAGAATACAATCCAAATGGACAATACCGCCACTAAGGGCGCTACTATAACTGAATTAGAGAATTTAAAAGAATCTGAACTCATACGGTCACAAAATCAAACATTCCGCCATAACATTAAATTTATACAAATTGTCAGGTGGCAGATAAAAATCCTTCCTCTTTTAAGAACAACGGACCATCAAATTTATTTTATTTTTGATGTATGAACGAACCTTTGGCAGAACGCATACGTCCGAGAACTTTAGAGGATTATATCAGTCAACAACATTTGGTAGGGAAGCAGGGTGCTTTGACTAATCAAATTAAGAGTGGTGTAATCCCCTCGTTGATTTTTTGGGGGCCGCCCGGAACAGGTAAAACCACCTTGGCCAATATAATCGCCACGGAAAGCCAAAGACCATTTTATACCTTGAGCGCCATTAGTAGTGGCGTAAAGGATGTTCGCGAGGTCATCGACAAAGCCAAACAAAGTGGTGGTTTGTTCACCTCCAAGAACCCCATTCTTTTTATTGACGAGATTCACCGGTTTAGCAAATCACAACAGGATTCGTTGCTCGCTGCGGTAGAAAAAGGTTGGGTGACACTAGTTGGGGCAACTACCGAGAACCCAAGTTTTGAGGTAATTCCTGCACTTTTGTCGCGTTGCCAAGTCTACACTTTGAATTCCTTTGGAAAAGACGACCTCGTGGCACTTTTGGAGCGCGCCATCGAAACGGACACCTTGCTTTCCAAAAAAGACATCGAACTAAAAGAAACGGATGCCCTGCTGCGCTTATCGGGAGGAGATGGCCGAAAATTGCTCAATATCTTTGAGCTTATCGTTAATTCCGAACCAAATGGAAAAATTGTCATAACAAATGACCTAGTACTCAACAAGGTCCAAAGCAATACGGTTCGGTATGACAAGACAGGGGAACAACACTACGATATTGTTTCGGCCTTCATCAAAAGTGTTCGTGGTAGCGACCCAAATGCCGCTGTTTACTGGTTGGCCCGTATGATTGAAGGAGGCGAAGATGTAAAGTTCATTGCCCGTAGAATGATCATATTGGCATCCGAAGATATAGGAAATGCTAACCCTACAGCGCTTGTTATGGCCAATACCACTTTCCAATCCGTAACAACGATAGGATACCCAGAGGCCAGGATAATCTTGAGCCAATGCGCTACCTATTTAGCCAGTTCTCCCAAAAGCAATGCCAGTTACATGGCCATTAACGAAGCACAACAAAAAGTTCGTCAGACCGGGGACCTATCTGTGCCTATTCCTTTAAGGAATGCTCCAACTAAATTAATGAAAGACCTGGGCTATGGAAAAGGATATGCATACGCCCATGACTATGAAAACAATTTTGTGGACTTTGAGTTTCTCCCGGAAGAAATTTCAGGTACCTCTTTCTATAAACCTGGGAACAACCCTAGAGAAAATTCCATGAAGGATTTCCTAAAGAAAAGATGGAAGAACAAATATGATTTTTAAAACTTGATTTCCAGTTCTTTCTGAACCTTTTCTCCGTTATCGGAATACTCCAACAACCACTTGCCATCTTTTTGGAAGACTACTGCATTGTAACCGTTAAAATCGGTCATAAATACATTGTCCATCGAAGTTTCCTGCAACTTCAACACAACCTTTGGGGTGCTGTCCACCAATTGATATCCACTAGCGATAGGTTGGGCGTACAAAACCTCGGCCGGCAACTCGGCAGATTGTTTCTCCGCAGCTCTTACGATAGATGAAGGTTTCGGTTCCACAGCTTTGTAGACCTGCTCCTCTGTGGTGGATTTCTGTTCTATAATATGCTCTTTTGATTCTTCTTGAACCGATTTTACATCGTCCTTAAAATTGAGAGTAACCGTGGCTGATTCTTTTTTCTCCCGTTCTTGTGGCACATAGCTGTAATCCATTCCAGCAAAAGAGATAAATGCTTTTTGAATAGCATCTTTGTAAGCCTTATCGTATTCCTTGATCTTGCTAATTCCTTCAACAGACCTAAATACCTCAACATTGTTACAATCCTTTAGGGTGATTGTAACTTTCGTGGTAAACATATTGGAACCATCCTCCAAATTGGCCAAAAGCCCTAAACACCTATTGCCTGCCAAGTCTACTGGCAGAGCATCATCATAAAGAGCATTAAACCCGTTTTCTTCAAAATAATATTTGACCAACGTGCTGGTCTGGTATTCATTCACGGATTTAAATGCATCAAACTTCTTGGGCACAATGATGTATTTGTAATCGTTTAACTGAGCATTTACCACTGTGTTCAATCCCATTGCAAAAAGCAATATGTACAATACTTTATATTTCATATATCAAAGATACTCAATTACCGTTCCAAGATATAATATTAAATCCGAACTGTAAAGAAGCATAGTGGCTGTCCGCAATATTGGAGTAGCTTAGAAGATTGTCCGCCAGCACATAAAAGTTTACGGGGCCCATCTGAAAATTTGCGCCCAAACCTATATTTGTAAAGGAATATTTATCCACAGTATACGTACCTTTTAATGAGAGTACACGGCCAAAACGTCTTTGATAAAAACCGGTCAATGCAGCTTGGACCCCCTTTGGTCTTTTTATCATGAACAATTGTCCGCCGACACTGTTGCGGTAATAGTCGGAAGTACTTGACATTCCGCCGCTGTTAACGGCACAACCGCAATTATCGAAAATGCTGCCAGTTCCGCCCTGTCCAAAATCGTATCTAACGGAACCGTAAACCTTCACTGGCCTCCATGAGATATAGCTGGACTGGTTTTCACCGTGTGGCAATGCTGCATCTATTTCATCTATTAGTTCTTGCCATTTGTCATTGTCCACGTCATCGATATCCTCTGGAAGTACAATAGAAATACCATCTGTAGTGGTGCTACCTGCAAAAGTATAGTTCCAAACATCTTTTGAATTGCTGATAAATCCAAGGTCCAAAACACTGGCTGTAATGGTCGTCTGCGGATTTAAATTATAACTAAAGCCAACATCAACACCAAAACCCAGGTTCCCACCCAAAAGCGTCCTTTCCGTAAATAGACTTTTTACATCCTTTTTCGTGGTTCCCGTATCCTCTTCGATAATATCATAAAAACCTTTCACACCGGCCGTTTGTAACTGCATATCTGCACTTATGGCACTTTCGTAAACATTGTTCTGTCCTTCCCTTGTAATAAAAGAGCCCGAATTATTTATAGATTGAAACTGAAAAATACTGGAATATATTTTGGCCCGTCCCCCAATGGTAAGACCCTCATTTACTTTTCTATTTATGCCAAAATGAAGCACATTGACCATTTCTCCGCGGAGATTCAAGTCCCCAAGGTCAAAACTCCTACCTAGGTTGTCTCCCCCGTTACCTTCAAAAGCCAAAATGGCCAAGTCCTTGGGCCAGTAGGAAATAATGTCCATTTCGCCATACATTCCGAAGGAATAGTAATTATCTGGTCTGTTTTTGCCCCTGAACCCTACAGTAAATGCCTCTATCTGACTTGTAGTGCTAAAATCATCCCTATTGGTCATAACATCCAATAATCGCTCTTGTACCTTGGTGGTAAAATCTACCCCATCATTGGCAAAAAGGTCGTTCACGGTAACTCCACTGGTGGCTCCTTGTACGGAGAGGCCAGACAAAACAGGAATACCTGCATGCCATTTCTGCGAAGTCTTGACTCCAGGATTTACCATCAAAGATTGGGGAATCTCATAAAAATCGTACAGTACCTCCTTGTTCTGGGCAAATCCGGTGGCGTATACAAAAAGTGTAATCAGGATAAGTCTTGGGGCCATACTCATTGTAGTTGAAATAAAAATTCAGCTCCAGAGCGAAATATAATCTTTGCATCGGAATTTGCAGAAACACTTGAGCCATCACCCAAATTATCAGCAGATACTCGAAGACTTTTTGTACTGGACAATATATCGATGTTCTTACCTCCTGCCCCATAAAAGACTGGATACTCTGCAACATTCGGACTATTGGCCTCGATATCAAATCTCTCTACATCCAACACCCCTCCATCTTCATTCAAAAATTCAATCACTATGCGAAGTCTTTTGCTTGTGGTGTTTTCTATTTGATAGGTTATTGTTCCTTCTATTAAACGCTCTGCAACATACTGCTCGTTAAACGCTTCAAAAGTGACCTCTTCAAAATAAAAAGAGCCCAATGGCCCTGCTAAATTTATGGTCTCCTCATCGGATTCAAAATAAAAAATCCCTGAGGACAAGGTCGGGGTCACCCTTAAATCATCAAACTGATCAAAATCTTGCTCTTCCATACAGGATATGGTGCAAGCCAACAATCCTGTGATCCAGAGAGTGGAATACAGTAATTTTCTCATAGCCAAAAACATTTCCAAGTATCAAAAATGGGGTTTACCACTTGTAATATAACTCTATAAAATGTTTTTTATTTCAATAAGGTCGTGAATCATGGTACATTCTCCATGATTGGATTCTTTGTGAAAATTATAGTGCAGCACTTGCATCCCCAAGGCTTTTGCCCCTAAAATATCGGCTTCGAGATTATCCCCTATCATCAACGAGTTCTGGGGCTTTACCTTTGCCAGTTCCAATGCCATTTGAAAAATGTAGGGGTCCGGTTTTTTAACACCGGCCATCTCTGAATCAATTATTTTTTGAAAATAATGATGGATTCCACTTCCTCTCAACTTTTTGGTCTGTACCTCCTGAAATCCATTGGTTATAATGTGCAACTTGTATTTTGGAAAAAGGTATTCCAAAGTTTCCAGAGTATTCGGCAACAAATGGTTGAAAGATGATAGATGGGCGATATATTCGTGGGCCAATATGTCGATAACTTCATCTGGCACATGCTCACCTAGTTTATCAAACGTCTGCTTTAACCGCTGGTATCTTAGCTGGGACTTTTCAATTCCATTTTGCCGGTACAATGCCCACATTTGCATGTTAATGGGAGCGTAAACCTCCAAAAAGTTATCCAAATCTACATTGACCTTGTTTTCTACCAAAATTTTGGCGAAGGTCAATGCTGAGTTCTTTTCAAAATCCCATAGGGTGTGATCCAAATCAAAAAAAACATCGGTTACTTTATCATCAAACATAGTATCTCTTTAAAAGGGATTGATACAGCTCCATCCAATCCAACTGCTGCTTTCCTCCCAAGAGCTCATTTGAGAATACAAGAATAAAGTCGCCCTTGACTTGTTTTACCAATCGGTATACCTTATCCATTTTCTCGTAAACTTCCTCCTTGCTCTTGTACTTTACCAAAGCATAGTCATGCATGGCAAATGGATGAATCTTAATAGGTTGTCTCACCTCTGTATTGATGTCGTAAAAATAAAAAGGCGTACACGTACCTGCCCTGAAACCAATTTCGTGGGTGTAACCCATGGAAAAGTCATCCGTGAACTCCGTTTCCACCAAATTCCTGTAGGTCGCGGGAACATTTACTTTATTGTAACGCAAGCGGGCATAGCTGATGGGTCTATTGATTAAGTTGCCCAATTGTTTCTTCTCTTCCCGGAGCACATTTTTATCATAAGATGATATAAACGAGGTACTCAAGGAAACAATACTATAATCAGCTACGGATTTGATCAAATAACGAAATTTGTTATTGTTGGTGGATACGTTTTTATCGTGCGCCGAATGTTTTGCAAACTGAAAAAAGAACATGGTCTTAATGGGAAACTCTTTATGGATATCCACTAACTCGAAAAAATTATCATAAGGGTCTTTTTTGAGCCTCATCATCACCGAAAAGCGATCCAAGACATCCCTGAACCTAAAATTTCCCAAATCCAATAAAAGCCCTCCAATACTACGGGCAATCCCTCTCATGGCATACGCATGTGAAGTTGTAACATTTATAATCGAGGTGAAACGATAGTCCTTTTCTTTATTTTCCAAATCCGGGAACCTATCCTTTAAGGCCTCCAATAATTTGTAGGCCCAAAGGTCTACCACGGGAAGCTCCAAAAAGTCATTCTGATAAGCTATACTTTCCTTCACAGGGAACCTGCCCACACTGTCCTTAACATGCGGCAAATATTCTTCGTACCTGCTCAAAAGAAAGAAACTGGCCGAAAAAACATCAAAGGGAACAGTGCTTTTATCCCCAGCTGAAAAAAAACAGGGAAGCCCGTCCCAATCAGAAACCTTCACTTCTAAATCATTGATGCCTTGCTCAAACAAAAGATCGTTGCTTCGAATAAAGAATTCGTTCTGCAGAGGTTGTTTGGAATAGGTCATTTTAGGCCCATTGTGTTTGATGAACTCTTCGACCTTTGTAGTAAAACCCATCTCCACACCCAAGATTTTTTCAAAAATCTGTTTGGCAGTATAGGTCAATCGATTGGTTATCTTATGTGTGAAAATCAACAACATGGGCTATAGTATTCCTTTATCTGCAAAGCTCAAATATTGGTGTTGAGCCAAGATCAAGTGATCCAATATTTTTATATCCAGTGCTTCTGACGCTACTTTCAATTTTTTGGTTATTTGCTTGTCAGCAGCACTTACCACCAATGTCCCTGAAGGATGGTTATGTGCCAAAATAATACCCACAGCACCAAGCTCCAATGCTTGCTTTAGAACAAGCCTAACGTCTACCAAAGTTCCTGTAATGCCCCCTTTGCTTAGCTGTGCCTTATGGACAACTTTGTTTGAATTGTTCAGGTAAACAATCCAGAACTCCTCGTGCGGAAGTTCACCGATTAGTGGATATAGCAACTCAAAAGCATCGTGACTACTCTGTATTTTGATTATTTTGGAAGTATCCTCCAATCGTCTTCGCCTACCCATCTCCAATGCGGCGGCAATTGTTACGGCCTTGGCCTCACTAATACCTTTAAACCGCATCAACTGGCTTACCGATAACTTTCCGAGCTCATTGAGGTTATTGTCCACAGAGGCCAATATTCGTTTGGAAAGTTCCACTGCGCTCTCGTTCCTACTCCCTGATCCAATTAAAATAGCAATCAGTTCGGCATCCGAAAGTACAAAACTCCCTTTTTGCACCAATTTTTCTCTTGGCCTATCATCATCGGCCCAGTTTTTTATGGAAAAGGAAGCTAGTTTTTCTTGCATGCGCTAAAGATAGGAGAATAATTTTATGTAATTTTCAATATAAATCCTTCATTATGAAATCCCTTTTCAATACTGAGGCGCACGAAGAAATTATCGCACGTATCCATCAACTTTCAGAATCTTCGGAAAGGCAATGGGGCAAAATGGAGGTTGGGCAAATGCTCCACCATTGCCAATTTCCATTAAAAATATCCTTGAAACGGCACAAATCGGATGGCAACGCCAATTTTATGCTCAAACTTGTGGGCAAATTTTTTAAAAAAAGCTTGTACGATGATAAACCATGGCGCCAAGGTTTGCCCACCGCCAAAGGTTTGAAGGTTGTAGAGGACAAAAATTTTGCGGAAGAAAAGGATATCTTACTAGGTCTTGTGAACGATTTTCATAATGAAAAAGATAAAAAAGAATGGGACCCACATCCGGTTTTTGGTTCGTTTACGCCCCAACAATGGGGACAGATGCAGTACAAACACTTGGACCATCATTTAAGACAATTCAATGTTTGAGTCAGAGTCCATCGTCTTCATCCTGAACCTCGTGCTGTTCTACTTTTTTCCTTGAATCATTTATCATTCGGTCTTCTTGTAGAAAAACGTTGGATATACCCAACATAAATGCAAGAAACGAAACAGACAAAAATCGTCTTAAGTAAAATGAGATATTGCGAAGGAGCCGTTTCATTCAGAATATCAATCAATTACCATTCCTCTAACCCATAACTGACAAAATTACATTTTCGAATCCTTTCAAATATTGGATTTGAAGCTACTTAAATGTAGCCATCGCCTCATAAAACTCCACTTCGTCCACTCCCATTTGTTGGCAAACCCATTTGGCCCCCGCTAAATTGCTCAAAGCTGTTTCACCGGATATTTCCAATGGCATTTCCCCATCTGGTGTATCCAAAAATATTTGTCCGTCCGCTTCTTGATAGTCCGGGGTTCCGTATGAGAACTTTCTGATTGGGTTTTCTGATGATTCTACTCGTTTCTTCACTTCAACATCCTCTTCATTATAGGTAATACTTCCTCCCTTTACAATACTATTTACAAAAATCCCGTATTGTTCCGCATAGGTTTCAAAATCGGAGTAAAAACTTCCTTCTTTAAACTCAATATCGGTCAATAAAGCAATGTTTGGCTGATAATTGTGAAACTGTGGTACGGCATCAATAACAGATGATGGCCTATCACCACCTTCCATAACAATAAAATCATTTTCTTCGGTTAGATGGATTCCATTTGGAGAAGGAAGCACATAATCGACCTCAATATTGTTATAGTCCAATACATGTAAAACCATTGAAACGACCTCGGACCTTCTCTGGCTGCCGGCTATCACAACACGTGTTTTCAATTTAACCAGCTCGTATAGGAACGCAGGGTAAGAAACCAATCGCAAACCTAGTTCCTTAGCCTTTTCCAATTCCGGGTTGTCGCTTGTAACATTAGTACCTAAAACAACGAAATCCAATTGTGAATTGACCCTATTTGAAAACCAACCTATCTCATCCAACATCAATCCTTGGTCTCGCATAACGGCCTTCAACGATTCATCAAAAAGTTCATCACTTCCGGTCACTGTATCTCCCTTTTTATGAAGAGCTAAGGCCAGATTAAACATTTCTACCTCGCCCAAACCTATAAAATGTACCTGCATTGATTCAATTTAGTTTTCAAAAATAGCCAATGCCGGTGCCAATACAAATTCCGAAACCCTAGATTAATGCCTATCTTGGTGGTAAATTTGAGAACTATGAATTTATCACAAATAAAATCAAAAGAAATTATGCCTGGCTACCATGGTAAATTGGTACACGGAGAACGGATGAGCTGGGTGTTTTGGGATGTAGAACCAAATGCCGAAGTGCCCGAGCACCAGCACAATCATGAACAAATTATGCACGTGGTGGAAGGTACTTTTGAATTCACCTTGAATGGCGAAAAAGGAACTTACACTGCTGGAGATATTGTGGTGATTCCTTCCAATGCCCCGCATAGTGGTAGGGCAGTGACGGCCTGTAAATTAATGGACATTTTTAGTCCGGTTAGAGAAGAATACCGTTAAGCTATGAACATATCTCTAAAAGGAAAGAATGCCTTGGTCGGCGGCAGCAGCAAAGGAATCGGTGAAGCTATCGCTCGGCAATTGGCCGAAAGCGGCGCCAGCGTTACGTTGATGGCCCGAAGCGAGGGACGTATGAAAGATATCATTAGTGAATTGGACTCTTCGCAAGGGCAAAAACACCAGTTCCTATCCGTGGATTTTTCCAATTTCAAAAACTATAAGAAAACAATATCCGGGTTCTTTGAAACCAATTCTGTAGACATTTTGGTTAACAATACCCAAGGTCCCGAAGGCGGCGGCGCATTGGAAAAAAATGTTGAAGATTATCAAAATGCATTTGACCTGCTTTTCAAATCTGTTGTTTACACTACGGAACTCGCTTTAAAACACATGCAGGCGAACCGCTGGGGCCGCATCATTAACATAGCGTCTATTTCGGTAAAGGAACCATTGAACTATTTGGCTCTTTCGAACACTATTCGAGCTGCGGTGGTCACTTGGGCCAAAAGTTTGGCTTATGATGTGGCCAAAGATGGTATTACAGTAAACAGCACGCTAACAGGTTACTTTGATACGGACCGCATTGCCCAATTAAATTCCAAAAAGGCTGAGAAGTTAGGAATTTCATCTGATGAAGTGCGCTCAAATATGGAAGAGCAAGTTCCTGTAAAAAGAATTGGAGATCCCAAAGAATATGGATACTTGGTTGCATTTTTGGCTTCGGACCAATCTGCATTCATCACAGGAACTAATATTCCTATTGATGGAGGCTTGTTGAAGTCACTTTAAAAAACTGGCTCCCAACAAATTAAATCTTACCAAAAAATTATCACATATTCAATTTTTGAATACTTTTAATGTGTAACCAATAAAATTTACACTTATGAATTCAAAAGTTTTTATGGTGGCCCGTATCCTATTGGGACTGTTCGTCATCATTTTTGGTGCCAACAAACTTTACCCTTTTCTTCCCGCTCCAGAGGAAATGCCAGAAGGTATGATGACCTATTTTACAGGGTTGACAATGTCCAAAACTTTAATATTAGTTGGATTGGTAGAGGTGTTGGCAGGCATTTCCTTCATTTTGAACAAATATGGAGCTTTAATGGCAATCATATTGATGAGTGTATCGGTATGTGCTGTCCTGTTCCATCTAACCATGGCGATGGAGTCCATTGCCCCTGCCCTGGCACTACTGATTCTCAACATTGTTGTGCTTGTCGGCTATAAAGACCGATACAAGGACATTTTAAGACCTTAACAAAAAAACCTCCAATTGAATTGGAGGTTTTTTATAAACTCATTTTATCCTTGAAAATATAGGATTGCCTTCGAGAAACCTCCACTTCCTCTCCGTTCTTCATGGTAAGCTTAAGCTTTCCATTAAACCATGGAACTACATTTTCAATATAGTTGGTATTAATGATTTGCTGACGGTTGGCCCTAAAAAATGAGTCTTCGGGCAACTTTTCTTCCACTTGGTTAAGCGATTTGTAGAGCATGGGCTTTTTATCCTCGAAGAATACCCTCGTGTAGTTCCCGACAATTTCGAAGAGTGATATATCCCCTACTTTCACCAACCAACAGTCCTCTCCATCTTTTATGAAAATCTGACTGCCCTCTGTCAACTTTTTGGTAGCGGGACTATCTACTTGCTTGGCAACCATTTTTGCACGGACTTTCTCAATGGCCATATCAAAACGTTTGTTGCTGACCGGTTTTAGCAGATAATCCAATGCATTGTACTCAAAAGATTTTATGGCATATTCATCATAGGCCGTAGTAAAGATGGTAATCGGCACCTCATCCAACATTTCCAACAAGTCAAAACCATCCTTTTCCGGCATATTGATGTCTAGAAACAACAAATCAGGTGATTCGGACTCAATTAATTCAACACCATCATCTACATTGCTTGCTTCACCAACAAGTTCCACATCATCATGTAGCTTAATGAGTTCCTTGAGCTCGTTCCTCGCCAATCTGGAATCTTCAACTATTACCGCCCTGATCTTCATGCCAATGGTATTTTAATTTCAGCCACTACCTCATCGGATTTTTCCTCTAATTTAAAAGATGCCTTGCCAGCATATAGTAGCTTCAAGCGCTGTTCTATGTTTATCAAGCCCAATTTGGTGGAATCTTTGGCAATTTTGAGTTTTCCTGTATTCCTTACCTCTATAATCAAATCATCTTCTTTCTTGGTTATATCCAAGAGAATCCTTCCTCCATTTTTAAGATTGGAAATACCATGCTTTGTGGCATTTTCTATCAGTAATTGAATGATCATCGGCGGAATTCTAAGGTCCAAGGTATCCGCCCCTACTTGTTTCACAAACTCCAAACGATGTTCGAACTGTATTTTAGAAAGGTCGATATAGTTGTCCACTACTTCCAACTCCTCCCGTACCGGAATATCATTGATATTATTTTTTGTAAGGGAATAGCGAATAATTTCGGACAGCTTGGTAAGCATTTCCCTTGATTTTTCCACATCTTCCAACATTAAACCCCGAATATTGTTAAGGCTATTGAACATAAAATGTGGATTGATCTGTCCCTTTAAGGTGTTTAATTGGGCCTGCTTTAAGGTGGTATTCAGCTCAAGTCTTTCTATTCTATCCTGATTTAATTTCAAAAGCAATTTGATGACCAAATACGTTATGGTCCATGCCCCCACCAAAAAGAGAGAATTCAACACTTGGACCATGACTTTGTCATAACCTTCGAACATTTGCATTTCTGCCTCCGTGATTTCTGGACCAAATTTTATATAGATATACCCGAAAAAGACGTTTAAAAGCCCGAAAATCGTGGAGGCCAATAATATGGATATAATAATTTTCAGAACCTCTTTTCCACCAAAGGAATCAAAATGAACATTTCTCTTAAGGTACCAACGTAATATTGAAGTAGAAAATACACCTATAAAAATTCCGACGACAACAGAGAAAACGGTCATCTCCAAACTTATATTTTGGGGAATCAAAGCTGCAATGGCATTGATAAACCCCCACCCCAATAATTGAAGGGTCCAAAATGCAATATTTCTCTTTCTACTACTTAATTCCATTCCATTGAGCCAAGTTTACCCAAATTTACATCAAACCAATTCAGTATTGGTGCTACTACGATTTTTGTTCGGCTTTTCTTTTAAATGGATTGCTGCAAGACTTTTTCTGTGGCAAAAAGGCAACCCACATCATAGTTATTCCCGAATAGAAAAATGGAAAGTACTCCATATACTCCCATGTTTTATATTTTCCAAATATTCCTATGGACACACCAATTATTCCCATGGCCAATACTACTTTCTGACTTGTCTTAAGCTTTTTCATATTAATGGATTTTGCAACGTTAGCCGATTATAAAATAATACTTACTAAAATTGAAATAATTAATTTGGCTAGTGCGATCATAACTGTTCGGTTTTAGAATTTATTTCTGAAGCTAAAGTACCGGACAATTATTTGCTGATGAAGTGATTTATGACAAGTGGTAATTTTGACGAACCGAACGGTAAATCCGGTGTTTTTCGACAACGAAATACAGTAAACAACTGATTACCAATATTATTTTCCCTTCGGAGGGAATTTAGAGAATACCTTTTTTACCACGGCACGTAGCTTATCCTCCCGTACACTTGGCGATGCATTCTCCCGGAGTCCGCTCTCGGTCACTGCCTGCCAGACAAGGGCATCCCGTTGTGCATCCACCAAATCGATTTGGATACTACGCTGCATATTTGGGCCACCCAATGGTAATCCTACAGAAATACCACCTCCAACGTTTCTGCCGCCGCCGCCAAGTCCAACTCCTACGTTGTTGCTCGGAGCGCTCCTATATTCATTGCTCATAATGTTGATGAAAAGTTCAGGTTCTTCGGCCAATCGATAGCCACGAGCTTGCAAGGTAGAATCCAAGGCATTGAGCAATCTTTTTTCATCCAACTGACTCAATCCAGATTGCATATCGGAATAATAGTTATAGGTAGAATAGCTGGAAAAATCTACTGTTTTATCGTAATCATAGTTTACCTTGACAGAGCTACAGGATGCCAACAAAACAATCAAAACTATGGAAAGTAAATAGCGCATATTGGATAATTGGGTTCTCCTAAAATTAATCAATATATTGATTAGATGGTAGATGCCAGGTCGTTATTCGTTCAACAACTTCCAAAGTCTGTCTTTAAGTTGCTGAATACCCAAATTGCTTACGGACGAAATGAACATATAGGGAACATCCTTGAAATCTTCTTTCATATCCTCATCCATTTCTGCAATCAGTTCTTTGTCCAACATATCACATTTGGAAATGACCACTATACGACCTTTGTCCAACAACTCGGGATTGTACCTTCTTAATTCATCCAAAAGAATGTTGTACTCTTGGCTAATATCCTTGCTATCCGCAGGTATCAAAAACAATAGGGTGGCGTTTCGTTCTATATGACGCAGAAAATAATGCCCAAGTCCCTTTCCCTCGGCTGCACCTTCAATAATTCCTGGAATATCCGCCATCACAAAACTCTGGAAATCGCGATATTCCACAATTCCCAAATTAGGTTTTAGTGTAGTAAACTCGTAATTGGCAATTTTGGGCTTTGCGGAGGTCATTACGGATAACAAGGTTGATTTCCCAGCATTGGGAAAACCTACCAACCCTACATCGGCCAAGACTTTAAGCTCAAGGGTCAAATGGCCCTCTTGCCCTTTAATTCCGGGTTGCGCGTATCTGGGAGTTTGGTTGGTGGCACTTTTAAAATGCCAGTTCCCGAGTCCGCCCATGCCACCTTCGAGTACAATTTTCTCTTCGCCGTCTTCGGTAATCTCAAAGAGTATCTCGTTGGTTTCCGTGTCACGTACCACAGTGCCCAAAGGCACTTCCATGTATACATCCTCACCATCGGCACCGGTACTTCGGCTTTTGCTACCATGCTCACCATGGCCTGCCTTAAAATGTTTTTTGAATTTAAAATGGACAAGTGTCCACAGGTTTTTGTTCCCTTTGACAATAACATGACCTCCTCGACCACCATCACCACCATCTGGCCCACCTTTGGCCACATATTTTTCACGACGTAAATGCGCAGACCCCTTGCCCCCGTTTCCGGAAGAGATGTGCACCTTTACATAATCGACAAAATTTCCTTCGGTCATATTCTAATATAAAAAAGTCTTTGCGGATATCAATTATAGGGAATCGATTACCTTGCTCAAGCGACCTGTAATCTCCTCAATATTACCTATCCCGTTTACCGAGTGGAATTTTCCCTGCTTCTCGTAATAGGCTTTCAAAGGAGCTGTTTTTTCATTGTATTCATCAAAACGATTACGGATTTTGCTCTCGTCCTGATCATCAGAACGACCGCTACTTTTTCCGCGCTCCAAAAGTCGCTCCACCAAAATGTCATCCTCAGCTTCCAAAGCAATGGTTGCATTCACCTTCATATCCTTAGATTCCAAGAAATTATCCAATGCCTCTGCCTGAGCCGCGGTGCGTGGGAAACCATCAAAAATAAAACCTGCTGCGTCGGGATTTTTCTCCACTTCGTCCTTCAACATATCAATGGTAACGGCATCCGGAACCAAATCGCCCTTATCTATGTAGGACTTGGCCAAAGTGCCAAGTTCGGTTCCATTTTTAATATTGTACCGGAAAACATCCCCGGTGGAAATATGTTTCAAATTATACTTTTCCTTTAGGAAACCTGCTTGGGTCCCCTTCCCTGCTCCTGGCTTTCCAAAAAGCACTAGGTTGATCATATCTGTTTGATTTAATTGGTAAACTTCTCTAAGATTTCGGCCCAGCTCGTTATAATCAAGTCCATACCCTACAATAAAATGGTCTGGAATCTCAAGACCCACATAATCTATGGCATATTCCCCGTTATAAATGTCGGATTTATAAAACAGCGTACCGATTTTAAACTCCTTTACATTGGTATTGGAAAACAAGTGGACCAACTCCTTCAATGTACGGCCCGTATCCACCACATCTTCCAAAATAATTACGCTTTTGCCCTCCAATTCTTCGGGAACATCCAAAAGTGTTTCCACAATCCCTGTCGAGGTCAATCCTTGATACGAACTCAACCGCACAAAAGAAACTTCGCATGGGTGCTGGTAGGCCTTCAAAAAATCGGCCACGAACATAAAAGCACCATTGAGTACGCCTACAAAAAGTGGTGTTTCATCCTTATAATCAGCTGCTATCTCCTTGGCCATTTTATCAATGGCTGCAAGGATTTGCTCTTCCTTTAAATAGGGCTTAAAAACTTTATCGTGAAGCTTAATCAATGTGTTCAAGTTATGGTCAGGTTGGCAAAGATACTATTTTTAAAGCTGCTAAAACCTTACATCTTTTATACCCTCGTGGATTTCATGTATTTTTGCCCACATTCAATTCATAAATCAATGCAATTTTTCTCTTCCGATTTTAAACTTGGAATTTTAGGTGGTGGACAACTGGGCAAAATGATGCTCTACGAAACCAGAAAATGGGACATACAGACCAAGGTAATGGATGCCTCTCCCGAAGCTCCATGCAAAATTGCCTGCAACGAGTTTGTTCAGGGCAGTTTGATGGATTTTGATACCGTTTATGCCTTTGGAAAAGACGTTGACGTACTCACCATCGAGATTGAAAACGTAAATGTTGATGCCCTTGAAAAGTTGGAGCACGAAGGCAAAACCGTATATCCACCCACCAAAACCTTAAAGACCATCCAGAACAAGGCCGTGCAAAAGTTGTTCTATACCGACCATGGCATTCCAACGGCACCCTTTACCCGATTCGCCTACACATCGGAAATCGAGGACAGTATAAACAATGGTGGACTTTCCTTTCCATTTGTTTGGAAGAGCGCCCAATTTGGGTATGACGGTCAAGGGGTAAAAGTCGTTCGAAAGATGGAAAACCTAAAAGAACTGCCCAATGTGGAGTGCATTGCCGAAAAAATGATTGATTTTAAAAATGAGTTGGCCGTTGTGGTAGCCCGTAACTCAAAAGGTGAGGTCAAAACATATCCTGTGGTGGAGATGGAGTTTCATCCCGAGGCCAATCAAGTAGAATACGTAATCTGTCCTGCACGGATTGATGATGCAGTAGCCAAAAAAGCACAAGAAGTAGCTTTAAAAGTTTCGGAACACATGAAGCATGTAGGATTGTTGGCCGTAGAGATGTTCCAAACCAAGGACGACCAAATTTTGGTCAACGAATCCGCTCCAAGGCCACACAACAGCGGACATTACAGTATTGAAGCGGCATACACCAACCAGTTCGAACAACATATCCGTGCCATTTTAGGACTGCCACTTGGAAAAACCGACAGCAAAGTAGCTGGAATTATGGTTAACTTGGTAGGTGCCGAAGGGCATACAGGAGATGTGGTTTATGAAAATATTGAGGAAATACTGGAAATGGACGGGGTTACGCCACATATTTATGGCAAAAAACAAACCCGCCCTTTTCGTAAAATGGGACATGTAACCATTGTTGACGAAAACATGGCCAGGGCTAGAGAAGTAGCACAACAGGTAAAAGAAACCATTAAAGTGATAAGTAAATAAGATATGAGCAAAGTAGCCGTGATCATGGGAAGTACCAGTGACCTTCCAGTTATGCAAGACGCCATTGATATATTAAAGGAATTGGGAGTGGATGTGGATGTAGATATTGTGTCTGCCCACAGAACCCCCGAAAAATTGTTCAGTTTTAGCAAGAGTGCCCATACCAATGGCTATTCTGCAATTATTGCCGGAGCAGGTGGAGCAGCACATTTACCGGGAATGGTGGCATCGTTATCGCCTCTCCCTGTTATCGGAGTGCCCGTAAAAAGCAGCAATTCTATTGATGGTTGGGATTCCGTTTTGTCCATTCTCCAAATGCCGGGCGGTGTTCCAGTGGCCACAGTAGCCTTAAATGGAGCCAAAAATGCCGGTATCCTTGCTGCACAGATAATAGGTAGTTCCGACAGCGAGATCATGAACAACATCATTTCGTATAAAGAGGGACTTAAGGAAAAAGTTATCAAAGGTGCAGAGGAGGTAAAGAAAACCTTTTAGAAAAAAATCTTGTTTGGTTATGAACTATAATCAAATTGGCATATTGTTGGGGATTTGCGCCATGGCGTTTTTTGGATTTACCCTCAAAAAAGTCAGTAATCCATTTCTGAAAGGCCTATGGAAAAGCGGTCTATTGGTGTTTACCATCTACGCAGGATTATTGATTTTTATTGAGATACGTTGGCAATTTATTTCGGATTATGCCAGCAAATATGATTTGAACGGAAACGGTTTTGTGGACCTCAACGAATATTCTGATGAGGCCATAGCCGCCATGAACAGAAAAACCTATGGCTCAACCATCAGGAGTTACGCCCCATTGACCATGGCCGTGATCTCATCCATTATCGGTTTTGCCTATTTGCTGAGCGATTGGGCCGTGATACGTTTAAAAAACAAAGAATAGAAGTAACAACTATGAGCAATCCATTGTTGGAGCCATTTAACCAAGCTCCATTTTCCAAAATAAAGAACGAACATTTTAAGCCTGCTTTTCTTCAGGCCATCGAGGACACGAAAAAGGAAATCGATGATATTGTGAACAACCCAGAACTCCCGACGTTCGAAAATACGTTGGAGGCCCTGGATTTTTCCGGGAAGCAATTGGACCGTATTTCAAGTATCTTTTTCAATTTGAATTCGGCGGAGACCAACGAAGAGATTCAGAAAATCGCCCAAGAGATATCGCCCATATTGTCCGAATTCAGTAACGACATTACCTTGAACGAGGGTCTTTTTGCAAGGGTAAAGACCGTTTATGGGCAACGTGACTCTCTGGATTTGACCACTGAACAACTGACACTTCTCGAAAAAAAATACAAGAATTTCAGTAGAAACGGAGCCAATTTGAAGGAGGAGAACAAAAAACGTCTTCGGGAAATTGATGCCGAACTCTCCAAGTTGAAACTCACCTTTGGTGAAAATGTATTGGCCGAGACCAATAAGTACGAAATGTTATTGACGGATGAAAAGGATGTTGATGGATTACCCGAAGGAACCAAGGAAGCCGCAGCGCAGTTGGCGGAATCCAAGGACAAGGAAGGCTGGCTGATTACTTTGGATTATCCGAGCTATATCCCTTTTATGAAATATGCCAAGAACCGCGAATTGCGCAAGGAACTTTCCATGGCTTTTGGCAGCAAAGGTTTCCACAATGATGAGCTGGACAACCAAGAAAACGTAAAGCGCATCGTTAACTTGCGACACGAAAGAGCCAATCTTTTGGGATATAGCACCCATGCCGATTTTGTTCTGGAAGAGCGAATGGCAAAAACTCCCGAAAAAGTAAAAGACTTTTTGAACGAACTTTTGGAAAAGGCCAAACCTGCTGCTGAAAGAGAATTTACCGAGTTAGAGGCCTACGCCAAGGAATTGGACAACATCGACCGTCTGGAAAAGTGGGACAGTGCGTACTATTCCGAAAAGTTGAAACAGAAACTCTTCAATTTGGACGATGAAAAATTGAAACCCTACTTTAAACTGGAAAATGTGATCAATGGGGTTTTTAAAGTTGCAGAAAAACTCTTTGGTCTTACTTTTAAAGAAGTGGACAACGTGGACAAATATCATCCAGAGGTTAAAACCTTCGAGGTATATGAGAACGATAATTTTATCTCGTTGTTCTATGCCGATTTCCACCCTAGGGCGGGAAAACGTGGAGGTGCCTGGATGACCTCATACAAACCACAGTATATGTTAAACGGTGAAAACAGCAGACCACATATTTCCAACGTCTGTAATTTTACAAAACCTACGAGTTCAAAGCCCTCACTGCTCACCTTTAATGAGGTTACAACACTTTTCCATGAATTTGGTCACGGACTTCACGGCATGCTAGCTAACACCACCTACCCTAGCCTATCAGGTACTTCGGTGTATTGGGATTTTGTGGAACTGCCCAGCCAAGTGATGGAAAATTGGTGTTACGAAAAAGAGGCTTTGGAACTTTTTGCCCATCATTACGAGACAGGTGAGTTGATTCCGATGGAGTTAGTGGAAAAAATCAAGGAATCCGCTACTTTTCAAGAGGGTATGGCCACGGTTCGCCAATTAAGTTTTGGTTTATTGGACATGGCATGGCACGGAACAGACCCATCAAGCATTGAAAATGTAAAAGCCTATGAAGAGCAAGCTTTTGAAAGCACAAACTTGTTCCCCGAAACAGCGGAAACATGTATGAGCACCTCATTCTCCCATATTTTTCAAGGTGGATATTCTTCGGGATACTACAGTTACAAATGGGCAGAAGTATTGGATGCTGACGCTTTTGCCTATTTTAAAGAAAATGGAATTTTCAATAAAACGGTAGCAGAAAAATTCAAGGAAAATGTGCTTTCAAAAGGAGGCACCGAGAATCCAATGGACCTCTATATAAAGTTCCGTGGAGCCGAACCAAATATCAACGCATTATTGGAACGTGCTGGGCTTTTGGAGACCAATAATTAAAATTGATTGAATACTAAAAAACAGTTAATAGCAAATGCTCCCTGTTAGTATGCTATCAATGATGCGTCTAACTCGTTTTTAACCTTGGAAATATATGTCCAAAAACTATTACATTTGGTAATTCGATAAGAATATGGCCAATCACAAACTTCAACCGGACAATTGGGTCGACCTGTATGCGGACTACCTGTTCAATTATGCAGTATCGCGTGTAAGCGATGCTGAAATTGCCAAAGATTTGGTACAGGAAACTTTTTTCGCAGGTTTAAATTCCGCCAAGAATTTTAAAGGCGACGCTGCCGAAAGAACATGGTTGGTATCCATACTCAAGAGAAAGGTTATAGATCATTATCGAAAAATCAATTCCAAAAAAGGAAAGGCGGAGGTACGCATCAATTACAATTCCGATTCCGAAGTAGAAGGCGATTGGCTGGAACAACAAGTTGCAGACCCCTTTAGCAAGGATGGCGACAATATTTTGGAAAATGAAGAATTGGGTTCAGCTATTCAAGATTGTATCACCAAATTGCCACAAAAGCAGGCCTTGGCCTTTAAATTAAAGACCATTCAAGGCATGAGTACCGAGGATATTTGTAATGAACTGGACATAAATCCGTCCAACCTTTGGGTAATGATCCATAGGGCAAGGACATCGCTTATGGGTTGTTTAAACGAAAATTGGTTTTAGGTATGAAGATTTCATGTAAAGAGGCATCATGTATTTGTGACAAATCCCAGTACAAAGAAGCTAGTTTTTGGGACATTGTAAAACTTCGCTTCCACCTTCTTTATTGCAAGGTTTGTCGTGGCTATTCCAAAAAGAATGGTGAGTTGACCTCGTTGTGTGATCGAGCTGGACTGACTATGCTCTCCGATGATGACAAGAAAAAAATGAAGAGAGAATTGGAAGAGAAACTTTAAAAATAATTCTCCGTCCACCAGAATAGGCCAAACCAAAAAATCGGGATAGCCTCTACCCAGAACATCACAAAATATTTGGACTGCATTCGCCTCTTTGAAATCAGCACAAAAATAAGTGCTGCGGACAAAATGAGCCGTAATAGGATTTCATTTTGATGAATCTCGTCCTTCAAAAACGTCATCAAGAAAAAAATCAAAACAAGCCCTAATCCCAATCGGGTGGTGTTTTTTATCCCCAAAACCTGCGGCAATGTCCGTAAACTTTTATCGTCCCACTGTAAATCCCTGATTTCAAAAGGTAAAATCAACACCAAAACCAATAGCATCCTTTGGATAAAGGTCACGGCAAAATCCCAGTCCAAGGTCATTTTTGCATCCAAAACGGGCAATAAGACCGAAAAACCTGCCCAGACAAAGGCTACGATATAAATTTTTAACCCTGCCAAATTCCTCAAGTTTTTGGCGCTGGGCAACAAAGGCAGGGCATACAGCGCGGACAACACTCCCAAAATAGCAGTCGCTATCCAAATATCCCTATTCAGTTGCAGCAAAAAATAAATGGCAAAAACAAAGCAAACAAAGCTGAACATTTGAATCACTTTGTGATAGGCATTCGATACGATGAGATACTTATATGCCTCTACCCCATATTTAATAAAGTTGTAGCAAACGATAACACTAAAAAAAATGAAGCCCATTAGATTGATATCCGATGAGCTTCCCAACAAATGGAAGGTGACGCCCGCCATAGAAATGACCGCAATCGCCACATGAATACTGGCGTCCAGGTAAAAATCAAATATGGCTTTTAGGGTTCGCATTCAGATAAAAAATTAGGCCTTGTCACTAAGGTTAATTGGTGGTTAACAACTTTACCCTAGAGACCTTCAAAATTGGCTATTTTGATTGAATTAATCCCTAATTTTGTGCACTTTATTGGATTGAACATGAACACAGAGGTTTTTGCCGCCAGACACATTGGCATCACAGAAAGAGACTTGCCCCACATGCTCGAAACCATTGGGGTGGAAAGTATGGAACAGCTCATTTATGAGACCATCCCCGACGATATCAAACTTAAAAAACCATTGGACCTGCCAGAAGGTATCAGCGAACATGAGTTCCTGAGCCATCTGAACGAACTGGCCAAGAAAAACAAGGTTTTTAAGACCTATATTGGATTGGGATACCATGAATCGCTAACTCCATCTGTAATCAAAAGAAATATTCTGGAAAATCCGGGATGGTATACCGCTTACACACCCTACCAGGCAGAGATTGCCCAAGGTAGATTGGAGGCACTTTTAAATTTCCAAACCATGGTCTCCGACCTCACCGGAATGGAAATTGCCAATGCTTCACTCTTGGATGAGAGTACAGCGGCTGCCGAGGCCATGAACATGTTGTTCGAGCTTCGTAGTCGTCAACAGAAAAAAAGCGGTTCGGTAAAATTCTTTGTATCCGAAGAAATATTGCCGCAAACGCTAAGTTTATTGCACACCAGAGCCATTCCATTAGGAATAGAGCTGGTTGTGGGCAACCATGAGACCTTTGATTTTTCAGAAGAATTCTATGGTGCGTTGTTACAATACCCAGGAAAGCACGGTCAAGTAAACGACTATGCATCCTTTGTGGAAAAAGCCAAGGAAAACGAAATCAAGGTAGCGGTCGCCGCCGATATTTTGAGCTTGGTGCTACTGACTCCTCCCGGGGAATGGGGCGTAGATGCTGTTGTGGGAACCACTCAACGTTTTGGTATTCCACTGGGGTATGGTGGACCGCATGCAGCTTTCTTTGCCACCAAAGAAGAGTACAAAAGAAGCATTCCAGGGCGTATCATCGGTATCACCAAGGACACCGATGGCAACCCTGCGCTACGTATGGCCCTTCAAACTAGGGAGCAACACATAAAAAGGGACAAAGCCACCTCGAATATTTGTACCGCACAAGTACTATTGGCCGTTATGGCGGGCATGTATGCCGTTTATCATGGACCAGAAGGCTTAAAATATATCGCAAACAAAGTTCACAACAATACTAAAAAATTGGTCAGTGCTTTGGAAGCTCATGGTTTCGAGCAAACAAACAGTGCCTATTTTGATACCGTTGAAGTGAAAGTGAAAAACAGCAACAAACTGAAAGAAGTTGCTGAAAGCAAAGACATCAACCTTCATTACATCGACGAGAATACAGTTTCCATTTCTTTGAATGAAGCGGTTTCCAGCACTGACTTGGATACTTTGGTTTCTTGCTTTGTTGAATCTCATGATTTGGAGGAAAAGTCCTTAAAGAATAATCCACAGGTTGACGCCATTCCATCCAACCTACAAAGACAGACTCCATTTATGGAGCACGAAGTCTTCAACTCCTATCATTCAGAGACGGAGTTGATGCGTTATATCAAAAAATTGGAGCGCAAGGATTTGGCATTGAACCAATCCATGATCTCTTTGGGAAGTTGTACCATGAAGCTAAACGCTGCATCAGAAATGTTACCATTGAGCTGGGGCGAATGGGCCAACATCCATCCTTTTGTACCCTTAAATCAGGCTGAAGGTTACCAAACGGTCCTAAAATCGTTGGAAGAACAACTTAATGTGATTACAGGATTTTCAGCAACTTCGTTACAGCCGAACTCCGGTGCCCAAGGCGAGTATGCCGGGCTCATGGTAATCAGGGCCTATCACCAATCCAGAGGCGAGGGACACCGCAACATCTGTTTGATTCCTGCTTCAGCACACGGGACCAATCCTGCTTCGGCTGTAATGGCGGGCATGAAGGTCGTTGTGACCAAAACAGATGAAAAAGGAAATATCGATTTGAACGATTTGGAAGACAAGGTAAACCAACATGCCGAAAATCTTTCCGCATTGATGGTCACCTACCCTTCTACCCATGGCGTTTTTGAATCGTCCATTAAAGAGATTACCAAACTTATCCACGATAACGGCGGACAAGTATACATGGATGGTGCCAATATGAATGCACAGGTCGGATTGACCAATCCCGCTACCATTGGTGCCGATGTTTGTCACTTGAACCTTCACAAGACCTTTGCCATCCCGCACGGTGGTGGAGGACCAGGTGTTGGACCTATTTGTGTTGCTGAGCAGTTGAAACCATTTTTACCGACCAATCCAGTAATTCCTACGGGGGGAGAAAATGCCATCACGGCCATTTCATCCGCTCCTTGGGGAAGCTCTTTGGTGTGTTTGATTTCATACGGATACATCAAAATGTTGGGTTCGAAAGGTTTGACCAATGCAACCAAGGCCGCTATTTTGAACGCCAATTACATCAAAGACCGCTTAAAAGGAAAATTTGATGTTTTGTACACAGGTGAAAGAGGACGTGCCGCACATGAAATGATTATTGACTGTAGACCTTTCAAAGCGAATGGCATTGAAGTGACCGATATTGCCAAACGTCTTATCGATTATGGATTCCACGCACCAACGGTATCGTTCCCTGTGGCCGGAACGTTAATGATAGAGCCAACCGAAAGTGAGAGCCGTGCCGAACTGGACCGTTTCTGTAATGCATTATTGTCCATTAGAACAGAAATTGATGAGGCTTCCGCTGATGATACGGATAACGTCCTAAAAAACGCTCCGCACACATTGGCAATGGTAACCAACGATTCTTGGGAACATCCATATAGCAGGGAAAAAGCTGCCTTCCCACTACCCTATATAGCCGAAAATAAATTTTGGCCAAGCATTAGAAGGACTGATGAAGCGTTTGGGGATCGTAATTTAATGTGTACCTGCGCACCTATCGAAGACTACATAGAAGCCTAGAAACCATTATAAACATTGATAAAAAGCCTTGATTCAATTTTAGAATCAAGGCTTTTTTGTCTTCTGCCATTTGTTGGTTATCTTTTTGGATATTGTAAAATTTACTATGCATGCATAATATTAATGATTCGATATCTTAACTTGTATTGAATATAAAACCTCCGCATAACATGAAAATTGGCATCACAGGTACCGGAAGCCACATCCCTTCCATAATTACCAGAAATGAAGATTTCTTGAACCATCAATTCATGGAGACCGATGGATCGTCCTTTGGACAGGAAAATAATGTTATCATTGAAAAATTTGAGGCCATAACGGGCATTGCCAATCGAAGGTATGCCGAACCGGACCTGAAGACATCGGACATTGGTTTTTTAGCGGCAGAAGAAGCTATTGCCTCTGCCAAAGTAGATAAAGAAGAACTCGATTACATAATCTTCGCCCATAATTTTGGTGACCTTACTCCTGGTAAAATGCAAGGCGATACACTACCTAGCTTAGCGACCAGGGTTAAGCATTTGCTACGCATCCAGAATCCCAAATGTGTAGCCTACGATTTAATTTTTGGTTGTCCGGGTTGGATTGAGGGTATGATTCAAGCGACCGCATTTATCAAAAGTGGAATAGCCAAAAAATGCTTGGTCATAGGGGCCGAAACATTATCCAGGGTGGTGGACCCGCACGACCGTGACAGCATGATTTTTTCCGATGGTGCCGGTGCCGCAATACTTGAAGGCAATACTACACATGGAGAAATATTATCACATGCATCGGAAACGTACGCCAATGAAGAGGCTTACTATCTTTATTTTGATAAATCCAATAGTCCTTTAGAACCCAAGGATAAGCGCTATATTAAAATGCAAGGGCGAAAAATTTACGAATTTGCTTGCATTAACGTACCTAAGGCCATGGCTTCTTGCCTTGATGATAGTGGAATTGACATTGATGACGTTAAAAAGATTTTTATTCATCAAGCCAACGAAAAAATGGACGAGGCCATCATCAAAAGATTCTACAAAATCTATGGAAAAACCGTACCCGAACATGTAATGCCCATGAGCATCCATGACCTCGGAAACAGTTCCGTTGCTACGGTGCCCACACTTTACGATATGGTTCTGAAAGGAAAACTTCCCGAACATCAGGTCAACCCTGGCGATGTTGTTATTTTTGCCAGTGTCGGGGCCGGAATGAACGTCAATGCTATAGTTTATAGATACTGAAACTAAGTATGAATTGGCTTTGCTACGTGAAAAGCTAAATCAGCTAGCTGTAAATTTCTTAATCTGGTCTTCTTTTTCCAAAGGCACAAAGAATACATTCCTAATACCGTTGTCCTCAGAGCGCTTCAATGTATCTATTTTCATCAACGTATTATTGGTGTGGGCATAAAAAGCATAGTTCATCCCTTTCATTAATTCATCCAATGCCGATTCATTCTGATTAAAGAGTATTTCACAAATTATAATGGGCCTATCTTTTTTCAACAATTGCATTCCTCCTTTAAGCACCATGAACTCCGCACCTTCAACATCAATTTTTATTAAATCCACTGGTCGCCCTTCGTTTCTCACCTCATCTATCTGAACCGATTCAACAATGACCTTTTTTGAGTTCAAACCTCTCTTTGTACCCAAATTGTGTTCACCTGACAAGTTGAGAATATGAGGAAATTTGGGGTTAACGACTTCATAAAAAGCAATATTCCCGCTTTCAGATGATAAAGCTTGAGGATGAACCCTGATTTGATTATTCATTTGGTTGATAGCTATGTTTTCATATAAGTAGTGTTTTGGACCATTAGATGGCTCAAAAGCGCTAACCTTTATTTTTGAATTATAGGCACATGCCAAAATGCTATAATACCCAATATTTGCGCCAACATCCCAAAAAGTACCTACGCACTTTATTAATTCCATGAATATCGATGTATACTCATACTCCATTGGGTTTCCCCAATAAAGCTCTCTTAGAATATAACTGGTCTGGTTAGCTTTTAATTGAATTGAGACGGATTCTGAAAAATTCAGTTTAACCGTGCCAGTAGGGCTCAACTTGTACTTATCTGGAAAAAAACCTTCCATCAACTTCATTGACTTTCGAAGAAACCTGTTTACATACTCCCTATAAATTATTGCACGAATTATAGCTATCATCCCTCTAATAATTAGGATTCAAAGATATTTAAATATCAAGACTGTTTACGGTCAACTAATAAGGATAATGGTTGGCAAGTGCATTTTAACCAAAAAATTCTATTACTATAGATTATAATCGTTTATTTGAAAAACATTCATTAACCATTAAAATTAAATTTTGAAGATCAATTACTTGAAAATTTATTTATTTTTCACATTTGTGTTAATTAGTTTTCATATTGGCTTAGCTCAAAGTTACGATGTGATGGGTTACCAAAAAATCAATGAGACCAACGGTGGTTTTACTGGCAATCTAGACAATTTTGATTCTTGGGGAGTAGCAATAGATAACATCGGGGACTTAGATGGAAACGGAGTCAATGACCTCGCCGTGGGAGCTTATACCGACGATGATGGGGGAACCAATCGTGGTGCTGTCTATATACTTTTCCTAAATGCCGATAATCAAGTTATATCTCATACAAAAATCAGCGATTCATCAGGCAATTTTACAGGCGTTTTGAATAATGACGATCGCTTTGGTGGTTCAGTCTCATTTCTTGGAGATCTTAATAATGATGGTAGAATAGAACTCGCCGTTGGTGCAGATTATGATGGTGACGGAGGATATTGGCATGGAGCGGTATGGATACTTAGTTTAAACAATGATGGAACAGTGTTCAGTCATACTAAAATAAGTGATACCCAAGGCGGATTTAACGGCCCTATTAATAATGATGCCATCTTTGGTACGGACATGGAAAACATTGGAGACCTAAACAATGATGGCATAACTGACCTTGCTGTTGGCGCAAGAAGGGATGCCGATGGCGGATCTAGGCGAGGCTCGGTATGGATTTTGTTCATGAATGCCGACCTTACCGTAAATTCTTATCAAAAAATTAGCGACACCCAAGGTGGATTTACAACAAACCTCGATTTTGAGGACTATTTTGGTGGTTCTATTCTAAATATTGGTGATCAAAATTCTGACGGCACCAATGATATTATCGTAGGTGCTTATAGAGACGACGACCAAAACATAAATTCTGGAAGTTTTTATCTATTATATTTAAACCAAGATGGCACCGTACAAAGTTCAGTGAAAGTTTCAAATACAAGCGGCGGACTTTCCAATCAAATTTCAGCCAATGCCTTGTTCGGCGAATCCATAGACGGTACTAATGATATTGACGGAGATGGCAAACCCGAAATCCTAGTAGGAGCCTTGGGGCACTATAATCCAACTTTGGCAACAAATACAGGTGCATTTTACATGATTGAGGTCAATTCAGATGGCTCGGTCTCAGAAGATAGGTTTTACACCTATGGTGAATATTGCTTTTCAGGAGAATTGAATTCAGGAGATTATTTTGGAGGAGCAATTACCCTGCTAAGCCAAGGACCCAATCCAAAAATTGCTGTAAGTGCATATCATGATAGCGAGAATGGAACTGAAAAGGGTGCTGTTTGGATATTGGATCTTGGTGAAATTGAATATTCCATATTATCTGGAAATGATGCTTCATGTGGTTCGGACGATGGTAGTTTTGTAATCTCAGATGTAGCACCCAATCTTGATTATATCATTCAATACGATTTTAATGGTTCAAGCTACACCGATTATTACATATCTGATGAACATGGCTCATTTAATGTCGAAAACTTATTTGCAGGAACTTATGAAAACATAATTATCACGGAGTCCATGCTGAACTGTTCAGATGAGCTGGGCAACTTTACAGTTAATGGCAATTCTATTGAACCAACCATTAACCCTGTGTCCCCAACTTCGTGCGGAAACACCGATGGCCAAATTGAGATATTTGATTTAGTGGCAGGCTCAACTTATCAAGTCACATATGAGCATAATAGCAGTACATTTAATGTTAATTCACAAGCAAATGCAAACGGAAATCTGACAATTAACAATTTAAGCGAGGGCATTTATCATAATTTTATAATCACAGACCTTATCGACCAATGTGAGACAATACCTATAGATATCACATTGAACGAGAACGTGCCGAATCCAGACATCATTGTTAACAACCCCACTTCCTGTGGTGTCAATGACGGTTCGATATCTTTAATTGGGTTAAGACCAACTAGTGAATATATCATATCCTATGACCACACTGGAGACTTTGTGACGGATACTTTTAATTCAGACACCAACGGTGAAGTTCTAGTTGGTAATTTATTTAGTGGAAGCTATGAAAACTTGACAGTAATAGAGTCTTGGAACTCTTGTTCAACAAATTTGGGCGCAATTCAACTGGTCGATATGAGCCTTCAGGTTACTGCGTCAGTGATAGACCCTACAAGTTGTGGTTTGGCAAATGGTCAAATACTTTTGGACGGACTCTTGCCCGATTCAGAATATAATGTCAGATATACCTTCAATGGTGAAAATTTGATTGTCCAGATACCATCGAACAATAAGGGGCAAGTTTCATTGAACGACTTGGGAGCGGGAAATTACACGAATATAACTATGAGCAATCAAGGTACAGGATGTACCAATTCCATTGATGACGTAATCCTTAACCAACCTGGTTTATCGCCCGTAATCTCTGTAGAACCACCAACTAGTTGCACATCAGAAGACGGCTATATATATATATCCAATTTATTGCCCAATGCAACGTATTCCATAAGCTACATGAAAGATTCCAGTGAAATCTCCCTACAGTCTAGCACTGCCGGAAATGGGACACTTTCTTTAAACTTTATTGCTGTTGGAAACTATGAACACTTTACCATTTTAAACGCTGAGTTTCAATGCTCATTCATCGAGCCCCTGATTGAGGTATCCTGTAATGGCAATTTGATTGGCTGTTTTGTTGCAAAAAGCTTTTTTTCTCCGAACGGAGACGGAATCAATGATGTTTGGGAACTAGAAACGCTTAATGACTGTTCCTATGAAGTATTCATTTACAATAGATATGGCAAGCTTTTATCCGTTCTATCCCCTAACAACCCAAAATGGGATGGCACGTATGCTGGCAACCCTATGCCATCCAGCGACTATTGGTATTCGGTAAAATATTATTATAATAACACGTATTCATCATATCAATCGCATTTTACACTTAAACGCTAGAAGCCAATAAACCAATAATTTCAATACAAACCGTTTTTATCATTTGATGATTGAATTTATTTGGGATAAGTCCCGAGATTTTTGGACTTTTAACCAATGCGCATCAGTATTGTTATTCCTGCACATAACGAAGCTTCTTTTATAAAGAATTGCCTAGACTCGTTCGTTGGTCAAACTTACCGGCCCAATGAATTGCTTGTTGTGGACGACAATTCTTCCGACAATACTTTTAACATCGCAAAAGACTACGCACAAAAATACAGCTGGATAAAAGTGGTTCAGCGCAGCTCATCCAACGAACATATTCCGGGCAAAAAAGTAGTGGATACCTTTAATTTTGGGTTGCAACAAACCTCAGATTTTGACCTCATAGGCAAGTTTGATGCGGATATCATTCTACCCAAGAATTATTTTGAACTCATCGTCAATCAATTTCAGGCCAATTGGAAACTCGGAATGTGCTCGGGACTTCTCTACATCAAAAAAGGAGAAAATTGGATTTATGAAAACATCGCGGATAAAAATCATATCCGAGGACCTATTAAACTTTACCACAAAGCCTGCTTTGAAAAAATCGGCGGTCTGCGTCCGGGAGTGGGTTGGGATACTGTGGATACGCTTTTGGCCAAATACCACGATTTTGAAACGGTAACACTTCCTCAACTCAAAGTAAAGCACCTCCGCCCGACGGGCCATGGATACAGTACCAAAAACTATCAATCCAAAGGTGTCGCGATGTATAAAATAGGATACGGACTAGTACTCACCAAAATCGCCGCATTAAAAATGGCCTGGCAGGCTAAAAGTCCGGGGTTATACTTCCAAGCCATATTTGGCTACCTAAGAGCTTTCTTCCAACAGCAACCCAAATACGTTTCCAAAAAAGAAGGAAAGTTTATAAAGAGCTACCGTTGGAAGGGGATACTTTCCAAATTATAACTATTCAAACTCCAAAACCTCCCCAATAGGCTGCCCAGTGGCACCACTAGGGAACGCAATGCCAAGCAACGCTGCTATTGTCGGTGCGATATCGGGAATCTCCGTGCGGTTTACCGTACTTCCCTGTTTAATGCCTTTACCATACAACAATAATGGCACATGAGTATCGTAGATTTGAGGCGAGCCATGTGTAGAGCCCGTGGTACCATAAGAAATATAACCTACCTTGGGCACTAACAACACATCACCGGAACGCTTTTGGTTATAGCCATTCTGCAAAATGTATGGTATCCCTTCGGTGTATTCGTTTTTCCACATTTGACTGGCCGTATAAACTTGACCAATGCCCTCATAAGTCAATAATTCTCTTGCGATATCTTCTTGGGCATCTTCTAGCTTGATATCCAAATTAGCCAATATTTTATGGTCCAAAAACAATTGATAGTTGGAAAGGTCCCTGACCACATCCGTAGTTCCATATTTGTATTGAAGAAACTCTCCGAACTTTGCTTTCATGCCGTTCATATCCAAATAACCAGCAGGAATTTTGGAATCCATCAAATAGGTGGGAACATCGATGGCCGCATGATCTGCCGTTAAGAAAACGGTATATTCACCTTCTCCCACCTTCTCGTCCAAAGTAGAAAAAATACGGGCCAAATCTTGATCTAATCTTATGTAAGTATCTTCCACCTCTTTAGAGTTCACCCCAAAAAAATGCCCCACATAATCGGTACTGGAAAAACTAATGGCCAAGAAATCCGTAATGGTATCTGCTCCAAGGTCTTCGCCTTCCAAAGCGGCCAGGGCAAAATCTGCTGTAATGCTATTTCCATAAGGGCTTCTTCTTATCAAATCGAACTGACCGTTTTGATCCCAAATTGCCGGAAGGTCATGAGGAAAAGTATTGCTGGTTTCTCCCTTTTGCAATCCTTCGTAATTATTGGCATCCAAACCACTTTCTACATACGTTTCAATAGGTTTTAGCGTATTCCATGGCTTTTTGTATGACTCTACAATATCCGAATTATTAAAGTCCATGACCCATTGGGGCAATTCATCCATATAATAGGTACTTGTTATCCAGTTGCCATCTTGTCCGCCCTCGAACCAGTAGGCTGCATTTGCTGTATGCCCAGCCGGAAGGATCGCCCCCCTATCCTTTAGGGCGACACCTATCACTTTCCCTCTTTTTTGGGTATGCATGCGCAATTCGTCCGTGATGGTAGTAGTGAGCATACGGTGCGGCGACATTTTCCCTGCATCCGATGTGGTGCCCACTGAGCTGTAACTATCATCCCCTGCACAATACACATCTTCCCCCAATTCTTTATCAAACCAATCGTTCCCGATTATACCGTGCGTAGCCGGTGTGGTTCCCGTATAGACCGAGGTGTGACCTGGTCCCGTACTGGTGGGCGCATAATTGAAGTGGTTGTTTTTACAATTGAACCCTTCGTTAACCAATCGCTTAAAGCCCCCTTCTCCGTACTGATTCCAGAAACGGGTCAGATAATCGTAACGCATCTGATCTACTACAATACCCACCACTAGTTTTGGCGATTGTGCAATAGGTGCTGGGGGTTGTACTTGCTCATCATTCTTTTTTCTTCGCTGACCGTAGGAAAAACTGATCATGCACAATGCAAAAAGGGAAACTATAAGGTTGGTTGTTCTCATGTTATAGGTTTAATCAAATTAGGGCAAAACTATTCATTTATCCTGTTTTAAAATTTAAATGAAGGTTAAAAGCTGCACAATATTCTTATTTTTATCATCTCAAGTCCAAATAAGCGCATGAAATACCTAGAAGCGATTGGAAAATACTTCATCATGGTTTGGGAAGTATTTAAAAAGCCTACCAAGTGGCGTATTATGAAAACCTTGATTCTCAAGGAAGTCGATGAATTGGTCTTTGGTGCCATGGGCATCATCATATTCATATCCTTTTTTATTGGAGGAGTTGTCACCATACAGACCGCCCTTAACTTGACAAATCCGCTTTTGCCCAAAAGTCTTATCGGATTCGCAGCAAGGCAATCCGTAATACTGGAATTTGCACCGACATTCACCTCTATAATAATGGCAGGAAAAGTGGGCTCTTACATTACTTCCAGCATTGGCACCATGCGTGTTACGGAACAAATTGATGCTCTTGAAGTTATGGGGATAAACTCCTTGAACTATCTCGTGTTCCCAAAAATTGTAGCCATTATGCTATACCCCTTTGCGGTGGCAATTTCCATGTTCGTAGGCATCTTAGGAGGGTGGGTGGCCGCTGTTTTTGGCGGTTTTGCACCTAGCGGCGACTTTATACAGGGTCTTCAGATGGATTTTAATTCCTATCACGTCACCTATGCACTGATTAAGTCAGTAGTCTTTGCTTTTGTAATCGCGACGGTACCATCCTTTCATGGGTATTACATGAGGGGCGGAGCTTTGGAGGTAGGCAAGGCCAGCACCACATCGTTTGTTTGGACCAGTGTTGTGATCATTATCGTGAACTATATTTTAACACAATTATTGTTGGGCTAATGATAGAGGTAGATAACATACATAAATCGTTTGGAGACAACCACGTACTCAAAGGAATTTCAACAACATTTGAAAAAGGGAAAACAAATCTTGTAATTGGACAAAGTGGTTCAGGTAAAACGGTCTTCTTAAAATGTCTCTTAGGACTTTTTGAACCTGATGAGGGAAACATTTGCTACAATGGCCAGGTTTATTCCGAGCTTTCCATAAAAGAAAAAAGGAATTTAAGACAGGAAATGGGAATGGTATTCCAGGGCAGTGCTCTTTTTGACTCTATGACCGTGGAAGGCAATGTTATGTTTCCTTTGGATATGTTCACCAAACAGTCGCAATCGGAAAAACAAGATCGTGTGGATTTTGTGTTGAAGCGAGTCAACTTGGTGGATGCCCATAAACGATTTCCTGCTGAAATATCTGGAGGTATGCAAAAGCGTGTTGCCATTGCAAGAGCTATTGTGATGAATCCAAAATACCTGTTCTGTGATGAACCCAACTCTGGGCTCGACCCAAAAACCGCCATCCTAATCGACAACCTGATTCACGAAATCACTCAGGAATATGACATTACGACCATTATCAACACACACGATATGAACTCGGTAATGGAAATAGGTGAAAAAATAATCTTTCTAAAAAACGGACTTAAGGAATGGGAAGGCACCAATAAAGAAATCTTCAAGACCGACAACCAAGCGGTTACCGACTTTGTATACTCCTCCGAATTATTTAAAAAGGTCCGACAAATGTATATTGAGGAGAGGAATTAACCCAGACATCAGACATCAGACAT
>NZ_QBTW01000016.1:0-351723 GCF_003057865.1 Muricauda brasiliensis | reverse complement strand
GGTCGCAAAAGTGTGCCTGGCCGAATGAAAGGATATGGTCTTGTAAATACCACAAGCCTTTGCAATTTCCTTTAGATATTTGTTTGTCTTCTGGTTGGAAAGCACAGGTAGAATTTTTGTATCGGTCTCTGGACTGTCCCAATACTTTTCGATGATTTCTTTTGCTTTGGGCAATAGGGGAAGTTTTACACTTTCCGATGTTTTTTCCCTTTTGGTATAGATCCATTGATTTCCATCAATGCCAAGTACCAGTTGATTCTTTTCAAGTTCCTTGACATCGATATAGGATAGGCCGGTATAACAGGCGAAAAGAAAACCATCCTTGACTTTTTCATAGCCTGCCCCAGTAAAGTCCGTTTCTTCAATGCGCTTAAGTTCCCTTTCCGTAAGGTAACTTCGTTCAGTTTTATGAAACCTGAGCTTATAGTTAATGAAGGGGTCTTTGTCCAACCATTCCAACTTAACGCCCAGCTTGACCATTTTCATCAAACGCTCCAAATGTTTCATCGCCCCATTATTGGTACATTTTTTTCCCTTTTGGAGCTGCGGGCCGTTCAATAGATAGTGTTCAAAATCGGTAATGAACTTATAGTTCAATTGTTTCAATCGGATGTCGGGGAGTTTGTATTTGGATTCCAAAAAACGTAGTAGATACTTTTTGGTCCCATAATAGTTCTTCATCGTTCCGGGGCGGAGTACACTCTTTTGTGTTTTATTATGGTACTCGATAAGTTCATGAAGGGTACTATGTTGCTCGTCCTGCCCTAGATAACGGGCTTTGATTGCCTGTGCCGTGATCATCTTTTCCTCCCGCAACAATACCTTATGGGTGTCCATTATTGTAGCATACACCTCATCAAGATAGCTGTTCAATAAACGGGCCTTATGGGTAAGTCCATGGAGCCTTCCCTTGTTTTCGTCCCATTCATTCACCGAAACATACCGTTTCAGACTGATTTCCGCCCTTTTCCCATTGACGGTAATACGGGCATAAATGGTCAACTTTTGGGGATTATTTGAAATGTCCCGCGTGAAGAGAAGTACTTTTAAAGTGTTGGAATTGCGCATAATACATAATTTTCGGGTTTGACAAAACAGGTTTGCAAAACACCTATGAACAGCGTCAAACGCTATCTAAATTATGCACAATGAACGTACCGAACCATTCACCGAACTCTACACCTTTTATATGGTTTTAAATGAATTCAATTGAATGCAATAAAAACAAAAAGCACTGTCAATCAGTCAATTGACAGTGCTTTGATACCACCTATTTAGTGGTTCGTCGGGATGACTGAATCATCAACGAAATTTTATGTTATTGAAAATCATTGTTTTACCACTGAAATCTTCAAGACTATCCCGTTAAGAACACGGAAAGCAAAAAACAACTTTTGAACACAAGCTTTATGTGTCTAACTAACAATAAAAATAGTAATAATATTTATCTAATAAAACCAGTCAGTATATAATAAATGTTAGTTTCAATAATTATTGGTTCGAGTAAAACCAACATTAATCAGTCCTTGGCAAGTATATAAATCATCTCATTAGTCACTTCTTTTCCAAAATCATCTATTACCTCCTCAATATTTAGTATGAACCATTTCTGTTTCTTGGAATGAACCAAATGTGAGCTTACAAAAATATTCGCCTCATTTCTTTTTTGTTCAGGCCAATTTTCAATTTCTTTACTTAACTTTTCTAATCTGTAGTTCCAGTCATCAAAAAGTTTGTATTTTCCGACCAATGGTAATTTAACACTTGATAGTTCACAATCATTACTAAAATTAACCCCAATTAGTGTAGCATTCTCAAATGAAACATTACTCATTTTGTTTTTTCTTGGTTTACCAAATTCCTTAATGTCTTGTTCAAAACCATAACCTCCTCGAAACCAAACCCCTTCTAATTTACCCTCAAAAGTACAATTGGTGAATGATGATCCATTAAAATCTATATTTTTTAAATTACAATTAAGAAACTTACAATTATCAAATTCACCACGTATAAAAACTGCCCCGGAGAAATTACAACTTTCGAATGTGCAATTAACATAATTAGAACCTTTGTAACCTATTGCCGATTTTTGGAACCTACATCTTGAAAATAAGCATGCTTTATATTCATTTCCACTATCAGAAAAATCTGTAAAATCTACCTTGCCAAAAATACTATTTTGAAAAACTGACTTATTAATAAAAGATGAACTAAAACTTGATTCTGTAAAATCTGCATCTGTTACTCTTAATCTATTAATCTTGATTTGATTAAGGTCTAATCCCCTAAAATCTGTCAAATTATCTATATCGTTATATGGAGAAAGTGATTTTTTTAATTCACCTCCTTTTTTGATAACTTTAAATATTTTAGTGATAGCTATTATGCCTAATGAATCTTCGATCCACCTATTTTTAATATTCATTTATCATTATTTTATTTTGCCTGAGTTCTCAAAAGTATTCCTCCTGGTCCATATTTCCTAACATGACGTTCCCACGCTCCAGGTGTAGTTATGTCCCACCATGTACCATTACTTGGATCAACAAAATCAGGTCCTCTTGAATAATTTTTTATTAAATTGTTAAATTCTGAATCTTTCTTGATTAACTGACGAGCTCTTACATCTATTCTATTCCCTCGGAATGCCGGTCTTAAATTAGGGTTTCTTTTAATTGCCTGTAATTGTTTGGCGGTAAATGCAGCATCGCCGAGTGCATCCACTTCCCTCGCGGCCCTTGTCACATAACGCTGTAGTCCTCTTGTAGTTCTACTTAATTTTGATATACCTGACAATCCTCTAGATGCAAAATTTACTCCAGCTCCAGCTCCTTCTGTAGCCAATGCCAGAGCAACAGCATCACTAGCCTGGGATAGATTAACACCTGCTTCAAAAAAATTCCCATCCATCAATTGATTTATCCCCCTAATACCTTGGTCAATTGGGGTAAGTACCCCTTCAATAATGGCGATTCCATTGTCAAAATAGATATCAAAACCATCCTCAAAAGCTCCATTTACTATAAACCCGTTAGCTAATAAAGTTGAGTTGGCAAAAGCAGGAAGCCCTTTGGTTATACCATTTATTGTATTCTCAATAAACATTTGATGACCAATATTGGTTCCTACCATAAATTCTAAAGAACTTTTCTTGAGTTTATTCCATGCTACATTAATACCAGACCAAGGACCAGGCCCACCGGTAGATTGTCGCATACGGTTCGTACTAACACTTGAGGCCATTTGAGAGTTCCCAGTATTATTTGATGGCGTTGGGGCCGGGTTTTCATAGATGGTACCCATCACATAATCATCATAACTACCGTCCCAACCCAACCAACGAGCAATGGTTCCTGCAATATTTCCGATAAAACTCCCAATGCCTCCCCAAAAATCACCGAGAAAGCCCAAAAAGCGTTCCCCACTTGGGTCGGTGTACATCAACGGGTTGTTCAAAACATAGCCATATCGATTGTAATTCTGCGTATTAAAAGGATCTTGGATATTATTATCGGGACTAAGAAACCTTCCTAATTGTGGGTCATACATACGTCCATTCATATGTATCAACCCAATCTCGAAAAAGTGTTCATGACCTGTAAATCCCCTACCCAACAATGCATTATGGCCAAATGTGGTTCCGCCTCCACTGTCCAAAAATTGGTCTACCTTGCCCCAGGCCCCAAATTGGCGCTCTTCCTTAACGTCCCCATCGGCATCTGTAATGGCCAATATACTGCCCAGATAGTCCCTGTGTAAATAGTGATACTCATCCAACGTACTGCCACCTCCAGTAATTTTGATGTGGGCTATGGGTGCGGAATAGGCATCGCCTCCCACATAAGCAATAAACTTTGTGGTACCTGCTTGGGTATCCTCCACAATCTCTGCCGGGAAAATTGCAGAATAGTGTTTTTTGTACCTACGCTGTGACCTGTCCGATTGCTCCCCGCCATAGTAGGCCGTACTTCGGTTCATCAATGGTCCATATTCAAAACTGACCCTTCCATGCCCAGACTGGTGAATATCCACCGGTTTCTTAAATGCGTTGTAGCTTACCTGTTGGGTGGGATGTTGTTGGAAATACGTTTCCCCGGCTGGATTGGGGTCAATCTCCGTCAATCGATGTTTCTTGCTCGTGTCTCCATATCCATAGGTTCCCAATGATGAATTAATATTTATATTCCCATTGCTTTGGTAATTCATGGTATGGGATACATCACCAGAAATAGTGGTCAATCGATCTAGATTGTCATAGCCAAATGTCTCTTCCCAGCCGAAACCGAAATTCTCCCTATTATTTAGTGTACCCTCCTGAGCATTAAAATCATATTCAGTATGAAGGGCCACTGTTGGATTTGTTCCACTTTCTTTGTCCTCAATCTTGGTAACGTAACCATAGGCATCATAGGTACTATTCTTTACCATGCCATTGCCCAAGGTAACGGTCAAGGCCTGACCGCGTGCATTGATACTGTTTAGTTCCCATAATTTTTCAGGGGTGCTCGAATCGCTCCATATTTCTTTTAAAAGACCAGAAGTGGTATCATATACATTCTTTGTTTTGACAATTTTGGAAGTCCCTCCCAAAGTAGAAGTTTGAAATTCCTTTTCTACTCGCCCATAGGTGTCATAGACCATTTCATATTCAAAACTTGCCAATCCTGTGTTTTCAATTATTTTATCTGGTCTTTCATAAATATCATATTCATAATCATAGGAATATGCCCTACCACTGTTCGTATTGTCTGTTCCATCAATATCTGTCAAAAGTTTGGTTACAGGGTCATATATATAGGATAAAGACAGGTCGGTTAAATCCCCTTCTACTGTTTTTGATACAATTTTGCCGTAATTATCATAAATATACGTGGTAACACCTTTGGGACCGGTTTCGGTCAACAACTCCCCAAAAGCATTATAGGTGTAACTGTAGCTTCCAGCAGAAGGGTCGTTTAAACTGGTCTTCCTACCCCACCCATCAATTCCAACGGAGATAAGATTGCCCCCGTCATGGTCGGCGGTTTTCATTGTTCCATTGGCATAATAGGTATAATCCACGGTACCTCCCAAGTTCGAAACCTTTACAGTATTGCCCAAGGCATCCGAGGTAATCGTAGTTGTCTTTGATCCATCATTAACCGTATAGGACAATCCTGGGTCCGTATAGGTATAAGAGATGTTCCTGCCTGTGGCCAGCGTTTGGTTTATCGGCCTTCCGTAAACCTCATAGACCGTTGTATTCCATTGGCTGGGAGAGCTGTTATGGGGTTCACTTTCCCGTTTCAACTTTCCATCCACATAATATTCATAGTCAGTATATACCCATTGATTATTTAAACTCATTACACCCTTCTGGACGGTCCATCCAAAGGCATTATAGGTGGTCTGCTCTTTAGCTCCAGTTGCATAATCCACATTATGTCTCAATGCGCCCCCACTTAAAATAGTATAGGTATGATCGGTTGCATTATTCAGATAATCAGTCTCTTTTTTTATTCTGCCCCACTTATCATATTCATAATCAGTTGTTAGGCCATAAGGATCTATGGTGGATAATATACTCCCGGTTACATCATCATAAGAGAAGGTAGTAATCAACCCTTCCATATCAGTGGACTTAGTCAAAAACCTACTATCAAAATCAAGACTATATTCATAAATCTCAGTGCGGGTACCCACCCCATCACCGCTCAAAGTCTTTGTATGTATATTTCCATTAGCATGATGCGTAAAATCCTCTGTAAGCCAACCTGTGCCATTGCCTTTTTTCTTGATCTGTGTTACCTGATTATTGTTATATGTATATTGTGTTTCAGTACTGAATGAATTACCATTAAGGACGACCCTTTCAGTCATTTTTTTGAGTCTACCGATGTGATAGGTACTATTGGCCGCCGTCGGATTGTTCAAGTATTGATTGGTAATCGTTTTGCTTCCTCCAGGATAGGTGGTAGTGGTTACCAAGGGATTATTGTACTGGTCATAGGTATAAGTTTCCGTAGTGAAAACACCCGTAAGCCCATTGTCAGTTTCCATTTTATTTAAACGAATATCCACTGCCCCGGCATACCCAGCATCCCCCGGTTGCTCTTCCGGTGGAAAAATGTAGCCCCAATAATCCGTACTGCCTCCTATTGAATGAAACCCAGGTTCAAGGGTTATGGACTGTTCTGCAACATCCGTCTGTACACTGGTAAGAGAGTTACCACGTGTAATATTCTCAAGATACTCCGGGGCAATCGGAGACCCTGGATTTGCGATCAATTTGTAATCATAATGATAATTCACCTTGCTCATATAACTTGCAGGGTTGTTAATATAGGTATTGGAAACAATCATTTCCTTTATGGCTCCCCGCAGCAACGGATCATATTTTGATATACTCCATACTGCAGGCACATTGTCGCCATACCAATTCGATTGTTTCATGACCTCAAACCCTAAAAAGCCGAGACCATTGGCATGGGAAACCGCCCCTTCATAATAAAACTGCTTCTTTCTTGCCATACCTGCCCCTGTCTGTTCCAGTTCCCTGACCACTTTAAACGATGGGTCCGAATTGATATTGACAAAAGGATATGTTTGCGATCTATAAGTATTTGGAGAAGTATATGCCTTTTCAAATGTAGTGTCATCGGTATCCCAGTATGCGGCATTTACCTGGTCATATTTTATGTCGGTGACAACTCCGTTATTTTCAATTTCAACCAGAGAGACATCATCCCTATGGTCCTTTAGAAATTCAAAAGATTTGACCCATTTATTGCTTATAGACGCAAATTCCAAATTGCCATTTGGCTTATTAGAGGAAAGAAATATGGGAATTGGAAAGGCCGACATATTTACAGTACTGTTGGTACTATTGGATGCGAAAAAAACAGGATTCAAATTTGAAGAAGGAGTATTGGTAATTACTACATTCTGATGAATTTTGATCGATTGTGTTCCCGTAGTACTGTTATGGTCTACTTGAGTATTGTATTCAATAATATCAGTTTTTCCATCCCCATTGATATCAGCAGGAATCAAGTTATAACCATAATAAGTTCCTCCGGTATCTTCCGAGAACCTGAATGTAAAGGACCAGCCTTGATCAAGGACATAATAACCTTTGCCAGTAGAAATAAACATAAGATGGCCTCCACTATTGTTTGCCTTTGGAAGTAGGAAGTCTCCCTTTCCATCTCCATTATAGTCCCCTGGAAGTAAAGGAAAGGACAAATCTATATCAGAATCGGTAGTTTCCCATAGCTTTACTAAATAAGAATTTGTTTTGTTCAATCCATAAACAATAACCTTACCGGATTTGACCTGCACAATATTTGTCCGTCCATCTCCATTGGCATCAATACTAAGCAACTTATCCGTTACTCCCAATTGCTCGCTTAAGGAACCTATATTTGATACGAATCCATTTGTGATTCTTCGATCAAGTTTAATAAGGTGGGCTCGAGAGCTACTTAAATTATTCGTGCTCGTAGTGCAACCATAGCAACAGTATCCTACCCCGTCCCGGTACACCTTGTCCTCACAAGAAGGATTAGACGCAGCAGGCTGTTCAAAACAACTTGTCGTTGTATAAGTACGTTCCAAGGCAATTATATCCGATAGACCGTCGCCGTCAAAATCACCTGAAACATATCTTAACGGCACCCTATTTACACTGGGATTTCCATTAAGTTGATAGTTTTCAGGTTTATAGGTTGGGGCACTCCAAGTTTTCGTGTACGCCGTTGTTATCGGCCCTGTAGATATAGTTGTACGAACCTCGAAGTCAACTTGGTCATTTCCCGAATTCTTGACAATGGCCAAACCTTGGGAATTCATTAATTGATTATTTTGGTTTAACCAGTTAACTGGAAAAACCTCCAGAAAACTACCCACATTAATAGCATCGGAAAAGTTAATGGAAGATTGTATATTGTCATATAACCATAATTTTTTCTTTGCATCTGAACCCATAGTGGGATAAACAAAGAAATCCATCTTTCCGTTGCCCGTAAAGTCCAAGGAAACCACCTCTGCGTTTCTCTGTTCAATATCGCTAATGTCTATTTGAGCAACTCCACCATTTTCATTAAAATAGGAAGTTTTTAAATCATAATCACCACCACCTGTCGATATGGATATACCGTCATATGTAAAATTTATATGTCTGTTTTCAGAATCATCTGAATTATATTGATAAATACTGCTCAATCTTTGGTACCTCAAATGAGTGTAGTCTGCATGTCCCAGGTAATATTTTCGATATTGTTTTCGTCCATTACCAAAAACATTTATTGTCCTCAACAAATGTGTTCTAGCAAATTGCACCCCACCTACATAGGCCATTTCATTAAACTTTCTCCAGGTATATTTAAATTCAATTTCGTTTATTGGAGCTGATTCCCCAATGCTACCATACTTAATCTTGGATATTCGCAAAGTGTTGTTGGAAGAAAGGTATTCATAACTTATACGGTTGCCTTGAGGATTTTCCCAATAGGTAATCGCATAATCCGTAGCGCTCCTTGAGTTTGCATTATTTCCATAATATCCAATAGAACCATCCGGATAAAACACCTTAAAATATTCAGGTCCTTCCACTTGAGAAATGGGGTTTGAACCGTAGGCCACAATTTTAAGATTGGAATATTGTTCCGTTTGATACTCACTGCCTGCAACACCATAGGTTCCTTTTTTAACTATCAAACGTTGTCCATCCAAAGCAAAACGATCATCCAAATCAAAATCCACCGGATCTATCTGATTATCGTGAAATTTGGTAGATGGGATTCTGGTGATTACCGAGATCCCAGATAAATTCCACCCCCAACCGGCCAACCCATTCCCAGTTTGGCTATCAAAGTCCAATGAAACTTCGGGTTGTATCCCGTTTAGCCCAGGGGGAATATCTATAGGTACAGTATAATTTACCGCACCGGAAGATGAGACCGATAAGTCTGCAACTATACTGCCATTGACTGTTCCTCCACCTATTGCCCCTGACATACTACTTGTGGAAAATGACCTACTAGAGATGTTAGTTGTACCCTCTCCATAAACTGTTTTCTTTACTTCTTTTGCTTTGTGCATTTTAATCGGTCTTTCTTGGGAAAAGACCATAAAAGAAAATAGGGCACAAAAAATAATGGTCAGGTTCTTCATCTGGGTTATTTTTTAAGGATATGAAAGGTTTGGTTGGTATTGTCTGTATAATAAACCGAAAGGATATACCTTCCCGGGGCATAGATGCCAAAATCTATGTTGGTATTTCCCTGCCTGCTTTTAATGGTCCGTTGGAACAGTTGTTGGCCTATCCCCGAAAAGAGGATTACTTGTGCAACTTGTTTTTCATTGTCAACCCATTCAACCGTAAGCTGCTCGGTCACAGGATTTGGATAAGCAACAATGGTGGAAGTGCCCGTGATGTTTTTTTTATCTAAGATTCCTTCCAAGATATCGTTCTCTAGCGCTACCTCTTCCACTTTGGTGGAGTCGACCACTGCTTCTTTTGAAGTGCCACAATTGATACACACCCAGTCCCTTAATGTCTGGTTACCTGCACTATCATAGCTGAATTGCACCCTATATTCGTCCTGCGCCAGAAGGGCAGTTCCCATAAATGCCCATAACAGGCCGAAAAGAAGTAGTTTTTGTTTCACAGTTATAGTTTTTTTAGGTTGTTCATCTGTTGCTGTATCGCTTCCAGTTTCTTATTCAACAGCAACATATCCTTTTGATATTGTTGTATTTCCTTCTCTTGCTGAAGTGTATATAGCGTCAGCTCCTCGATTTTCTCCAAAAGCAGCTTGTTCATTTCTCCCAATTCAACGCCATTCTGGCTAACCTCTTCGGCCGAGGGTATATTGATGAGGTGCCCTTTTTCTTTAATGTGCCTTTCCACTTCTTCAAGGGTTGGAAGATTATACCCTTCTTTAAAAACATAATCGGCCCACCCCGTTTCAACCTTGATTTCCTCGGCCCTGATCTTTCCCTTTACGGCAAGCTGATATGCTCCAGGTGCAATGGTTCCTATTCCTACTTTTCCAGGGAAGTTTGCTTTATAGATAACATCCTTAATATTGGTGCCATTAATACCCTCATCAACAGCTGTCCATCCTTCAAACATATTGCTTGTTTCACCTTTACCTTCGGCATACACTCTGATATTAAAACGTGTGAAGTATTGACGATCATCAATAAAAATGACCACCTTACCGTTTTCATTTGCCAACTTAACCGGAGGACTGTAAGAACCTGATGAACTGCCATTGGCTATATGAAAAACTCCATTGTAGATATACCAATTAATCTTAATATCAATTGTGTTAGCACTTCCATACTGGAAACCTTCCAACATTACCGTTGGCATTCCAGTACCATTCTGAAAAGGTAAATTCGTCTTTATCTTGATGCCGTTACTCGGTGTACCATTAAAATAATAAGACAAGGGCTCAAAATTCTGTCCCTTTACCGTACCGCCATACATCATTATTAGGAGTATGGGTATAAAAAGTTTTTTTATGTTCATATAACTTTACCTTTGAGTTTTTTCAAGCATTACCAAACGTTTTTCAATATCATTCAACCTATTGGTTTTTTTCTCCAGTTGAAGAATGTATAAGGTCAATTCCTCAATCTTCTCTAACAATCTCATGTTCATCTCCCCCAATTGGACACCATTCTCTTCCATATCCTTGGCAGAAGGGATATTGGGCAAGTGGCCATTTAATTTGATGTAGTTTTCGACTTCCTCCAAAGATTTTAGCGCATACCCTTCCTTAAAAACATAGTCAGGCCCTGGAACAGAAAGGTCCACTTTGACCTCCTGCGCGTGGATGTCTCCTTTTACAGCCAATTTTGCATCCGGGTTCGCTGTACCTATACCCACATTTCCACCATTGAAATAGGAATTCCCAAAAGTATGGATTTGCACCTTTTTCTCATGATCCGCCTCAGAGTGAGCAACATACATTTGTAATTGTGAGTGTAGAAAACCATTGGACGCACCACCAGGCTTTAACATGAGGACATTATGATTATAACTACCCGAAATGGTTCCCAGTGTCATATTGTGCCTTGCCCAGAGAATACCATCATCATCGGGCCCTGAATTGAGATATAGCTTGCCTTTGAGCTCTAGCTTATGTTGTGGGTTTGCTGTCCCAATCCCTATATTGCCCGAATTATCATCGATTCTTAATCGCTCATTTCCCTCAGTCTGCAAAACAAGATCACCATCATAGGAGCTAAAAATATTTGCCGAGGTCCAAATGGGTCTGTTGAATATTATTCTTGGCCTATCCGTGTAAATATGCCCGTATGCCGCATTCATTGGTCCAATTTCAAAAACCCCGTAATCTGTTGTAAACGTATGCTTGGTCGATCCATCGTAAACGGCTTGGCCAAATAGTGACCTTGGTCCAATAAAACAATACAATACAACCAATATTATTATCTTCCTATGACCCATTACTTTTTAATGTTTTGATTTCATCCTCCAACTTGCTGATTCTTTTGAGCTTGCGCTTTAGAAAACGTATTTCATCGTCCTGCAGCTCCAATCGCTTTTCCTGATCCAGAGTGTAAATCATCAACTCTTCGATTTTCTCCAAGAGCAGCTTATTCATTTCACCTAGTTCAATCCCATTTTCTTCCACTTCTTTGGCGGACGGAATATTAATGAGATGTCCTTTTTCTCTAATATGCTTTTCCACTTCTTCCAGCGTGGGGAGGTCGTATCCCTCCTTAAAAACATAATCGGGCCAACCAGTTAAATCCACTTTTACCTCTTTGGCGTGGATATTTCCGTTTACGGCCAGTTTCGCATCGGGAATCCGTATGCCTATTCCCACATCGCCACTGGTAGTTATTGTAAATTCAGGCTCATGTACAATAACACCTTCATTTCTGAAACTGTCTTTTGTGCTGATATAAAAATCCGGTGTTTCCCAACCACCTCCATAGAGTAGTCCTACATGCCATTTGTAACTGTCGTCATCACCATAGGAGACAAGTGCTCTGTCCTTTCCCTCACTCCCTCTGGAAATTTTTAAAAATGAATTCTCCCTTGCCTCATCCGGATTACCTATCCCAAACTCTCCCAAAGCCATAAACTTCCCATCCTGGTTCTCCGTAAGTACCTGTCTCCATAAAGTCCATTCATTTTGCGAAGGATCCCATTGTCTAATCCTTAGCTCTCCATCAGGGTATTTTGTTGTGGTAAGTTCAAAATTCCTGGTACTGGTGCCCGCGGCCATCACCGTAAGCTTTGTTCCATAAGGATAGGTCCAGTCCAAGGTGTTGTTGCTTCCTGGTCCTACCTGATAATACACTCCCGATGCCATATTGCTCGGGTTCTCTGTTTCTTCGTACTGTTGCTGGGCCATAGCAAGCCATGGTAACAACAAAAAGGTCATTGGTAAAAATGGTCTCATTCTTTGGTATGGGTTTTATGTTTTTCCAAAAGCTCCCTGTTCTGGTTTTCAAGATCGGTCTGTCCCTTTTTAAGTTCAATGATATATAGTGTCAACTCCTCAATTTTCTCTAGGAATAGTTTGTTCATTTCGCCAAGTTCGATTCCATTCTCCTCTACTTCCTTTTCCGATGGAATATTGATGAGATGGCCCTTTTCCTTGATATGTTTTTCAACCTCTTCCAAGGTGGGGAGATTATAATCTTCATTAAATACATAGTCCGCCCATCCTGTCTCCACTTTGATTTCCTCCGCTCTTATTTTTCCCTTTACAGCCAATTTCCATGTACCGGGACTCTGAGTTCCCATACCAATGTTCCCAGTGGCAATATCGATTACGAAGACATCCCATATGTTCCCACCATTTTGGGAGTGCCACGGTGAAATACCAAATCTGTTATCACCAAAGTTTTTCGAAAATCCAATATCCGCACCAATGATGCCGCCATCCTGCCTCATTTGAATCATTGGATTGTAAGTCTCATTATTATTATCGGTATCTGCCTCAAGCCTCAAAATGGCATCTCCAGTACCACTGGAACTTATATCCAGCAACCCTTGGGGTGACGTTGTGCCAATACCTACTTTTCCATCCTCCTTGATAATCATCCAATCTTTGGCGGAACCAGTGAACACTGAGCGAAACTTTGCCACATCCCCTGTGTTGGATCCCAAATGCAAGGTATGTGAACCATATATCTCATTACTGTCCATTATTATTTTTTGTCCCGACCCATCAAATATCGTGAAATAGCTAGCAGAAGGATTCCAAGAACCACCTAAGGTTCCCGTGCTGTTTACTTGTAATTTAGCTTGGGGAGACAAGGTCCCAATTCCTACTTTTCCATCTTCAGGAAATGAATTAGTAACTTGTCCTACACCTAAAAAACATGATGAGAACGCTATACCTAGAACTATACTTATTTTTAGTTTTTTCATTTGTTCTGGATTAAAGTTTTTTCAAGATTTTGTAAGCGCTCCTCTTGAATGACATATCTTTCCTCAATCTTCTTTATCAGATTTTTGTTACTATCAAGTTCATTTTGTTGGAGTCTGTTTTTTGTTTTAAGTTGAAGGATATATAATGTAAGTTCCTCGATCTTCTCCAAGAGCAACTTGTTCATCTCTCCCAACTCAATCCCATGCTGCTCCACCTCCTTTGCCGATGGAATATTGATCAAATGCCCTTTTTCTCTTATATGTTTTTCAACTTCTTCCAGTGTTGGCAGGTCATATCCTTTCATAAATACATAGTCGGCCCAGCCTGTTTCCACTTTGATTTCCTCTGCCCGTATCTTTCCCTTTACGGCAAGCTTATATGTTCCAGGGTTAGTTGTTCCTATTCCCACATTGCCATAGTGATCTATCAGCATTCTTGGGGCCTCGGAAATAATCTCCCCAGCAGCAGTACTTCCGTACTTTGTGTAGAAATAGAGTTTGCCCCAACTGCTCCGCATTCCAGAATACCCATAACTTGCATGAGTGGTCGGAATCATCAACTTATTATGGTTTGTTCCTCCTTGCACTACTGCCATATTCGAGCCAAATATGGCATTACCCCCAGATGAGCCAGAAATATTCGCACCGAAATTATCAATAATAACCAACTGTGAATTTGGGCTATTTGTGGAATTCGCACCTAAGGAAAAATTACCATCGCTATCGATTATTAAATTATTGCTATAATTATTAACACGGAGCACCATTCTATCTAAAGCGTGTTCATAATGCATACCACCAACATAGTTATCCTCTGGGTCCGAAAAACCAAAGTATCCTATAGCAGTGTTAGGTGTTAAAATTGACACCATCCCATTTTCATTGTCCTCCACTGTTAAATCTGAAAAGGAATGCGGACTTCCCCCGGAAGGTCCCTTATATAAATGAACCTTCGAAATTGGGCTTACAGTTCCTATTCCGACATTCCCTGAACTAGGAAAAGTATTGGTCTGGGCCGATAACATATTGGATAAACAAAACATCAAAAAAGTCATTCCTGCTCTCATTTATTTATGATTTTGATCATTTCCTTTAATTTTTCAATCTCTCTATTCTGCTTTTTAGAGCTTTCTTCCAATTCAGATATTTTATCGTTTGAAGCTTCCAGCCTTTCAATCTTTATTTCTTGTTTTATAGTATACAGAACCAACTCCTCAATTTTTTCCAAAAGCTTCATGTTCATTTCTCCCAGTTGTATTCCGTTAGCTTGCATTTCTTCTGCCGATGGGATGTTGGGCAAATGGCCATGTTCTGCTATGTATGTTTGGACTTCTTCAAGGGACATCAGGTCATACCCCTCCTTAAAAACATAATCTGGTCCGGGAACGGAAAGGTCCACTTTGACTTCTTCGGCATGGACCTTGCCTTTCACGGTAAGTCTGGCATCTGGATTGGTAGTTCCCAAACCGAAATTCCCCGATAAAATATACGAGTTACCTTCATCACCTCTTAAAAGCACATCAAGGGTCTGTGTGTCCGAATTATCCATTATTTGCAGAGATCCAACTGAACCGTGACCATCAATCTTTACCATTCTATTAACCCTAACATTCCCATTTATATCAAATCGCTCTTCCGGATTCAATGTTCCTATACCCATATTCCCATTCCACAAAACATTAACTGCGTTTGGAACCAAAGATGTATTGATAGTCAAGCCTTGTCTAGTTGTAAATTCGCCAGGCAGACCAGCGATGGTAGCCGGTGACTTATCACTAAATCTTTGAAATATTAATTCCTGTCCATTTGAATTTTGTAATTTTAAGTTTCCGTTTACTTCAAATCTTTCTATAGGATTTGAAAAACCTACGCCAATTTTACCGTCGTTATAGAATATATCTGAACCATTGGCTTGCCACTGGGAAAGTACATTGGTAGTAATCAAAAATGATAATACAAGAACAAATAATGTCCAACTCTTTTTTCCTGTTAATCGTAAATTCATTTTATTAAACTTTACTTAATAATAAAATACACTCTAACCATAACTGAAAGGCTGGGTTTTTGAGTCTTTATTTTGGAAGAGGCATTCCGAAGAGGGTCTGAAGAAGAACGGGAACAAGGAAGAATCCATGAGCCCAATTAGGGTAGAGGTTGTCAATAATCTAATATTTAATGGTTAGTGATTGGTAAAATACCAATTAATACGCAAAAATTATTACAGGAAAACCTTAAAAAAAGTAGGGTTTTTCCTCAATATAGTTTACATTGATTTATATGCCTCTGATTATCAAGTCATTTTATTTTTGTGTTTAGTATTTTTTAAGTTGTTATTTACAGTTTCTTAATTCATTTGACCATAGTGATTCCTAGGTACCTTACAAGATTTATGTTACCCAAATCTTACCCCCAACTTTTGCGCATGGATCCTGTCGGGTTTTTGTAGCGGTCCGATAGATAAGCGTGAAGCAAAAACCCGAAAGGGCGCAACCTACTTCTTGGATTTCAGTAGCCCATATCCCCACCTGTGCCCCTAGCCTTATCAATACCCCTCCCTAATGCCTTGATGATCTTGGCCGCCATTTGTACTTTATTGGTCGGTATACTTGGAACTTTGACCCCCATGGTTTTAAGTAGTTTAAAGGCCATGTCCTTTTCCTTGGTGGGCAGTCCCATGACTTTGGCAAAGAACTTCCCTGGTTCCTTGGTGTGGGCCTTTCTCCCTACATAGGAGTCCACATAGTTCCTCTTAAACCCTGTTGTCCTGTCAAAGGTCTTTTCGGCCGATTGGTAAAAACTGTCCCGATCAAAGCCTCTCTTGACCGTTTTTCCGTTCAGTTCCACTTCGGATGCCTTGTGCTTGGCCATGGGGGAAAGTGTATAGGTGTTCGTAACGTCCCTTCTACTGACTATGATATGGATATGGGTCTGTGGCCCCTCCTTTTTCATCCCTGCGGCCACCAATTGTCCGTTCTGTTTGTGTGGGGCCAATCTTTCCTGCTCTTTGATTCTCTTTTGAAGCTCATTGACACTCCCGATGGACTCGCCCCGTTCCACTTTCCTTATCTCGTTCCTTAGCCTTGCTATTTCACCACGGTAGGGCGCATTCTCCTGAACCTGTTTGTCAAATCCCCGATAGGTGCGTTCATGCTCTATCTTGGCGTAATATTTCAAGTTCTCCGCCTTTACCTCTTGGTTGCGATGGAAACTCTTGGCATAGTCTTCCATCAGCTTCCTTATGTATTCCCTTAGCAGATTTGGGTCATTGCCAATGGCCCTCAGTTCCCTTTGGTTGGGACTGACCACTATGGAGTAGAATTTTGGGTCTTTCTGCCTTAATTTGGCCGTATTGGCATCTATTTCCTCGATGACCGTTTGAGGGCTTACGCTATCGTTCTCTTGGTCAAAGAATTCCTCCCTTTGTTCGGGCAATCTGTCCTCATTTTCCTTTTCCAGATAGTCCACATAGTTCCCCACACTGGAGTTATAGGTACTGCCCATTTTCTGTCCTGAGATGGTAAGGTACATGAGTGTTATTTTAATTGGTATTTGAGGCTTTCAAAATCCCCGATGCCCAAATTGATCTTGAGATAGGGTTTTCCCATCATTGGCTCAACCTTCTCCACGCTGTTGAGGATTTCGTTGCAACGTTTTTTATATTCATTGAATTCTTGAAGCATTCTATCATGTTCCACTTTCGGAACGGTGTTCCGAGGCTCCAAAAAATCCATTCGTTCTTCCTGTATCTTGACAGGTTCACGTTTCGGTTTCCTTCCGTCCTTTACATAGGCTTCGTAAAGAATGAGCATCATTTCATAGGTGGGCCGGATACTGGTCTTCTCCATGTTCTTGATAATGGCGATGAGCCTATCGAATTTTTTCATCATCTGACGCTCCATCTTTTTGATACTGTCAAGGATGATCTTTGTTCCCTCCCCAAAAGGGTCAAGATTGTTCTCCTTGAAGTATTGCATCATTCCATCCAAAACCTCACTATGCGATTTGCTGAACTTTTTGGAATAATTGCGAAAGCGTGTGGCCGTTTCTTTGTTTATGGTGATGTTGGAATAACCACCGCTTCCTTTCTTTGTTCTACCGTTTGTTGATTGCTTTTCCATGAGCCGAATTCTATTTTTTAGTGAAATTGCGTCAATTTTTTCGTCAAAAATTTCCAATGTTTATTGGGCTTCCCAAAGGGTTTACTGTAGATTTCGAAAAAGTCTACTGTAGCCCCTGTTTTTGCTCAGTATTCCAAAATCCATTCAATTCACTGGTTTTCAACTTGTTGAATACCAGAAAACAACCGTGATGGCGCAATCTGCGCATCACCCTCTTGCTATTCCTTCGTCCCGCAAGCGGGACCGAATAAATACATGCTGATTTAAAATCAGCTGTCACATAAATAATTTTTGGTTTGTACGGGCTTAAGGAAAGTCAAATCAAATATGAAAGACCGTAACATAAACTATCGTTCTTCGACAATTCAAAGATACATTTTTTGGTACGAGCAAAGGTTACACTGTTATCGAGTGATAAATGAATATGCAATTCAAGTTTATCCAAGTAACTGCCACCATTACTTTCTAAAAACTCCCTTTTCAGAAAATACATTCTCCTATCCATTAGTATTTTAATGAAAGACAACACCTCTTTAAAATGTAGCCCTCTTACTCTACCGCTTTTCCAAATGGAAAGGGCAGTAATATTTGTTGTCTGCTCCTGGTTTATTCTTTCCGCCTATAATGCAATTGGGTTAATCCAGTGTCAAATGTTTTGACTTCGACAAATTCAAGTATTTGTTCAGGTCTTCCATCATCAAATAGTCTCGTGCCACTGCCTAACAAAACAGGTATAATTGAAATTACGAATTCATCGATCAAATCGTGCCTCAATAGCTCATTTATGATTTCTGCACCACCGTCACAATAAATATTTTTTCCTTCCTTAGACCTTAGTTCCTTCACTAATTCTGCTATGTTCCCCGTATAAAAAATTGTTCTGCCTTTCTGCGGTCTTTCAGTCCGGGTGATGACATAAACATCACGTTGTCCATTATCATAATGGCCAATGCCAATTTCCCTGATTACATATTCATAGGTTTTTCTACCAATGATTATGGTATCAACCTTGTCCGTAAAATTCGTATAACCATAGTCTTCTCCTTCTTTTTCAACAAGTTTTAAGAAACTAAGATCATCATTGGGCTTTGCAATATAACCATCTAAACTAGTTGCAATGAAAAGTGATATTTTTCGCATTCTTCTTAAATTTTAATATTTTCACAAAACTACTTTTGGACAACCACCCGTACTTTGTAAAAATGCGACAAATTAAAGTTGTGATGGTGCAAGTCCTGTGTTTCTCTTGATTTCATTGGTAAGATGTGAATGATCGTAATAGCCACATTCAAAGGCAATCTCCAACAAACTACGTTTTTTCTCTGAATTTTTAATTAAACTCAAAGCATATTGAAATCGAATAATGTTTGAATATTCCTTTGGGGATAGACCAATGAACTTTTTAAAATTACGTTCCAATTGTCTTACAGAAGTGAAATTTCGTTTGGATAGTTTGTAAATGCCAATCTGTCCGTTTGTTAGATGAATGTCGCTGATAACAGATTGGAGTGGATTGCTTTTATTTTTTATTCTCCCTGAGAAAAAATGGTCGAAATAATTGAATGGGGCTTCAAGCATTTTATCAATATTGAAGGATTTGGATTTTTCAAATACCACAGTGTTATTGATTAATTCATTTTGTGAGGTGTAATTATAAAAATTTGTAAAGGCGCCTGGTTTTAAACACACACCTATCAAGTGAGTATCATAATCAATAAAGCTGTCTTTGAATGAAGTCATTGCACCGACCACATAAGTTTTACCAAACTCCAATGAAAGAGCACCATTATCTGTCAAACAACTATTACCTAAATTCATATATATACCAGCACATCCGTCTGGAAAAACCCGTTCCCATAACCCTTCTTGTTCGTTTCCTTTCAGTTCCCAATAGAAATGAATAAATGGCTCTAATTCTTTGTTCGGCTTTATTTTTTTGTACTTCATTTATACTTTAGCATCCTTCTTTACAATGCCTATCAAATAGACTATAAGAATATTAAATACATTGATATTCTCAAAATGAAATCAATCGAATGCATTTGATTGTCTTTTATTGGAATGTTTATTTACCTTCCATTTTTTCAACCAATATCCTCATATCTTCACCGACTTTCTTTTCCAAGACCCTTGCATATATCTGAGTAGTTGACAATTTAGTATGCCCTAGCATCTTTGAAACTGTTTCAATTGGAACGCCATTGGACAAGGTAACCGTGGTGGCAAAAGTATGCCTTGCTGTGTGGAAGGTAACTTTCTTATAAATATTACAAGCCTTGCAGATTTCCTTTAGGTAATAATTGACCTTTTGATTGCTATAAACAGGCAATAGAACTTTCATCACTTTTCTTTCCTGCGAATCTTTATATTTCTTGATGATTTCCTTTGCCTGTGGAAGTAAGGGGATCTTGAGTTTTTCGTCCGTCTTAATTCTTTTGGTGAACAACCAATCATTTCCATCTATACCCTTAAGAACATGGTCTGGTGTCAATGCCTTAAGGTCAATATATGATAGGCCTGTATAGCACGAAAAGAGGAAAACATCCTTGCATTTCTCAACCCCTTCCCTTTTAAATATGGTTTCCTCAAGCAAACTCATTTCCCGCTTTGTTAAATATTCCCGTTCCGTTTTCTCAAAGCGAAGCTTATAGTTTTCAAAAGGGTCTTTCGCTATCCAATCCAACCTCACCGCCAACCTTGACATTTTCTTTAACCTCTCCATGTGCTTCATAGCACCATTATTGGTACACTTGGTACGGGTGGATGGCCTGTACTTTCTAAGGTATTGCTCAAAGTCGGATATAAAACGGTAGTTCAATTTTTTGAGCTTTATATCCTCCATCCCATATTCTTCCTTTAAAAATAAACCTACACATCTTTCTGTGATGTGATAGTTCTTTCTTGTTCCCGGGCGCAACGAGGTGTGCATGGTTCCATTGTGATAGGCAATCAATTGTTTCAATGTTTTTCCGCCCTCATCTTCCCCAAAAAATCTTGCTTTGATAGATAGTGGAGTGATTACTTTTTCTTCTGCCATAATCAATCTATGGGCCTCATGTAGTCCTGTATAAATTTGGTCTAGGTACTTGTTCAGGGAAATCACATAACTGGAAAAACCCTTGCCCCTTTTCCGGTTATTGTCCCATAAATTGGCTTTTATCTCCCGATTTATGCTAAAATCGGTGCGCTCACCATCGATGGTGATCCTACAATAGACAATTAGGTTCTCGGATTGAACCTTGTGCTTTCTTGTAAAGAAATTGATTGTTAAGCGATTGTTTTTCTGCATTTTGTAACCTTTTAGAGTGTGAATACTGTGAAAGTCAAAACACAAGAAAGATGGTTCTAAAAGTCATTTAAAGTTACAACAAGAACTGTAAGTGTTTGCTCCCGATGGGAACACGCTTGATATGATTTTAGATGGTTTTAATTGATTTTAGATGATATGCCTAAAAACACAAAACACTGAAAATCATAAGATTAACAGTGTTTTGATTTTACTTAAATAAGGTAAGTCGGGATGACTGACCTCTTGAAGAGGCGCTAACCCATTAATATCCAGAATATTATGTCGATTTTCCCAAAATAGGACATCCCATAGGACATCTTCGTGTGAAATAATGATTTTCACAACGTAAATATCGATATTTAAAATCAAACCACACCATCTTGTTTTATTTAATTTTAAATCAAAATAGACAAAGGAATTTTTGTGAGTTCAAAATCTCATCACAAACAGGATGAGTATCTATTCGCCCTATCGACAAGCAGATATAATAAGAACTTTGATTGTCATTTTTAAACTAGCTGTATAAATTACAAGATTTAGATTTTTGCCACCGGTGTTCCAGCCAAGCCATTACTGGTCCACCTTACATGATGGACACAATCAAGTTTAGAGGTTTTGATTGCAGTGATACCTGAATCTTGCGATGTTTTCAATACTACCAATGACCATGCCTATACCGAAGTTGTGTAGAAAAATCCAATAAACTTATACAACCCGAATAGGATTAAGGTAACCCCCAACCCTATTCGAACCATTTAATATATTCTTCTGGACATTCCTTTATTTCTTGGTCAAATGATATCCAGCCGATTCAACAGCAGAAGTGATTTCCTCTTCCGTAGCACTTGTAGTCTGTACGGTCAACAATTTGTCTTGGGAGGCAAAGTCAACAGACCAATCGGTCACGCCATCCACCTTATCCAAAAATGGTTTTACGGTATTGGCACACCCACTGCACTTAATATTTGATTTGAATTGTAATGTACTCATGTTCATCGATTTTAAATTAGAAAATTACTATAGTTTAATCGTTTTAAGCCTCAAACTGTTCAATACGACCGATACACTGCTAAAAGCCATAGCGGCACCAGCGATCATCGGATCTAACAAAAATCCATTGATCGGATACAGCAGCCCTGCAGCTATAGGAATTCCAATGATATTGTATATAAAGGCCCAAAAAAGATTTTGCCTTATACCTATAACGGTCTTATGGGAGAGCTTCAACGCTTTGGGAATGGCATTTAAATCAGAGGTGATCAAGGTCATTTTCGCGACATCCATGGCAATGTCGGACCCTTTGCCCATCGCGATACTGACATCTGCTTGGGCAAGTGCCTGCGAATCATTGATACCATCGCCCACCATGGCGACCACCTTTCCACTTTCTTGAAGCCTTTTCACAAAATCAGCTTTCTCTGATGGGAGTACTTCGGCTTCATAGCTTTTGATACCCACCTGTTGTGATACGGCTTCGGCGGTCATCTTGTTATCACCGGTCATCATGTAAACTTCCATACCATTCCCCTGCATTTCCCGTATGGCTTCCTTTGAGGATTCCTTTATACTATCCATAATGGCCAAAATCGCCTTCACCTTGCCTCCACCGCCAAAGTATATGACCGTTTTGGCCTCCTGCTCTAACCCTTCGACCATGTGCCCCAGGTTGTCATCCATGGCGATTCCTTTTTCGACCATCAACTTATGATTGCCCACAAGGTATTGGGTTCCATCCAATGCCTCAGCGCGAACACCTTTTCCTGTAATACTATTGAAGTTCAAAATTTCGACCGGATTTACCTTTCTATTTTTTAAAAAGGAGACCACGGCTTCAGCCAAGGGATGTTCGGACTGTCCTTCCATGGCATATAAAATTTGCTCCAGGGCCCTGTGATCGGTCACATGGTCCGCAAAGACCATATCGGTCACCACAGGCTTTCCTTCAGTTATGGTACCCGTTTTATCCAGGACAATGGCATTCACTTTGTAACCCAACTCCAGGCTTTCCGCATCTTTGATGAGAATATTGTGTTCGGCCCCCTTGCCGATTCCCACCATGATGGCCGTGGGGGTTGCCAAACCCAGCGCACAGGGACAAGCTATTACCAATACGGCAACTGCGGTCAACAGTGCATGGGTAAAAGCGTCCTCACCTCCCAGGAACATCCAGGTGATAAATGTCACCAGTGAAATCGTCATTACCACGAGAACAAAAATACCGGCAATCCTGTCCACCAATTTTTGTACGGGCGCTTTGCTCCCCTGTGCTTCCTGCACCATCTTGATGATCTGGGACAAAAGGGTCTCCCCTCCCACCCGGTCAGCTACAAACTGAAAGCTTCCTTTTTGGTTTACGGTACCGGCAAAAACTTTTTCATCCTTTGTCTTTTCTACAGGGACGGGTTCGCCTGTGATCATACTTTCATCAACATAGGAACTTCCTTTGGACACCGTTCCATCCACAGGGATTTTCTCTCCCGGTCTGACCAATATCGTTTGACCTACCTTGACCGAAGAAATAGGGATTTCCCTTTCCTCCCCATCTGCTATCACCTTTAAGGTCTTGGGCTGCAACCCTATCAATTTCTTTATGGCGGAGGATGTATTTGATTTTGCCTTTTCTTCCAATAATTTCCCCAATGAAATAAAGGTGATGATCACTGTGGCCGCCTCATAATATACATGGGGTTCCATGCCTTTACTGAGCCAAAATTCAGGAAAAAAGGTATTGAATGCACTGAACAAAAAGGCAATGCCCGTACTAAGTGCGACCAAGGTATCCATATTGGCCTTACCGAATCTGGCCTGTTTGAAGGCATTTATGAAAAAGCTTCGGCCAAACCAGAACAGGATAGGAACGGCAAGTACCAACGAAATCCACCTACCCGGGACCCAATCCATAAAAAACATCCCCAGAAGGAAAATGGGAAGTGTCAAAATAGCGGACCAAAGGGTTCGCTTTTTTATGGATACATAATGCTTTTTCGAAAGCTCTTCCTGTACTTCGGTAGGATCCTCGGCATCCACAATTATATCATAACCGATTTGACGTACCGCATTTTGAAGATCGCTTAGGTCCATAGCACTGTCATACTCCACAAGGACCGTACTGTTGGCAAAGTTGACACTGGCATTGTAGACCCCTTCCGTATGGCCCAGCATGGATTCCACGCTGGATGCACAGGCAGCACAGGTCATTCCAGTGACCGGGAAAGATTTTTTTGACACCGTCTTCGCTTTCCTTTCGGTGTCCTCAATAATATCGATTGCATCCATTTTCTACTCCGATTTGTATGGTACAAATTTCAGAATAGACCTAAAATGGACTGTTACGTTATTTACTGAAAGAGTTGTAGAATTTTCCGAAAAATCACCTTTTATCTTTCCTCGTCAAGTACTTAACCTTAATTGGTGAGTGGTTTATAGAATTCGGCAACATCTATGAGATCAGGTTCGCCCACGTCAATCTTTTTTGGAGAATTTGCCCCGATCAGTTTAGAATATATTCGATAGTACAAGCCATTGTAGTGAACTTGGGGCAAAACAAGAACATTGGTTGTAGGTAATCGCCTCTCATTCGGCCAGATTCTTTGTTTCTTCGCTAAGCGATCCCTCGAATTTAGGAATAGGCCGCTTTTCTTTTCCTGCTTCGGTTTCCACTATTCCATTTTCCTTGATGTCGTTTATCAACCACTGCATTTCCATTATCTCCCTGCGTTGTGCCTTGATAATTTCATTGGCAAGCTCCCGTACCCTGACATCTTTTATTTGAGAACGTTCACTGGTCAAAATAGCAATGGAATGATGGGGTATCATTCCTTCCATGTAGTCGACTCCTGATACGGTAACCTGACTCCTGACCAGCCATATCCCACCTGCAATCAACAAAACACCCAAGGCTAATATTGACATGTTCTTGCGTCGGTCTTTATACATCTGTAGCATATATAGCAGCATAATAATGATCATCGATCCCCCCATGATCAAAGTCATGAAAAATCTAGTCTCACTATACCAAAAGTGATCAATGATTTGATATGAGTGGGTGTACATTAAAAAAAACATGGCGACCATTGAAGTACCAATCATCGCAAAAAACTTTAAATAATTATTGGATTTCCTTTGACTATCTTCCATTGTGCAAATTTTATCTGGTTATTGTGATTATTCCTTGACTTTCGAGTATTGTATTGTTCCATTCCAATTGTAGGCCTGACAATTTACCTGTCCCAGTGATCGTATATCGGTTCAATTGGCTTTGTTCATCGCTTGTATTCTATATTGACCCCCCTTATTTTCCAATGCCTTTTGTAGATTTTCAAGGGGGACCTCAAATTGCGACTCCACTGTAGCTTCTGCGTTTTTAAGATCGACCGCTACATCGGCTACACCGGCCACATTGAAAAGAGCTTCTTCAACGTGCCCCCTACAGCCATCACAAGTCATTCCTTCTATTTGGTATCTTCTTTTCATGTTGTAATCATTTTTTATTTTAACAATTTTACACCCTAGAATCAACAATGTTGGTTCCAACACGTATGGGAAAAGTAACACTTTCTGTATAAGGGCGTTGTTTGAAAAAAAACAAACCTTGACCCATTTGCGAAGAAAGGTGTTTTTTAAATAGCGTTTAGGAGGCTGGTTCCTTGGAAAGGTATTGCGCCTTTAATGGTAGAGGTTAAATATCATCAAGCGATATTCTATTTTGTATGGCACTTTTCTTAAATTGTGTAGGTGTCATTCCAGTAACTTTTTTAAATTGGTTGCTTAAATAGGCAACGCTGCTATAGTCCAATTGAAACGCTATTTCCTTTAAGCCCAATTCGTCATAAACAAGAAACTCTTTGATCTTTTCAATCTTTTGGTTGATGATATATTGCTCCAGGGTAATGCTTTCCACCGCGGAAAACAGCGAACTAAGATACTTATAGTCAAGATGCAATCCATCGGAAAGGTATTCGGGCCATTTGACCTTTTCCATGGGCCCGGTGTAGTGTATCGCCTCAATCACTAGGTTTTTGATCTGTTCTATCAACTGACCTTTACGATCGTTGATGATCGTAAATCCAATTTTCTCAAGTCGTTCGTTGAGACCTTCCCGTTTTTCAGGCGTGATTTTCCCATTGAGGGTTATTTCACCCAACGACACATTCATATAGGGAATGCCCTCATCGTCCAAAATACCTTTGACGGCCATGATGCATCTCGGACAGACCATGTTTTTGATGTACAACACATCTTTCGATTTACTGGACCCAACTTCCATATCATGCAGTGAATTTCCACAGGGCCTTCAAAAAAATGACGACCACTGCCAATATAACGATCAATATCAAGGCCAATATGCCAAGGATTTTCATTCTTTTTTCCTTTCTTTTCTTGGCCGGATCCCGTTTCCTTTTCGCCAGCCCCCTTTTTTTCTTTCGTCTTTGCCTCCTAAGTTCGCTCATTTTTCCCAAAATGGTTCAACTGGCACAATAGTCAACTATTTGCTCCTAAGGAGTCCTTTGCCAAATAAGTATGTCAATGTGTTTGAACTATCGCCTTTTCCATAATTTTCTGATCGTTGGTGAGCTGACATACCACAACAAGAATCCGCTCAAAACGGTAATCAATCCCATCAGGGAAAAAATCCGTAAAACCATGGTGTTAAAATCGTCCCGTCCCTGATAGTCCATGGTATGGGTCATCCACAAAAAATCGAACCATCTCCAGGACCGATGCCTTACACGTTGAAACGACCCATCGGTCTCTGAGACATACGCTTTAAGGTTTTCATCCGTTTCATAGGTGATCACATAGGCAGGTAATGGACGTCCACGATACTCGTGCTGCCCACCTGTTTGGGTGAGTCTTTCAACACTTTTGACCTTAAGTTCGGGCAACATATACTGTGAAGCAACGGCCAAGGCCTGTTGTTCATCGATACCCTTTTTGATCTCCCCCGTTTGTGCATCCATCAAAACCCCACCATTGATCCAATAATAGGGACTCCCCCCTATATTTCTCATTTCCAAAGATTTGATTTTAACGTTCCCGTGTCCATTGGGAGCAATTAAATTCCCAAATTCTGACTGGTCCGGATGCTCCTTGATGAATTGATCTCCATGGATCTCGTCAATGTCCGTCCAACTAAAATATAGTCCACTGATGGTCCACATTAGGAACTGGATCCCAATAAATAGGCCAAGATATCTATGTATCTTTCTGACCTTCATCGATGTTTTTCTTCCGACCATTAGTTCTTCCCGTTGTTCCGTGAGGAGTTATGCATCTTTACAATTTTCCAATCCCCATCCGTTTTTTTAAGGATGGTGGTGGCAACCCCTTTTCTGCTGATCGTTTTGCCCTCACCTCCATTTTCCGATTTTAGGCCAATGGTATAGACATAGCTTTCCGTAGTAAAGGCAAAGGGTAGCTCCACCTTCACTTCAATGGTATAATCCGAGAACCTAAAACTGTTGAAATGTCCAAGTTCTGGACCTATATGATGGTCGTGATAATGTTGATAGGTGCCTTCCACGCCCCCGGATTCAAAAACTTCGGAATCTTCCGCAAAAAGCTCCAAGGTACCTTCCGTGGTCAAGTTTTGCAGTGCTTCTTTATAGCTTTCCAAAATCCTCAGCACAGCGGCCCTGTCCTGGTCTAGGTTTTCCTTGTTAGGGTTTGTTTGGCCAAAGCTTGTCCCTGTGAGAAATACGGCCATTAGAAAAATCTGTAAAGTAATACGTTTCATTGGTTTGTTTTAGCATTGTTTAGGTTAGTATATATTGTATGATAAAGGCTCCCAGGACAATCGAAATGACGATCCCATACAGGATATGGGCCAACCATTTTTTTAAAATGGCCTTTTTCGGCTGCACAGGTCCATTGTCACGACAACAATCTTTCATCCTTTTTTTCCATTAGTGCCTGACAAGGGAAGGGAACGATTAACTAACTAACTCACCAACCAATCAACTTTGGGTGTTCCCCTCCCTTTCAGGACTTTATTTCCTCATTCATAGTAACCGGACATGACCAACAACAATAGCAATATCGTTTGTCCCGGTTTTAGGGTAATTTCCATGTCATTTTCAATTATCCAATTCTTCCATTAGATCATTTACCAAGGTCAATATCCGTTCTTTCTCTTCCACCGATAATTTTGCATCCTTATGGATCAGGGTATAGGAAGATAGGGGCATCTTATCGTCTTCGATCTGACTTGCGATGGACTTTAGTTTGCTCCTTTTTCTTCGATCCGAATAGTCGCCCCATTCATTGAAATTGAGTTCTTCCTTTCCCTCTTTGATGTGTTCTTCCAAAAACCAGGCGATGGGTTGGACCTTATTGTACCACGGGTATTGGGTGTTGTTACTGTGGCAATCATAGCAAGATACCCGCAAATCGTGTTCGATATCCTTGGCAACCTGGTTCACCGACATGAAGTCCGTATCGGGAACCACATCGCTCAAGTTGGGATCTGTGGGCACAAACTGGATGCCCACAAATCCCAACAGCACTACCAATACTATGATTTTCAGTACTTTCATTTAATTGATTTCCTTTTGCACCTTACCACAGGTCAACATCTTACTTCCAAAAAATGGATTCTGGATTTCGCTGCTTGCGCTGAGCCACGTTCCTCCTTGGTTGTTGTTGTACATGGGGCAGAATTGTTGGTACAAGGTTTTGGAAGTCCCGGTTATGGCAATAAAATCGACCATATCCTTGCCCAGTCCCTCAAAGTGTTCCCGTTGGTGACCGATATCACTTTTGGCGATATGCTCCCCATGTTCCTTGGCCACTTCAATGATATCGGACAGCTCCTTCTGTTGCTGTTCATCGTATCCGCTGATATCAAAGCTGCCCAAGGCACTGGCCAAGGCTTGGCCCGATTTGGCCGCTTCATCCTTATTGTCCGCCACCAGGGCATCCTTCAGTTGGAGGTAGCTATCGATCACAGATGTGCCCTGTGCATCGGACGAACCCATATCATGGTCCATGGTCCCGTGGTCCATTTCCCCCGCAGAGCTCTCATGGTGATGGCCCTCTTCCGTTCCCATCTCCATATGGGCTCCTTCCTTGTCATTTGTTTCCTTCTTACCGTCCTTACAGGAAATCACGGTAACGGTCAATAGCGCAATGGCAATTGTACTTAATGTAACTGTTGTTCTTTTCATTGTAATTGATTTTAAGATTAATTCCTCATTTTGATTGCCCGGGGTCGGCATATTTGTATTATCCCCCATTATTGTTACTATTTTAATTTTTTCATCTAATTTTCCATTTCTCTCACGCAGGCACTCTACCCTTATTCTTCCTCGACCGTACGCTTTTTCCCCAAAAACAATCGTTCCCCGAAAAAAATAAGCACCATCAATACCAGGGCAACAATGACCACCAAAAGATCACTACCGGCCTTTGACCAAATAAAGGCGCCCAACACCAGTACATCCAGCACAAGGGCCGTAATGAGGATAATGGGATTTGCACCGATTTCCTTTCGTAGATTGTTTAGGACCCCCCAATGGATCCCGATATCCATGATCAAATAAAAGATGGCCCCCAATGCAGCGATCCGGCTCAGATCGAACAACACGGTGAGCCCTATGGCAATCACCACGGTATACACCAACATATGTTTCTGTATGTCCCCGGGCATCCCAAAATGTCGATGTGGTATCAATTCCTTTTCAGTGAGCATGGTGGTCATCCGGGAAACGGCAAAAATGCTGGCAACGACCCCGGAAACGGTGGATATGATCGCCAGACCAACGGTGAACCAGACCCCATATTTTCCAAAAGCGGGTCTGGATGCCTCGGCCAGCGAATAGTCCTTGGCCGCAATGATTTCCTGGATGGAAAGATTGGAAGAGACCGCAAATGCCACCATGAGATAGACCAGGGTACATATCACCAAAGAAATGACAATGGCCCGTCCCACGTTACGTTTGGGATCGACGATCTCATCCCCGCTATTGGTAATGGTGGTAAAACCCTTATAGGCCAATATCGACAGTGCCAATGCCCCCAAATAATCCACCAGGGAATGCTCGGTCAAGGACTGGGAAGGAACGACCTGATCAAAGGTAAATCCAGCTGCCCAAAGGCCACCAATGGCAAAAACCGCTATCCCGCCGATTTTTAGTATGGCCATGACCAAGGACGACCTCCCGATCGCTTTGTTTCCCATCACATTGACAATAAAGGCTGTGATCAACAACAATACCCCAAGGATCGGGGGCCAGAATGCTTTGGACTCCACATCAAAAAGCTCCAATACGTAGGTACCGAACGTCCGGGCCACCAAACTCTCATTGATGACCATGGAAAGAGCCATCAGCAGTGCACCGGTAGCGGTCCAGGCCGTTTTACCGTATACCTTTTTGAGGTACATGCCAATGCCCCCGGCAGAGGGGTAGGTGTTGGACATTTTGACATAGGTATAGGAACTGAAACCTGAGATGACTGCCCCGATTAAAAAAGCAAAGGGAAACCATTGGCCGGAGAGTTCGGCAACCTGACCCAAGAGCGCAAAAATTCCCGCACCGATCATCACACCAGTTCCCAAAGCAACGGTATTGGTCAGACTCAGGCTATTTTTTTTGTATTCTGCCATTTAAAAACGGGCTAGCAGGCCTCCGCCCCAACCATATCGGTTGTTATAGTTGGCCTGGATTGAAAAATTACGTGAAAGGATATAGGAGGCCCCTACCAGCCATTGGGTCTCACTTTCATAGGATGAATTCCCCAAATCGTTGACCCATCCAAAATCGGCCCGAAATTCATATTCCCCCTCGAGGAAAATCCTTGGAAAAAGCAATAGTTCCCTATCCAACCTTATTCTTGGACGCAGCTGGTGGTCCATACTCACATCCATATTAAAGCGGTATGGGGTAAAATACTTGACCCCTATCAGTCCCACTGTATTGAAGCGGTCATAGGAATCAGGGATGGAGGTTTCCGTGTTCACCCCTGCATAGACCCGTACCCAGTCATTGAGATACCTGTTATAATTGAATTCCACCTCGGTATTTTGGTCGTAGTCAAATTCTGCCCGTACCCCAAATTCATTCCTGATATTACTTGAAACAAGGAAGAGTTCATTAAAATTGGAACCCAATCTGGCAGCACCCCAAGCATAATAATGGTCAGTTTCATCTACCAACTTTTGAACAGGAAAATCCTTCATCCTCACATCCCTTGGGGTATCATAACTGAAAACCCGGGCCATGCCCCCCATCATGTGATAGAGGATATGACAGTGGAAAAACCAATCCCCGTACTCTTCATTATAAAATTCGATGACCACTTTCTGCATGGGCGGCACATTGACCGTATGTTTCAAGGGTGACTTTTCACCATTCTCATTGATGACCCTGAAATAATGCCCATGGAGGTGCATCGGATGGTGCATCATGGTCAGGTTGTTGAGGGTGATCCGGGTTACTTCCCCACCTTTGATCTTGATCTTATCGGTTTCTGAAAGTGGCACACCGTTCATACTCCAGATATACCGTTGCATATTTCCCGTCAGGTTCAACAGAATGTCATTGACGGGCAGATCGGCATTATAGGTAGTACTTTCCTTTGCTTTTAAGAAATCATAGTTGAAATATGTTTTACGGGTATCGTAATCAAAAGCTGAAGTGTCTTTCTGCATCATTGGCATATTCTGAACCATAGGGTCTTCCATCTTATCCTTATGTCCGGTGGATTTCATTGACGTTGAATCCTTTTCCATTCCTGCCATATCCCCCATCTTTTTATCCATCTCCATGTGCCTATGATCTTCATTCGCATTCATAGGCCTTTTATCATCCATCTTCGCAATGGGTTTATCCTTTTGACCGCTCATTTCGGTCTTATCCATCGACATCCCATTGTGCATACCCATATCCATGCTGCCATCCTTCATGTCCATCTGCATCCCATACTTTTGCATCAAATATTCGGGTGTATTTTTCTTCTTGTTGCCGGCCATTGCCGGAGCTCCCATTTTCATGTCCATTTGGGCCATTTGTTTCATCATCGCCACTTTGTCGGGCCTATCGATGATCGTTGCGGGAAAAAGCGTTCCCTGCCCTAAATGCAACGAGGTATGCCCGGAGCCGTCCTGTGCCGTGGCCGTTACCTCCAAAGTGCCTTCAGGAACGGTCACGATGACATCATAGGTCTCGGCAATGCCAAAAAGAAAACGACTTTTGGAAACAGGCTCCACATCGACACCATCCCCGGAAACCACCATGGGGTTACCGCCACCGAAATCCATCCAATAATAGGTGGAGGCAGAGGCATTGATGAACCGGAGCCGCACTTTTTCCCCTGGTTTGAAATCAGGGTATTCGGCCAATGTTTTCCCATTGGTCAAAAATGCGGGGTAGTAGATATCCGCAATATCCGCTCCCTCCATACGATCTCGCCAAAATTTGAGCTGTGCACCTAGTGCACCTTCCTTGATGACCCTGCTCAAGGGCACCGCGGTCCCTTTTTTGACCTGGTACCACTCGTTTCCCCGTTTAAGGTTTCGGAGCACGTTCATGGCCTTTTCGTTCGTCCAATCGGAAAGCACCACGACCAAATCCTTATCGTAGTCCAACGTCTTTTCCTTGGGATGGATCAATATCGAGCCATACACCCCCTTTTGCTCTTGTAGCATGGTGTGGGAATGGTACCAATAGGTACCTGATTGGTTGATCGGAATCCGATATTGGAAAGTTGTGCCAGGTTCTATGGGCGGTGTGGTCAAATAGGGGACCCCGTCATAAAAATTGGGCAAGATCAATCCATGCCAGTGTACGGAGGTTTCCACATCCATCTTATTGGTCACGTTGATCAGGGCGAGGTCACCCTCGTTGAATTCCAAGACCGGTCCCGGAATACTTCCGTTGATGGTCATTGCATCGGCAGTGACCCCACCGAGGGTCAATTTGTTCTGTTCCAGTACAAGATTGTATTCCCGAACGGGTCTACCTTCCTCTTTTCTGTCCTCACCATTTGTCCCCACTTGCCCAAAAACATGGGTCGTCAAGGCAGTTAGGACAAAAAACAAGATTTTAGATTTCAATATTTTCATCATTCATTCATTTACATTTGTTCAATTACATTTCATCGGTGATTTCACCGCAGGTCAACATAGCCTCTCCGAAATAGGGGTTTTTGATCTCTTTGGTCGTACTCAACCAATAGGCACCTTTGTTGTTATCGGCCATCGGGCAAAACTGTTCGTATATCTTTTGATCCACCCCAAAAAGCTTGATACCATTGGATAAATGGGCGGACAGCTGTTTAAAATGGTTGCGTTGCACCTTGACATCCGATATCTTTGAAATGGAATTCGCCGAACTGGAGATTTCCTTCGATATCGTCATCCAATGGCCGTGCGCCTTCTTGTCCGTCAATTGTTTCATATCCACATGTTCCAAGGCCGACAACACTTTTTTTGCAGCGGCATTTGCCTTGGTACCATTATCATTGACAAGGGCATCCTTTAACTCCAAGTAGGCGCTCAACACCTGTTTCAATTGGTTTTTAAAAGTCGCTGTCGCCGTCATTCGCTGGTTCATATCGGAATGGTCTATTTTGTTTTCCAAGCCGGGATCCCCCATATCCATTTCCGAATGATCGCTACCGCCAGTACCCTTGTCATCCCCCATCTTCATGCCTCCGTGGTTATGTCCCGTCATGGCGGGCCCGCCCTCAGGATTCATCATGCTCGGTTTCCCGGCCAATTGGGCCGCCGCGTCAATACTGAAGGTCCCGTTTACCGCGATCTCATCCCCTTCCTGCAGCCCCTCCTTCACAATGAACCCATTTCCCAATGATGGTCCCAAGGTGACATCGCGCAACACAAAATTCACCCCATTGGATGTGGTATTCTTGATGTATACCACAGAACGTTCCCCGGTCCACATCACTGCCGACTTAGGAATGGTTATCGCTTCTGATGCAATGGGCTGTTTTGCTTTCACGGTTCCGGAAGCGAACATTTCCGGCTTTAACCTTAAACCGGCGTTCCCGATCTCGATTCTGGCCTTGGCAACCCTAGTCATGGGATTGATCACCGGGTCGATATAGGAAATCCTGCCTTTGAAGTTTTCGCCCGGGAGGGAGGGTATGGTAAAGACCACTTCGTCGCCTTTTCTTACCCAGGGCATGTCGGACTCATAAATATCGAACAGTACCCAAACGCTGTTCAGGTTGGCAATTTGATATAATGCCTTGCCCTTGTTGACATAGTCGCCAAGGTTTACCATTTTTTCGGTAACGTAGCCTGAAACATCGGCATGTATCGGCAATTCCTCCTTAACGGTTCCGGATTGAAGTATCTGTGCGATTTGGTTGTCGGAAAGCTTCCAATTTTTTAATTTTTCCTTGGCGGCATTAAAAAACTGCGGTTGGGTGTCCGCCACCTTTCTTGCTTCAAAAAGTTCCTCTTGGGCAGTGACCAGGTCAGGGGAATAAATATAGGCGATGATCTGCCCCTGCTTGATGTACTCCCCTGTAAAATTGACCATTAGCCGTTCCACCCTCCCGGGAATATGGGAAGATTGGGAATAGATCGATCGTTCATCCGCTTCCACCTTGCCATTAAGATCGATCAATTTGACCGGGGCGGTCTTGCCCACGATTTCCGTAGAGACATTGGCAAGCTGCATGGCAGTTTTCGACATGCTTACGGCCATAGGGTCCAGTTCCGAACCGTTATCACTTTCCAAAGGGATCAAGTCCATCCCACAAATGGGGCAATCTCCTGGTTCCGGCTGTCTGATCTGCGGATGCATCGAGCAGGTCCAAGTGGTTTCTTCCGATACTTCCGAAGCATGTTGGTGTTCCTCCGTGGCATTGCCCTTCGAGCCTCCGAACAATAGCCAACCCAGCAAAAGTCCAAGAACCAGGGTGGACAAGGCTATTTTTACTATTTTTTGTGTTTCTGATTTCATCTTATTATTTTTTTGCCGTGATATAGTTAAACTTGGCCAACGCTATTTCATACTGCGTCAATGCGCTTATTTTCAATTTAGTATACTTCAACAACTGTTGCTGCATTCGCAACACCTCCTCGAAGTCCTTCCCGGAATTCCCATAGGCTGTGAACAACAGATTGAGTGCTTGTTCCGATTCCATGATCTGTTCATCAAAGAGGGAAATCAGATCGGTCTGTTGCCTTATGTCAAAAACGGCCATTTCATAATTGGTCTTCAATGTATTGGTGATTTCCTTTTTTTGCAGGGAATAACTTTCCTGCATCAATTGGGCCTCTTTTTCGGCTGCCCTGTACTTACCCCTGAATAGGGGCAGGCTCAACGTAAGCATGGGCATCAATACATCCTTGCCGTTATCGGGAACCACCATGTCCGTTCGCTCATCGACCATTACATAGTCCAGTCCGATCCCGACTTTTGGCAAGCCTTGTTTAAGGGCTGCCCTTTCAGAGGCCTCTGCTGCCTTGACCTTTAATTCCAGGGAATTCAAGAGCGGATGGTCCACCACCAAGGAATCTTTTGTGTAATCAATGGGCAGTACATTGACCCCAAAGGCCTCAGGGATGTTTATTTGTTCATCTTCCTTACGATCCAATAGTTTATTGAAGGACGCCAGAAGGGGGATTTCCTTATGTTTAAGGATACCCAGATTCGTCCGGGCTTCCTTTAAAAGCACGTCCACCCTTAAGACATCGACCAATGATCCCAGGCCGTTTTTAAATTTCGTATTGGAAACCGTCTTGTAGGATTCCAGGATGGCGATGTTGTCCTCTTCGATCCGTACCCACTCCTTAAGTTCGTACAATGGAAAATAAGCTGCCGAAACCTCGTAATAAAGTTTGTTCCTGGCATCCAAAAAAGACTGGTACTTGGCCTCTGCCATAAGTGCAGCGGCATCACCTTGGGCCTTTAAGGTTCCAAACCAAGGAAACATCTGGGTCAGTGAAAACCTTGCCTTTTGGGGCCCTACCCGGGTTTCGACCGGGGAGATGAAGTACCCAAAGGACAGGTTTGGATCTGGTAAAGCCTTCACCTGCGGTACCTTTTGTAACGCCGCCTCAAAATCTTTGTACTGTGAAAGCAGCCCCGGGTTGTTCCCAGCAGCAATCTCAAAGTAGTCCTCCAAGGTCTGGCCATTGGATAGGATACTTGTCAAGATAAATATAATGGTCACTACCTTTTTCATTTTACTGTATTTTTTTCAATGCTTTGTTGCGATTTTTAATGACTGTTTCCCTCCAATAGGCTTGGAGTACCGGGACCACGAACATGGTCATGATCTGTATGGTCATTCCCCCAAAAGTCGGGATGGCCATGGGAATCATGATATCGGCCCCTTTTCCGGTCGAGGTGAGTATTGGTAAAAGGGCGATAATGGCCACTGCGGCCGTCATCATGGCGGGACGAACCCTTTTTTTCCCTGCCTCCAGAACCGCCGCTCTCACATCCGGTACGGTTTGAGGGTTCTTTTCCTCGAAAACCTGGTGGATGTACGTACCCATGATGACACCGTCATCGGTGGCAATACCGAAAAGCGCGATAAATCCTACCCAAACCGCAACGCTTAAGTTGATCGTGTGCATTTGGAACAGATCGCGCATGTTGACCCCTGCAATGGCAAAATTCATGAACCAATCCTGACCATAGAGCCAGAGCATTATGAAACCTCCCGCAAAAGCAACAAAAACGCCTGAAAAATGGATGGAGGATGCGATGACCGTCTTGAACTGAAAAAACAGGAGCAAGAAAATCACGATCAAACTGATCGGTATGACAATGGACAGTCTTTTCACTGCCCTGATTTGGTTCTCATAACTCCCAGAAAACTTATAGCTTATTCCGGCGGGAACCGTTAATTCCCCTGCATCGATTTTTTTCTGGATGGCTTCCTGGGCATCGTTCACCACATCGACTTCCGCAAAACCGTCCCGTTTATCAAAAAGCACATAGCCCACCAAAAAGGTGTTTTCGCTCTTGATGGCCTGAGGCCCGCGGACATATTCAAAATCCACCACTTGGGATAAGGGAATTTGCGCCCCTACCGGTGTGGGAATCAAAATTTTCTTCAACGATTCCGGGTCGTCCCTCAATTCCCTCGGGTAGCGCACCCGCACGGGAAAACGTTCCCTTCCCTCAACGGTGGAGGTGATCTTCATCCCACCGATCGCTGTTTCGATGCTTTGCTGCACATCTTCAATGTTCAAACCATATCGGGATATCCCGTCCCTGTTGATATTGAGGTGCAAATAAGGTTTGCCGACTATTCTATCGGCGAATGCGGCTTCTGCCTTGACCGAGGGCACTTCCTTCAAGATACCTTCCAATTGCATCCCAAAATCCTCGATGGTCTTCAAATCGGGCCCAAAAACCTTGATCCCCATGGGAGCGCGCATTCCGGTCTGCAGCATCACCAACCGGGTTTCAATGGGCTGTAATTTGGGAGCAGAGGTTATGCCCGGGATCTTGGTGACCTTTACGATCTCATCCCAGATATCGTTGGGGGATTTGATATGGGGCCTCCAGTTTCGGAAAAACTCACCGTCCTCATCCACGATCAGGTCCTTCTCGGCAATCCCTCGCTGCAAGGCCTCCTCATTGGTCAAAGTGTCTTTATGCTGGGTAATGAACCTGTCCTTTCGATCTACTTTATAACGGACCCTATGTCCGTCTTCATTCACAATGAATTCAGGTTTATAGTTGATGATGTTCTCATACATGGAAATGGGTGCAGGGTCCAGTGCGGATTCAACGCGACCGAGTTTACCGACAACCAAGTCCACTTCGGGTATGCTTCCCAAGAGCATATCCAACTGTCCAACCACCCTTTTGTTGTATTCCACCCCTGAATGCGGCATGGATGTCGGCATCAACAGGAACGAACCTTCATTGAGCGATGGCATGAACTCGGACCCTATTCCCGGGAATCTCTTGGAAGCTGCCTGCCATCCCGAGGTCTGTCTGACACTTTTCCAACCTACCGATTCAAAGCCTTTGGCCACGATTCCAAAGGTGCTATCGAACCCCAGCCAAACCAATACCCCAAAAAACAGGGTCACGAATGGGATGAGCATGAACTTTCCCTTGTTTTCCAGACACCACTTTAGGACCGGGGTATAGAAATGTACGATTCCCATCAAAGCGGCCAGGATAATGCCCACTAGGAACAACACAAAAAAGTAGTTGACCACAATACCGTTTTGGGGTCCCAAGGGCATCCATTCCTCGGTCAGGAAGAACGAGGCGATAAAAACGGTCAATCCCAAATTGATATAGTTGGGAAACGATTTATAGTGCTCCGGCCATTTGGGTTCCATCAAATTGTTCAACCCAATGAGTGAAATGACCAATGGCAACCACATCTGGGCATAGAATGCAAAGATAAGCCCAGTGGATATCAATAGAATGGACCAAAATCGTCGCACCCGTTTCTTGTCATAATCCACCCCCAGTACAAAATGGGCCAAGGCAGGCAGTACAACGATTCCCAGTACAAAGGCGCTCAACAGGGCGAAGGTCTTGGTAAAGGCCAAGGGCCTAAATAACTTGCCTTCTGCCGATTGCATGGCAAAGACAGGCACAAAGCTCACGACAGTGGTCGCCAATGCGGTGGTAATTGCCGAGGCCACTTCCACGGTGGCCCTATATATTACCTGAATGAGTTCCTTGCCCTTGGCACCATGGTTCTCGGGCATTTCCAAATGTCGGATAATGTTCTCGACGAACACGATCCCCACGTCCACCATCACCCCTATGGCAATGGCTATTCCGGAAAGCGCGACCACATTGGCATCTACCCCGGCATATTGCATGACAATAAAGGTCATTAGCACCCCGACGGGCAATAGACTGGATATGATCACAGAGGCCCTCAAGTTGAGGACAAGTACCAGTACAACGATGATGCTGATCAGTATTTCGTGGGACAGGGCATTTTCCAAAGTGCCTATGGTCTCGTGGATGAGCTGTGTCCGGTCATAAAACGGGACCACGGTCAATTGGCTTTCCACACCATTGGCCAAGGTCTTTTTAGGTAAGCCGGGCGCGATTTCCTTGATCTTGTCCTTCACATTGTTGATGACCGCCAAGGGATTGGAACCATAACGGGCGACCACGACGCCACCTACCACTTCGGCGCCCCCTTTATCGAGCACGCCCCTTCGTGTGGCCGGTCCCAAGCTGACCACCCCAATATCCTTGATCCGAACCGGGACATTGTCAAAGACGGCAACCACGGCCTTTTCTATGTCTTCCGTATTTTTGACATATCCCAAGCCCCTGACCAAATATTCTGCTTGATTGACTTCAATGGTCTTGGCGCCCACATCCCTGTTCGACTTCCGTACGGCCTCCATGACCTTGTATAAGGGGATATTATAGGCCTTTAGGGCATCCGGATTTACATCCACTTGATATTCTTGGACATAACCCCCGATCGAAGCCACTTCGGACACCCCGTCCACGGCATTCAATCCATATTTCACATAAAAATCCTGGGCGGTCCGTATCTCGTGCAGATCCCATCCTCCCGTAGGATTGCCATCCTTGTCCCTTCCTTCCAAGGTATACCAATATACCTGTCCCAATGCCGTGGCGTCGGGACCCAAAGTCGGGGTAACACCATCGGGCAGCAGACCCGTGGGAAGTGAATTCAATTTTTCCAGGATCCGGGAACGCGACCAATAAAATTCCACATCATCATCAAAAATGATATAGATACTGGAAAATCCAAAGATGGATGAACTACGGATTGTTTTCACTCCTGGAATCCCCAGTAAATAGGTCGTCATTGGATAAGAAATCTGATCCTCGATATCTTGTGGCGAACGTCCGGGCCATTGCGTGAAAACAATTTGCTGGTTTTCCCCAATATCGGGAATGGCATCCACGGGCACCGGATCTTTGGGCAAAAAGCCCGTATTCCAATTGAAGGGGGAAGTGACAATCCCCCAGGTAACCAACATTATTAAAACGAGAACGGTCACCAGTTTGTTCTCTAAAAAGTATTTTATGATTTTATTGAGCATATCATGAGTTTATTGTGTTGGAAATAGTGAAATTGTTCCAAAGGCAATAAATACCTAGGGCCATGCCAAAAACCATAGCACGGCCAAACGTCATCGATATGCTCTTAAATAAGGAAAGTTTGATCAAGAATCTGAATATCCTTGACCAAAAGGGGCGGAGGGTAATGTACGACAGGAACTATATTTTCCTGTGATCCCTCAAAAAGATTGATGTAACTGTAGGTGAAGGCAATTAGGAACTGATGCTCCCCTATACTTACATTTTCAACTGAAAGTAGAAGATCTTCCTGCCCGAGGACAGAAAGTGTCTCATCTTCACAGCATCCATTTTTTTGCAGATTATGTTCATGCGAATCGGAAGCTTGTTGCACATCCATTCCACAGGATTCCGCTTTACCGAAGAAGGAAAAATCAACAAGATCCTCACCACAATAGTGTTGCCCCACCGCAAAGGAAAATGTGGAGGCCAGCACATTCAGTGCCATGAAACAAGATAATATTTTGAACCAAAATAGTTTCATATGCGATTACAAAACTACAATAATTTTAACAACCCTATTTTATTTAACATATTTTTTATGGCGATTTCATGTAAAATCCTGGCTATTCCACAGCCCTGACCCTAAGCAGGTCCCACAAAATCATCGGTTTGATTTTCAATTACATATAGTGTGACACAACGTTCCCTGGCCAGCAATGACATAACGGCTTTTTCAGGTCGGCCTTATGTCAGAAATGAAGGAAGGACGGGCTATGCTATTTTGTCTTCCAAAGGGAATAATGGTATACCAATTTCTTAGGCCGGGCCACAAAGGTTGTCCCATACCACATCCTGTCGGTGGATCGGGCACATTGACCTTTAGCTTCACCTGTTGCCCAAGCAACAGAAATCGAATGGGCATATGAAGTTGTTCCACCCAATCCAAAACATGATGTCCATCATGTTTTTTCATAAGTAGTTCCCATACTTTTGAAACAGGAACAATCCACATTATCAGAATACAAAAAACTATTAATGTATGAGTGAGTTAAGATCGAATTGATTTCAATATGTTTTATGATCGGTGTACTATTTTTTTTAATTTTAATAGGTGAAGCAAACCATATCGAAAATATTATCCCTGTTTCTAGCCTGTTCCGTATTGGTCAGTACGACTTCCTTTGCTTCCAACGCCCATTTTTGTTGTAACAAATTGGTCAGTTTTTCCGTGACAGGAAAGGCAAAACCCTGCGACCAAAAGCTTCAAAGCCCCAAAAGCCCCTTAAGGAAGTGTTCTTTGGAGCAAAAGAATTGCTGTAGCACCGCTACTTATGCCAATTTTGGCAAGGATGACCTGATGGTTCGATTTTTTGACCTTGATTTCGATACACTCTTAGTTCCATATACCTCCATTTTTTACCATACCGATCGCTTTGGTGGTCTACAGGAAAGCATTGTTCCTTTTAAAGACTATATCCCCCCTTGGGTCGAACGAAACCTCCCTATCCTCCACAGGACTTTATTGATTTGATTTTTTTTTCCACCTTGGGCACTATGCCCTGGTTTGTCCCTTTGTAAGGACATTCGTCCTTTAAATGGCTGGGGCATTTTCAGGACAATACATTCTGATCTGTTGTAAAAACGACGATTTATCAATGGAGATTGTAACAACAAATGGTTATATCACAATAACCCAAAATCGAAACCCTATGAAAAATTATGATACCCTTTCAGAAGCCATATCCGATTTACAGGCAAAGGGCTATACCTATGATTTTAATCTCAAGCCCCATTGTCTGGAATGCGCTTCCCTTAAAATCGAAATTCGACCGGAAGACTTTAAGGTCGACCAGACCCATCGTTTTGAGGGGATGAGCAGCACCGATGACAACAGCGTGCTGTACGCCATATCCTCCAAGGATGGCATTAGGGGCATCCTAGTGGATGCCTATGGCGTCTATGCCGAAAACATTTCTGAAAAAATGAGAAAAAAATTACGATAACCCTTAAAAAGGACCGATGATGGAAAAGCACCAACACCACGACCATTCACGGATGAACCACGATAAGACCGACCACTCCAAAATGGACCATGGCCCCGGGGACCATTCGGGGCACAACCCCGCACATGGCCAAATGGGCCACGACCACCACAAAATGATGATCGCCGACTTTCGAAAGCGATTTTGGACAACACTGGTACTCACCATACCCATTTTGTTCCTATCACCCATGATCCAGGATTTTTTTGGATATGAATTCCTGCTTCCGGGCAACCCCTACTTTCTTTTCGGGCTTTCCACCATTGTATATTTCTATGGGGGATGGCCTTTTTTGAAAGGTTTTTGGTCAGAAATAAAACAGGGTGCACCGGGAATGATGACCTTGATCTCCATGGCCATTTCCGTAGCCTATTTCTATAGCACGGCCACCGTATTCGGACTGAAGGGCCAAGACTTTTTCTGGGAACTGTCCACCCTTATAGCCATCATGCTACTCGGGCATTGGATAGAGATGAAGAGCGTCCTTGGTGCCTCAAAAGCCTTACAGTTGTTGGTCAGCATGATGCCAGCCGAAGCACACCGTGTCAAAGGGGAAACCATAGAGGACATACCATTGGAAGCGGTATTGAAAGATGACATCATATTGGTCAAGCCGGGGGAAAAGGTCCCAGCCGACGGTACCATCGTCGAAGGCAGCAGTTACCTGAACGAATCCATGCTCACGGGGGAATCGAAACCTGTAAAGAAAGAGAAAAAGGACAAGGTGATCGGCGGTTCCGTCAATGGCAACAGCACCTTAAAGATCAAAGTGGAGCACACGGGCAAGGATAGTTACCTCAACAAAGTGATCACGATGGTGGAAGAGGCCCAAAAGACCAAGTCCAAAATGCAGAACCTTTCCGATAGGGCCGCCAAATGGTTGACCTATATCGCCTTGGCCATTGGTTTTGGGACCCTGGCGGTATGGTTGGCCCTGGGTTTCCCCTTTGTTTATGCCCTGGAACGCATGGTGACCGTTATGGTCATTGCCTGTCCCCATGCCCTGGGTCTTGCCATCCCTTTGGTGGTGGCCATTTCCACCGCGGTATCCGCCCAAAACGGCCTATTGATCCGCAACAGGACCGCCTTTGAGGAATCCCGGAAGATATCGGCCTTGTTGTTTGATAAAACAGGGACCCTGACCAAAGGTGATTTTGGCGTTACCCGAATCCAATCGGTCGATGACAACTATTCCCCGGATGAAGTCCTTCGCCTGGCAAGTGCCTTGGAACAAAGCTCGGAACACCCCATTGCCGTGGGTATCATCAAAAGGGCCCAAGAGGAAAAGGTCACCATTCCCAATCCCTTGAACTTTCATGCGATCACTGGAAAAGGGGTCGAGGCAACCGTGGAGGACAAACCGGTAAAAGTGGTCAGTCCCGGTTTTTTAAGGGACAACAACATTCCCATTCCCAAAGACGCCTATAGCGATGCCGCCGAAACCGTGGTATTTGTGTTGATCGAGGAAAAACTGGCCGGATACATTGCACTGGCCGATGAGATACGATCGGAATCCCAAGATGCCATCCAGGTATTCAAGAAGAACGACATCAAGGTATTGATGGCCACCGGGGACAATGAAAAAACGGCCAGGGCCGTTAGCGAAAAACTCGGTTTGGATGGCTATTATGCCGAAGTGTTGCCCCACCAAAAAGTGGAAATAGTGGAAGAACTCCAACGTAAGGGCGAGTTCGTGGCCATGACCGGGGACGGTGTGAACGATGCCCCGGCCCTTGCAAAGGCCAATGTGGGCATTGCCGTTGGTTCCGGTACGGACGTTGCGGCGGAAACCGCCGACATCATCTTAGTCAACAGTAACCCCAAGGATATTGCCAATCTCATCCTGTTCGGTAAGGCCACCTACAACAAAATGATCCAGAACCTGATTTGGGCAACGGCCTACAATGTAGTCGCCATTCCGTTGGCCGCCGGTGTACTGTATTCCTCAGGGTTTGTCATGGGCCCTGCCGTTGGTGCGGTGTTCATGAGCCTGAGCACCATCATTGTGGCCATCAATGCGCAGTTGTTAAAACGTAAGATAGGAAGTAATCAGATCAAAGGATGATAGGCAAATAGAGCAATTTTGCATATAAAAGGGTGCATTCCCAATAGCAATACGGATTTTCAGTGTTCCCGAAATCCTATTAGGCCACTACGAAGAGAATACTGGATTCTGGTATGTCCGGTGCTGGATTTTGACATAACATGACTATAACAATTAAACTTTGGGACCGAAGGAATACATACAAAATCTTTTATCCACCCTCATATTAAGGCTTAAACATGTTTTCAGGCCAAGAACAAGTTGTTCACCATTAAGAGCCCAAAGGCAATCTCCTACTCATTCATCGTGCAACTGTTCATTAATTTAATTGTTTAAAAGACATAATTAAATCCAAGGACGACCCCTTGTCCATCACTTGAAAAAGTAAGCTCCATGCGATCTTCCTTATAGGGTCTTGTGAACAGATAGGAACTTCCGATACCCACCACGGCTCCCGCAAGGACATCCCAACCATCATGTTTGTGGGCCTGAATACGGCTATAGCCCGTAAATGCCGCCAAGGCATAGGCAGGCGCCCCGAATTTCCAACCGTAACGTTTTTGTAAAAAGGCAGCACTTTGAAAGGTAGTGGAGGTATGGGCCGATGGAAAGGCACGGTACCCATTGTCAGAGGGCCTTGGTTTGTTGATGGCGTATTTCATCCCAAGGGTCAAGGCCTGGTTCAACACAAACCCTTTGGTAAACTGCCAACTCCCCTCTTGGTCCCCGATGAGTAATGTCCCGGTAAGACTGGCCACGGGCAGGGAAACCAGCAAGACGTCCCCTGCCGTTTGGAGGGTTTTGTCCTGGGCATGGATGCCCCAAACCGTACAGGTTAAAAGCAAGGACAACCCTAAGGCCGACATGTTTTTCTTGATTCCAGTGGCTACAAAAAACAGTACTTCCATGATGGTATAATTCGTTTGTGGGATTGGGACCAAAGATCCTCCCCTAACATTATGGAACCAAAGTAGTACTGAAATCTAAAGACAATTTTAAGTTGCGCCCGAAATACTATCCATCATCCTTTTGGTCTGGGTACAATGACGGTCAAGGCTTTCTTTTCAATGCCGATGGAAATGGTATTGTCCTCCATGGGATGGAACTCCCCATCGATCTGGGAATCGAAATGGGCACCGGGTAGTCCTGATAGATCAAGACCTGTGGTTTGAAAATGTGTTGCTTCCTTGAGCAAATAGGGCCTGTTGATTAAGAGCAGAACGCCCAATACCAACATTTTGAACCTGTTGATCTTGGTAATGACCAATACATCCAAAAGCCCATCCTGTAAAGATGCCTGTGGCGTAAGGCTCAGGTGATACCCCATCACATTGATATTGGAAACAAACACCAGAAAGGGGTTTGTCCTCCATTGCATCCCATTGGCCTTGATCCCGATTTCCTGAGGTTTCTTCAATTCCTTGAATGAGGTCATACATGCTCCCAGATATCCGGATAAAGTGCGCCTATTGGAAGATTCATAATTCTTGATGACACTGGCATCAAAACCTACCCCGGTGTTACTGAAAAAATAACAATCGTTCATCCGCCCAGCATCAATGCGGATGGTATGTGCATTCCGCAAAAGTCCGAGGGCCCCATGCAGGTTTTTGGGAATATGGAGGTTGGATGCCAAGCCATTTCCCGAACCAAAGGGAATGATGCCCAAAGGGATGCCGGTCCCCACGAGACAGGAGGCCACTTCGTTGATGGTCCCATCCCCACCACAGGCCACGATGATATCCACACCCTCAGCTATCGATTCCTTGGTCAGACCGGTGGCGTGGGTCTTGTATTGGGAATATTTTACGGTCAACCGATGAAAGCTCTTGATAAAAAACTGATCTAAATAGGCCTCATTGAGCACCCTTTCCCCCTTGCCCGCAATGGGATTGACAATAAAATGAATTCTCTGATGCCCCATCAATCCTGAAGTTTAAGCCCTCCATTGGAATAGAGGAAATCAGCCACCTGGTACCACGAAATGGTCTCATCGAGAAAAGCCCGGTCCGTAGGGATACTTTTCAGACTGTTGTCGGAAGGATCCCAATCATAGAAATTGGCATTCTTTTGGTCTCCAAGTACCATGACCTGGTTCCCTTTCAACAACCCCAACTTTCTGTAGTTACCGATGAAGGCCCTATCTTCTTCTGGTGCCATCTGTAGTACATCCTTTCCAAAAAGGTTGGAGGTATAGTCCCAGCCCAATAAGCCGAACAGGGTCGGAAACATATCGATCTGTGAGCAAAGGTTATTGATCTTTCCTGTATTTTTTTGAGGCAGGTTATAGATCAGTGCGGGTATCTGGTAATTCTGCACATCCAATTCCCACCTGCCTGCGCTGCTGGCACAATGATCAGCCATGATCACAAAGACCGTATTGGCAAACCATGGTCTTCCCTTGGCCTTACGAAGGAACTCCCCGATGGCATAATCCGTATATTTTACCGCCCCATTCCGTCCCGTACCGGAGGGAATGTCTATTTTCCCCTCGGGATAGGTATAAGGTTTGTGATTGGAAGTGGTCATCACAAAATCAAAAAAAGGCTGCCCTGCACCGTAGGCCCGGTCCGCTTCTTTCAAAACTTTATTGTAGATGTCCTCATCACAGACACCCCATGCATTTTCAAAGGTGACCTCGTCATCATCGATATTGGTCCTTTTGGTCCGGATGCTCTTATCCATTAGAAATCCACGGCCACGGTCCACAATGTTGAAACCATTGCCCCCAAAAAAGGAGTTCATATTATCAAAATAGCCATCCCCTCCATAGAAAAAGTTCCGTTCATACCCTTTTTGTTCGAACACCTCCCCGATGGTGAACAGCCCTGCATTGTCCACCCGTTTGACAATACTTCTCCCCGGTGTAGGGGGAATGCTCAAAGTGATGGCCTCCATGCCCCTTACGGTGCGTGTACCTGTGGCATACAGTTGGGTAAAGAAGAGGCTTTCCCCTGCCAAGGAATCCAGATTTGGGGTCAGATCCAGTTCGTTCCCGAACGATTTCAGGAACTTTCCACTAAGGCTTTCCACACAGATAAAGACCACATTGGGCCTGACGTCCAACACAATACTGTCCGTGGTTGTTACGGTTCGAAGGATTTCTTCCGCATCAGGGTGCACAAAAGTTGCCCCATCCTTGGCCAGTTCATTTTTCACACGGGCAAATGCCTCTTTATCTTCAACGGTCATATAGAAATCCGGGAACGAAAGTTCATTGTTCCGAAAGGCCGCAAAAAAGGAATAGATGCCCGCTTTGGAAATTTCGTTGTTATAGCGATTGCTTGACCATTCCGCCTGTTCATTGGTCAATAAAAATACCGAGAGCACCAAGACCACCAACCATGGTACAGCTGATAAGGACCGTTGTGCGAAATGGGTGCCAGGGGTAAAAGTCCTTTGAAAGACCCCAAACCTGAACAACAACCAAAAGGTCACCGCCACCAGCCCCAGAAGGGTTCCGATCAACAAGGGCAAGGGATAGGATTCATTGATGTTCTGCACGACCTCATAGGTATAGATCAAATAATCCACGGCAATAAAATTGTACCTTCTATGGAACTCATCCCAAAAAGTAAATTCCCCCAGAAACGAAAAATATAGGATAAAGATGCCCAAAAAGAACCCAAAGAAGGTCAGGACCCGATCCAAGAGGGAACCGGACCATTTGGAGGGCACCAACACAAGATAAACCAGATAGGGAATCACAAAAAAGGAAAGTGTCGCCAAGTCGAACACAAAACCGACTACAAACGTCCAAATAAGGGACAAGGGACCGGTATCGGTCTCCTGAAAGTCCCAAACCAACAATATGCCCCGAACCACAAGGGAAATGGACAAAAAAATAAGAACAAAAGCCCTCAACAATGCATACCGGGCCGGAAAGATTTTGGTCAACATGGTACTTTTTGAAAATCGAAGGTAGGATCCAATTCTTAAGGAAACTTAAAGTTATCCCCTTGTAAATTCGAGATCAGTCCCCGACCAAAACCCTAGAAGTAAAGCGATAGTCATCGGGGGGTATGATTTGGCTGTGGCCATCCTCAAAAAAATCGACGCCAAAAAGGCTTCCGTGGTCCACAAGTTCAAAGATGTACTCTGCCGAATTTTCCCGGTTCCGCTCATAGACCTCGTATACGTCACCTTCAGGATAGGTCTTTTTGACCCTATCCATCAGCTGCTTGGGAACTTCCTCCCCATGCAGCTCCAATTCAACATATTCCAACAGGCCATCCAAGGTATAGCTCGCGCTCATATAGTCGAATCTTTCCATATAGAAGGATACCAGCCAATGGCCATCAGGAGTATAGTGCCATTCGACATCCCTTGCATTCAAGAACTTGGAGGTAAAGGCACTATCGATGGTATCGGGCAGCTTTGTGGTACAAGCTACGGCCTGCAGCAGCAAACATCCCAGGAGCCTTCCCGAACCCAAAGTCACTTGGTCAAGCCAACGCTTACCTCTTGACCCTGTCATCCAAAAAATCCTCATTCCTTACATTTTATAAAATTGAATCTTCCACTCCATGGTCTTCAACGTATTTTAGGAAAACCGACAGTACCCATGGGATTCCACAAGTTGAAAAAGGTCGGGAAGCATGAACTCCCGACCTCCATCAAAAACCAACTCAAACTCAAACCTAAACTTTAGTCTTGATTCTTTTCCCCTTCTTCATCGACGACCTGTTTATGGATCAATTTTCCATGGACATCGATACTTACTTCCAGTTCTTCCTCCCCTTTTTCCATTTCAAATTCATAGGTCAGGCCATCAACGGTCTCGGAAATTTCCGCCTCTTCGATTTCATACCCGGGCAACTCATTGTCCAAGGTAGCCTTGACGGTATCTGGAATATCCTTTTGTTCAATTTCATGTTCCGTCTCCTTCCAAGTCCCATCTTCCAGGAAATTCGCTGAATATTCAATCCCGTCCATTTTGAATTCAGCTTCCCATTCAGCATCCGATTCCTTGTCCCATTTCACTTTCTTTCCTTGGGGAAACTTTTTGACAAAGGCCGCCTTTACTTTTAGGGGAACAGAACGGTTACTTGCAAAGGCAAAGAGTGCAAGACCCAAAAGGGCAGCAAGGGGTAGTCCAATAATAAATCTTTTGTTTTTCATGGTTCCAATTTTTATATCTGACCTAAAACTACACTCCAATTCTAAAGATGGTTTAAAGCAAATCTAAAGATGGCCCCATCGCCATTCATTTACCTCCCTATAGCTTGTACCGAAGTCCCAACCGGAAAATCTGGGTCTCGAAATAGTTTTGGTACAGGGCCGTAAATCCTTGGTCCGTTACTTCTTGGCGGATCCCGAACCGATTGAAGATATCGGTGGCGGAGAAGGTCAGTTCCGCTTTTTTGTCCCAAAAACCCTTTTTGAGGCCTAGGTCCACTGAAGATCTTGAGAGTTCCTTGCCTTGGGGGATGTTCTTGTCCGAATAATAGATGCCTGTCAATTGGATGGCCAGATTATGTTCCAATTGAAGCTCCGCATTCAACTTGGCATTCCAGGCATCCGCTGTGGATTCCTCCACCGTAAAAGTCCTTTCATAGGGGAATAGCAAAGTTCCCTGATAGGCATCAATGGCATTGGAGTACCAATTAAAAGTACCCGATACCTTTACCTTGTTGGAAATATCCTGGGCCAACAACAGCTCGACCCCTGTGTTGGTAGCCCTTCCCGTGTTCTGGTAAATGCGGTTGACAATGTCATAGTCCGGATTGGAAGCATCAATGCTGTAGACCCTCATATACTGGTCCTTGATCATCCTGTGGTACACTGCCGTAAAAATGGATCCTGTGGACCAGCTATATTTATGGGCCAACTCCACGGCATTGGTGAACTGTGGCCGCAAATAGGGATTGCCCACTTTGAGCAGTTCGGGATCGTCATACTTAGGAAAAATCCGGAGTTCCGGTTCCCCCGGACGGTCGATCCTGCGGTTGTAGAACACCGACAATTTGTTGTGCCCCCCCAATTTATAGGTAAACCGTGCACTGGGGAACAGTTCGAAATAATCGTACTTGTCATTGTTGGGATAATAACTATTGACCGGGTCCAGGTCGTAGAAAACATCGGTCAGTTCGGCGCGGAGCCCCGTCTCGATATCGAACGTTTCCTTTTCAAGGACATAATTTGCATATCCGGCATAAAGGTTCTCCCCCCAATCCGAAAAGCTGCCCAGACCGGGATAGATGATGGACTGGTTCCCCGGTGTGATGGTATAGTCCACGGGCAATCGCCTTATCCGCAGTTTGGCCCCCAATTCCATCCGGCCCGACCGTAAGGGCCTCACATAGTCCGTGGATATACTGGTGGTGTTCTCAATGGCCCTGATATTGGTTTTGTCCGTACCGATGCGCACTGCAGAACTATCGTTCAGGGAATAGGTCTCATCCTCCAGCCCCTGGGTGTATTGGGCACTGGCACTGAGGGTATGTCCCAGTTGTGCAAAGGAATGCCTATAGTTCACCGTGGCATTGATGAAGCGGGTGATCTCCTCTTCCTGCCAACTATAAAATCGGTTGCGTTGGTTGGCATCCATGTCCACAAAGGCCACCTGGGCGGTATCAATGTGTTTTTCGCGATCATATAGACCGGAAAAGGTTAAACTGTTGCGGTCATCCAAATCATAATCGACCCCTCCGTTGACGATGGATCGAAATTGTCTCCGGTTTTCGGGCACCTGGGAAAGGATATTGCGGCCGTCATCATAATTCCTCGTGGTGAACTCATTGTTCGGCAAGGCTTCCTGAAGGATAAACTCCGATTGCAGGAAATAATTCAGTTTTCCTTTTTTATAGTTGAGATTGAGGCTGGGAATCAATTTGGGATTGACCGAGTAGCTGCCCAGATCCGTTGGGGTATCGGCCCGTCGTTTGCCCAGGGCACCGAGACCAAACGATAGCCCCACGTCCCCGTTGAGCCCCGCCTGTCGTTCCTTTTTATAGATGATGTTCACGATACCCGCAAACCCATTGGCATCATATTTTGCCGAAGGGTTGTTGATGATTTCGATCTTTTCAATGTTGGACGCGGGGATATTAGCCAGCCCTTTTTGGTTTCCAAACCCTGTAAGGCTGCTCTGTTTCCCATCGATAAGGACCACCACCTTGTCACTGCCCCTGAGGACGACCTTCCCCTCTTGGTCAAAGGTGACCCCAGGCAGCGTTTTCATGGCATCCATGACCGACCCCCCGGATTGGGCTATATTGTCCTCAAGGCTAAAGGTCTTTGTGTTGAGATCGGCATTGGTGGTGGCCTGTTGGCCCACTACCTCCACTTCCCCCAAACTTTGGGCACTGGGCAGCAATTCCACTTTACCGAGGTCGAACACGTTGTTCAATCCCCCTGCCACCAAGGTCCGCTCCAAAGTGGCAAATCCGATAAAGGAAAAATAGAGTCTATATTCCCCCAACGCTACGCCATCAATGGTAAACCTTCCCTGCTCATCACTGATCGCCCCGGTCACCAGGGCATTGGTATCCAACTCATGCACGGCCACATTGGCAAAGGCCAGGGGTTCCTTGGATTCGGCATCCAAGATCTGACCGGAAATGGTAATGGTCTCTTGGGAAAACAAGGGGCAAGAAAAGATAAAGGAAAATAACAGGGCATATAGGCTTCGCATGGAAAACGTTTTAAGTTAAATGTCAAATCTAGGATCGAAACCTTAAGGGAATTTAAAGTTTTACATTTTCCCTGATTGATTTCTTCCCAAAATGGATGGTGAACACATGTCTGTCCCCCGAAAACCGATAATCGATCCCAAAACCATAAAGGTCACAGATCCGTTTTACAATGGCCAGGCCGAGCCCCGTTGCCTTGATCCCATCGGACTCCCTATAGAATCGGTTATAAAGATGGTCGGGATGTTTCAGGGGTGTTGTACCCGCATTTGAAATGGAAATATCATCCACAGTCGATGCCACTACAATATTTTGTTGGGCGAGATTGTATTTGATGGCATTGGAGACCAAATTGTTACAGAGCACCGATGCCAGATAGCGGTCCATATCCACCTTAATGGGATGTTCGAAATCGACCTTGATAACATTGTTGGAAATCTCACAAAAGTCCTGGACCGTTTCCGCCATGAGCCTCGTGATATCCAATTGCTCGATATTGGCGAACTGGTTGTTCTCGATCTTGGTCAACAAGGTCAAGCGCTTGGTCATTTGGGAGAGTCGTTGTATATCCCTTTGGATGGAGGTGAGTTGTTCGAACTGCTGGTCGTCCAATGGTTCCTCCATATTGATCACGTTCTCGATCTTTGCCTGTATGATGGCCAAGGGGGTCTGCATCTCATGGGATACATCCTCCGTATATTGTTTTAGGTTCCGATAATCCGAACGGACCTTATTGGTCAAGATCTTGATCTCTGTATTCAATTCGGAGAACTCCAGAATTTCACTGTCCATCAGGGCGATGGGAGCATCGGAGCTGAGCGAAAACCGTTTCATTTGCTCCAGGTTGTGGAAAAAAGGGGTCCACAGTTTTTGGTTCCTCGAACGATTCACATAAAACAGGAACAGGAATACCAACAGGATGATCACCAAATAGGAAATGACCACGGCGATCAAGATATTCTCCGATTCCACCACGAGTGCGCGGACGGTGATCCTATAATTTTCGCCATTGATCTCGGAAAAGGTGGACAGTTCCCTGAACTCCTCCATTTCATCTTGGGAGGGGTCATAGATGATGGTATCCTTTAGCACCTCCCTGCCCAACAGGGATACCTTTTGGATCTCGACCACAGGGGACAATTGAAACGGCTCTGGGTTTTCGATCAGGGAACTTTCGATCCGTGCCTCGGTGGAACGAAGTTCTTCCTCCACTTCAGCCTGGAGCAGGTTCCTCAGATAGAAATAAAGGGCCACCGTACTGACCAACATCAACAGGGCACTGATTCCCAAAAAAGTTTTGGAAGTCTTTCGGATCAATCGTATTTTTTTCAAGGTATCCCCCATAGGTCACTCTTCCACGAACTTATATCCACTTCCGTAGGCCGTTTTGATATACTTGGCCCCGGCTTCGGTCAATTTTTTACGCAGGTTGTTGATATGGACATAAATAAAATCAAAATTATCCGCAAGATCGCTATGGTCACCCCATAAATGTTCGGCGATGATCTCTTTGGAAAGCACCCGTCCCTTATTGGTAATAAAAAAAAGCAGGAGATCGAATTCCTTACGGGTCAAGGAAAGGGCTTGGGCATTGACATAAGCGGTCCTAGAGCGTGTATCAATGGAAATCTCGTGGAACTCCAAACGGTCATTGCCACCAAACTTACCTCTTCGCAAAACCGCCTTTATCCGTGAATTGAGTTCGGCCAAATGAAAGGGTTTGGTCAGGTAATCATCCGCACCCAGATCCAATCCTTCCAGTTTATCGTCCAAGGAATTGTTGGCGGAGATGATGATGGTCGGGGTCTCCGAACGGTTGCGCTTCAACAGTTTTAGGATATCCAATCCACTACCGGTGATCAGGTTGATGTCCAGGACCAACAGATCGTATTCATAGAGGTCAATCTTATAGAGGGCCTCGTGGTAGTCTGAAGCCATTTCACAGACATTGCCATCCCTTTCCAAATAGGTGGCAATGGATTTCTGGAGTTCGGTCTCATCTTCTGCAATAAGAATCTTCATACCTTAAATTTAAGGTATAAATAAAGATCTCAAATCTTTAGGAATTCTAAAGTCGCCATCTACACTTCCAGCAATGGATCAGGTTGTTGCGACTGATGTCCCTTTCATTCCTTCACTAACAAACTATCCATGACTTGAATCGGACGGTTGGATGACAATGATATGCTGATGTGCCAATGCTTTTAATACAGCTGGAAGCCAGTTCCATTTTTCCTGAGGTGTACCATTCCTATTTCATTTCCTTTCTTGGCCAACACTATAACCTTTGTTATGGCAAAATTTTGTTTTCATGTTAAATTATATATCCTATAAGGGATTCCACTTCTCTTTATCGATAGGTCAATAGTTGAGCTCCAACCTTCTGCCTCCACGGCTTTCCAAGAGAATCAGTCTTAGATGCTCCTTATGGGATAGGACAAATTTGGGTAGCACAAGTACAAATCGTTGGGAAGTCCCGGTTTTAATAATTTTGGGTCGTTCAAAGATATAATGGGGTACCAACCTGGTTTCTTGATACGAGGATCTCCGTTTCAAGCTGCCATTTATCCTTAGGGCCTCAAGGGTGCCTACTTCAAAATCAATGCCTGATCGGTTGCGCACCTCTACGACCATAAATACTTGAGCGTTTCGGTAGACCAACCTTTTCAACCGCAATCGGATTCCCTTTCTTCGCACCGATGCCAAGGCACCATTTCCATCACTTGATAGCAATCCACTTAAAAAAGCAAATCGAGCTGTGTGGGAAGCCAAGGAATCCCCTTTTTTACCAGGTAATGGCTGTACTGGACCAATGCTGTGCGCCTTGTCCACAAAAAAATGGGTTTGGGCAACGTTTTCCCTATAGGCCACCTTAAATTCATATGCTTGTCCGTCCATGGTGACCACCAAAAGGTTGGTAATGGTGTTGGCTGTGGCCTGCAATAGCCCAAAATATTGAGCTTCTTCCCGATTATAGGTAAAGATCGCTTTAGTGTTTCCCGTTATAGCCTGTTTGATGGGACTGGGAAAAAAGAGGGCCACGTTCATTTGTGAATTGGCTTGGATGGTGTCCAAAACCTTTTGGCCCGATACGGTGTGCCCATAGGCCATTAGCATTACTGCAATGATGACGTTTAGTGTTTTCATAATCTAGGTATTAAGAAAAATTGATAATGGTCGGAAATCTGAACTTTAACAGTACGTTGATCACGCTGAAATATGCGTTTGATCCCATTGAACTGGGGCACACCCGGCACATTGATCTCTCCAAGGCCCTCATCCAAAGACCGATCCACCACTTCACCCCGGAGATGGTTCTTCACATAAATCCCTTCCTGCCCATCCTGGGCATCATAGGCTTGCATATCCATAAGGGTTGTCCCCAATCGGGTAAGTTCCACCATCACCCGGTTGGGCCTTATCTTTACAAAGCCATAGAGGCGGGTACCTCCTGGCATCCTTTTCCCTTCCACAACATAGTCATGGGCGAGTCGCAAGTCCAATCGTTGTCCATCCCGAAGGGTCTGGTCCCCATCCACATACACCTTGGCCACAGCAGTAGTTGGTAAATTTCCATCGGAACGGTTCCTTTTTGGATTGGAGGCAAAGAACAGTTGATGTACCAATCCTAGCTCCGTTTCCGTCCTTGGGGAACCCATTGTCAACTTTTCATCGTCTACCTTTACCTTCTTTACAGTCCCCAACTTGGGCATTACACCTGCATCCGATACAGAAATTTTTTTCGCAGTAAAGGCATTGGTATCAAAGACACTGTCTATGATACGCTGCTTTTCATATTCCATATAATCGGGATTGAAATACCCTTTATCATCCACCATGTGGTCGGGATACACTTGGGGTGCCGTGGATTGTTTTTCCACCTTGATGGCTTCCACGGCTTCCAGTTTGGTTTCAAACTCCACCGAAGTGTCCTCCAGATCCGGCATTGGGATCCTCCCTACATCAAGGCTTTCCTTTTTTGGCCTACCAAAAGTGACGATGCTATATATGGTGATAAAGAGTACCATACATGCCAGTACCAGCACAAAAACTATTTTATTCTTCTGTGTTTTCATGAGTTTCTAGTTTACGAAGTGAGTTTTCAAAAAAATCAGTGATCAACAATCCATGAGGATTATGGGGAAAATTCCGTTCCACCTGGATCAAATGTCCCGAGGTCACCAGTTCATAGGTATCGGTGACGGTTCCCCGATTGATCTGTATATGCAATTGGGTCCTAAACGCAAAGGAAGACCCATCCCAATCCAGCTCTGTATCGATTCGGATGACCTCTTGCACAAGGGAATATTGCAACAACCGGTTATAGAAACCGTCTGCCTTTTTCTGTTGAAAGACAGCACCAACGGAGGCATTGCCCAACCAAAGGGCCTTTTCCATATGGGTTTCATAACTTCCGGCATCCACCCCATAAAACCATCTATGGAACTGTTCCAAATGGGCCAGGGCCTCAACTTCCAAGTGCTCCCGTTGATTCACCCAATGCAATGGGATGACCTCCCCTTCCCCATTGACCACAAAGGCATGGTCCAAACTATTCTGGTGTATTTTGGCTACCACCATAATGGAAACCGAACATATCAACCCCGAGACGATGACCACGGAAAGAACCACCCAGCGGTTCAACCGCAATACCTGCACTATATTTTTAAAAGGCGTTTTCATAGACTTCAATTTAACCGGTGAACAATCGAAGGGTAAAACTGGTCGCCCTTCGGTACAATTTAAATTTGAGCAGCACGATAAAGCCAATGGTCCCGAGTTCAATGATGGAGGCAAAGAATTCACTCCCAAAGTCGAAACCAAAGAGGTTGCCCCAAAAGTTGGTACTGATCTCCGTGTAGAGGTTGTTGACGAACACATTGACCAAAAAGAAGGCGGGCACCAGCATATACACCGCTGCGTACAACTTAAAAAACTGATAGGCCAAGGGTCGAAACTTCTCAAAGACGGCCAAACTGATGACCAAGGGAAAAAAGGCCTGTAGGATCCCCAATAGGAAATACCGTTCTGCAAGGAACAAAGGATAGATGAACAGGTCCATCAACCAAAGCAAGACCCCGATGATAAAGGCCAAGACCTTTAATCCGTACAAGGGAGTAACCAAGGCCTCGTACAAGAGCGCCATGGCTTTCTTGGCGGCTTCCAAGGCACCCACATCCCGTTCCAGGTCCACATCCCGCAGCTGTAACGGGAGGAGTGCCGGAGCCGTGTCCCGGTATTGGGTCTCGATGGCCACCAGGATCCCATCGAAGACTCCCAATATCTCGGTGGAGAAAATGACCAGGAGCACCACCAAGAAATTCTTGGCCAGTTCCGTTGGGGTCAACCCCCAGGTATGGCCATCGGTCGTGGCAATGCCCTCATTGTATTTCTTCAAAATATTGATCAGAAAGAACAGTACGGCCAAGGCCTTCATCCCCACAATAGTGTATTGGGAGAAATCACTGTCCTTGATGGTCTGGAAGACCGCATCCACATATTCCAATCCGATACCCAAAAAGAAACCAGCCATCAGTATTCTGTTTCCCGGTTATTGATGATGTCCTGCATCCGACGGAAGGAGATGATCTCCCGGTACCTTCGTGTCTTGACCTCCAATTCGGCCACCATTTCCTGGGACTGGACCTTCTTTTCCATCAAAATGGCCGTACGCTCCGCATCGGTCATCTTCAAGAAATCACTCGACAGAATCTGGTTGACAAAATCCAGATCATCAATAGCAGTCTCCATAATCTGCTCAAAGGCAAGGGACACCTGTTCCACCTCACTTGCCTTTATATAAGGGGAGTTCAAAATATCCCGCAGATCGGTCTGGACGGTACGGAACAAAATCTCATTGTTCCGGGCCAGTTCCCTTACTGCCTTCAACTGCCGGATGGTGTTGTTCACCTTGACAATATTGTCTTTCTGTTCTTTTAGGAACTCCACGGTCTTCAACAGCTCTGCCGTCTGCTTGGCCGATTCCAACAGGGATTTGGTCATGCTGATAAAGTTCGTATTGTCATACACCGGCATCCCTTGGCAGGCAGCGCCTGCAGGCAATAACAGGGTCAAGGACAGCGCCAACATCCATAACCGGGGATTTTTCCATAAGGTTTGTTTCCAATCTATTCTCATATCATTTTCTTTTGTTGATTAATAAATTCCGAAATGGCCCGTTCCATATCCCCGGAATGTGCAAAGAGTTCCATGAGCTGACCATGTTCCATCCCATCGGTGAGATAAGCGGCATAGACCTCTGGGGGCACCTCCAAGCGAAAGACATTGCTCTCCTTTCCGATCTTGATAAAGATTTCTGTGTATTTGCGTTCCCCAGTGAGATTGTTTCTAAGGGACTTCAATTGATTGAGATCATGGTTGGACAGGTTCAATCGCCTTACCAGTTCATCATAGCCCTTTTCGTTCCGTAAACTGTACACGACTTGGGTATTCTCCAAGATACTTGCCGAAGTGGCATTTTCAGGTAATTGGTTGATGGATTGCAGGATGATGCCAATGGCCCCGTTTTGTTTTCGGATGGCCTGGTAATAGAACTCCACACTCTCCAATACATGGGGAAACTTGAGCTGCTTGGCAAACTCATCAAAGAGGATAATGCCCCTTTCCGAACGGTTTCGCCAAATGGTCCTTTGGATAGCGGACTTGATCAATTTGAGCATTACGGACAGGATTTCCCTATTGTCGCGCACCTCGTCCAACTCAAAGACAATTAAACGCTTGTCCTCGATCTTATAGGTCTGGTCTTCTGCCACATGGAACAGAAAACTGTACAGGCCCCCATCCACATATTCAGAAAGGATGTGCAAAAATCCATAGACATTGAAATCGGATTCCTGAACTTGGGTTTCCTCGATCAAGGTATCCTTGTGCTTGTCCACGAATTGATATAGGGAAGCCAAGGAATGCCCCTCCATGATCTTATTATAATAGTGCAACAACACTTTTTTCAAGGCCACTTCCTTGGATTTGGTCACATGGCTTTCCGCCAAGAGCTCCAAAAGGAACAGGGCCAGATCTTCCAATCGTTCAGGGGTCAAATCGGACGGATCAGAAATATAAAAGGGATTAATACCCAAGTTCTTGCCTTGCTCATAGCGAAGGACCACGTGATCATCGGGATACAATTGGGCAAATTTGGCATAAGAACCCCCTAAATCGATAATGACCAGTCGTACATCGGCCTCAAAGTATTGACGTAGGATATTATTGGCCAAGAAGGATTTCCCTTCCCCTGTCGGGGCAAAAATGGCAAAGTTCCGCGCCTTGATACGCCTTTTCCCCTCGTCCCATACATCCTTGACCACAGGAATATTGTACTGTCTATCATTAAAAACGATTCCTGTTTCATCAGATCGATAATTCGTATTGTTGATATACAGACAAAGGGCTGCCTTTAGGTCCATCACAAAAAGATCTTCATTGGAAAAGTTGGAGGCATGACTGGGATAGGAGTTCAAAAAATAATGGGTGCGCTCCTCCCCATGGGGTTGATAGGGTCGTATATCCAGTTCCTTCAATTGCGCCTTGATGCCAGAAGCAATCCGCTTCAACACCCCAACTTCCGTATGCCAATAAGCAATGTTCACATGCCCGCGAACAATCCGTGCGGTATCATCCCCATTGATCCGATCCAAGATATGTTGGACCTTGTTGCGAACCACTTTGTTCTGGGAGCCAAAATTGGAGCTCTTGGAGAGTTCCTCAATTTTTTTGTCCAATAGTTTACGCCATTGATGGGTATCGTCCAGATAAAGGATTTGGTTGATGATATGGTTCTCCCCCAACTCCAACCCGAGACCGTCCAAAAAACCTTTATGAAAACTGAACCCGTCCGAACTGAATTTCCCATTGGGCACACTGCTTTGCACGATTTCTCCAAAACATTCTTCATTGTTGATGGCCATCGCATCGAAATAATGGTCACCAATTTCCAATGGGCCTTTTCCTAGCTGGATATCCGTATCAAAACCTTGATTGAATCCATTGAAATAAGCATGGGTATGCTCCAATATGTCTTCAGGTTCCATAGGAACCATGGACACGCTTTTGGAATTGTTGACATAGGATACCGCATCGTTGATGGCGGTCACAAATTCAGCTACCTGCACATCCAGTTTCCGGTGCAACCCTTTCTCCACTTTTCGAAAGGGATTGACATACTTGGTGGCATTAAGGGCCTTGTCAAGAGGAAGTACAAAAAAGAGATAACTCTGATGGTCCAAATGCTCCCTACCCACAAAATAATCATGGGTGGCCTTGGCCAGAAAAGTTTCCTTTGGAAGGTTAAAAGCATCATAGCCCTTCTTTTGATAAATATCCTGTTTATGGATAACCGTACCCACGGGCAAGGATTTAAAGGCTTGGAACCACATCCCGTGCAGCTCCTCAAAATCCGTTTCAGAAAGGGAATAAATCTCTGGCAGTTCCACCTGATAACACAATACCACATTGCCATTGCTCCCAAAGACCACATGGTTCTGGATATCCAGTAATGGATGATATGAATTGAAATTGAGCTTAGACATATTCAAAGGGATTCACTTGTTTTAGGCTAATGGTCTTGGGAAAGGTTTGCACTACCTTGAATTGGAGGGGTTTCTTCACCCACTGCAACAATGCCCCATAGAGCAGGGCATTGAAGAGCAGTAGGCACACGATGACACCAAAATGAAAAGAAAAAATGATGATCAAAAGCGAACCGATGACAGCAACCATCATCAGGGCAAACAGGGAAATGGACAGTCCCATGATCATGGCCCGTTTTCGTATATTCCTATAGACCTCGAACTGTTTCATCAGACCACAATTCCGATGAGATAGGTAAAGATGCCCACAACGGCCCCGGCAATCAACACAAAGACCAAGACCCGGGTAATGCCCCTTTTTAGGTCAGCATTCTCTCCAAAGAAATGTCCGGCATTAAAAAGGAAGCCCACTAAAAAGATGACCCCCAATATGATGGGAAATATGGCCCGAATGGTGTCTGAAATATCGTTGACCGAATCCTCAATACCCCCGATCTGGGCCAAAAGGGCACTGGAGGTAAAAAGCAATACTAAGGTGATGAAGAAAGATTTTCGCATATCGTAAACGTTTAAGGGTTAGACGATTATTGATATGTGAAAAGTATTATAGATATATATTCAAATAACTGATTATCAATTATTTGTGAATATCATTTTAGCTGCATAGAAAGAAGCTCAATTGGTCAGGAATCCGTACAGATTTAATTGTTCCTTGACCAGTCCTTGTTCATAAGTGCCATCTGGTTCCCATCACAAAAGCAGAAAAACGTCAAAAGTGGCTGATCGGCCCATCAAAAAGTGTTGCAATTCGCCAAAATTCAAAGCTACATGCTACACCGCCACAAAACCTTATTTTCTTTTGTCCTTACTGTCCTTATCGAATCCCACTAGGTTAAAGAGTTCCCGCATTCTTGACCTTACTCGGTTCCCATACCTTGATTCGAGTTCCTGTGCATTGAGATTGGTGGTGGCATGGGTCTTGATCTTATGGTCCGTGAACAGCTCATAGCGGGACAGCAAGATCTCCCCCATGACATTGCACTCCTTTCCAAAATGGACCCCATCAGGTTCCACACCCAGGTCGTCAAAACAAAAGGATTGGGTGTTTCCATAGTCCCCTATGATCTTATAGCCCAAATGGTTGAAGCCAAAGACAATGTTCCTGGAGGGAATGACTTCATAAGGCCTTTGGTGGGGCACCATGAACTTGAACAGTTTCATCAAACTGGTCTTCCCACAGCCTACCGGACCTGAAAGGAGAAGGCCCTTATCCACATCGATCCCGAACTGTTTGCAACGTTCCCTGTCCCTGATAAAGTAGAGACTGAGCTTGTACAGCATCTCCCGGTCCTCCCTGTGCATCCTGAACTTCTTGCCGAACAGGAGTTTTCCCTTGGCATCGAGGTAGACCAGGATCTTATCGAAATCGTATTTGATCTCCCTGCCCTTCAAGGAGCCCAGTTCATAGCTTATGGCACCTTCGGTGATGATATGTGGGGCCTTAAAATTCATAGCGGTTCGTTGTAGTCCTTGTCCTTGCTAGTCCGCAAGTTGTCCAGATATGGGACAGTGGGGGTGCGTTTGGCATTGTTTTCTTCGATCTCAAAAACTTTCTTTTTCATTTTTTTCCGTTTCTTCCCGTTTGTAATGTTTTTAGTTGTTTGTATAAGTTTGTTTATAGGTACCAACGCTTGTCCACTGCTTGTCCCGAATTTGGTACGGTACTGGTCCAGGGCTTGTCCAGTACTTGTCCCAAAATCGAACATCTTGATCCGGCTGCCCTTGTAGGGATTGTGGGACGGGGAGTACAGGATATAGTTCCAATGGCTGAGCTCTCGGATGCAGCGGTGATAGGTCGATTTGGATCCTATTTTGGCATAAGCCATGGCCTCTTCCCTACTGATATAGAACTCGGCTACAAAATAGTTTTGGTTCCATAATTGGAAGAGTCCGATATACAGGCTGATATGGGTCGGGTTCAAACGGTTGTCCTTGGCAAACTGGGCAAACACCCCGTTCAGGTGTTTGATATAATTGATGTCCTCCATCTTAGATGCGGTTATGAACCTTGTTCTGCTCCAGTACTTCCATGATCTCATGGTATTCATAGTAGAGCACCCCTCCTATCTTTGTATAGGGCAGGGTCCCATTGATCCTTAGGTTTTGAAGGGTGCCCGGGGATATGCCCAAGAGGTCCCGCACCTCATTTGATTTGAGCCATTTTTTGTTGCGTTGTCCCTTTTCGTTCTGCAAAAGGTCCTTGATGTCCTCCAACAGTTCGATCTTGAACTCCCTTAAATCTTCGGTGGTAATGATGGTCGCTCCCATGTGTTTTGTGTTTTAATAGGAAGGGCCACTGCATGATTTTTAGGTCATTTGGTGACCCATCCACTGATTTGACTTTCAGGGACAAAACTCAAAAACAAAATTGAAAAAACTTCCCAAGTTGGTACCAAGGTGGGTGTTTTTTTCAATGCATAGGATTTGATGGTATTTGGTTCAATTTAAACAATGTACATCCAATAATGGGCTCATAAATCTCAAGTTTATACCCCTATGACCCATCAAAATGCAAATTCCCAAGTTGGTACCAACTTGGGAAAAAAACGTTTCATTCATCCAAAGATTCCATACGCTGGTTCAGCATCTCGATCAACTTATCCAAAAAGCGGGTCTTACTGGTCTTTCTTGATCGAATATCAATAAAGGTGTGATAGTAATTGCCTAGGTCCACATTGTAAAAGTGTTCAAAGTGGGATGCCATTTCCTTGATATCAACTGTTCCGCTGTTGATGGAATTACTGGCATGTAAGGCATATAAAAGTTCTATAAGGTCCGTCTTGCTCCCGGTCCAGAACAGTTTTGAAGGTTTTTCCATAGGTGTGTTTTTTTGGGGTTCCAAAGCATTGGTTAAGTCATCCACCTCCTTTCTCAGGTATACAATGAGCATGTCATAGGCCATAATCGTGGCCACGGTACCATCCTGACAGGTGGAAAACTGGTCATCGATCAAAAAGTGGAAGGATTCAAGGGGAAGCCTTAGATCTCGGTTCCCCCTAACAAAATATTGTTCGTCCAGGGACATCGCCCCACGACGGTAATAATTATAAAATTCAAGGTTATCATTGAAGAAGGTCTGGAACTTATCGATCTGGTGCTGGAGGTATTTGATCTGTGCCGTATCATTTCCCCTAGGCCGCTTGCTCTCGATATTGAACAATTTTACATAATAGATCAGCTTACTAAAAATTTGGGGTTTGACATGCTTAAAGAAGTAGATTTCGTCTGCTTGGGTATCAAAGGTCTTGCCCGTAATCTGTTTTTGGAGTTTACGGATACTTTTCTCTACGAGAACGATTCCCTTTTCCGCTTTGAAAAGGATATCCCCGTTCCCGCTTTCCAACGAATCCAATTGGCCTTCAAATTCCGATAGCAGCTTTTGGTATTTCATGACGATTTTCCATTAATGCTGGCCTTCCATGATTCCGAGCAATTCCAGGATGAAATTGTCATTGGCCTGGAGATAGGCATATTTTTTCTCAACCGTTGCACCGAGTTTCCGTTTCTCAAAGGCTGCGGTCAACCCAAAATCAATTTTGGGAATGCCCAATCCAATGGCCCGTTCAATGGTCCGGTAGAGCAACTGGCGATAAATGGCAAACTCTTCCAGACCGTCATAATCCATACCCACAAAGGCAGGCACATAGACCTGGTCCGAATTGGTATAGCAGAACATGACACCCACTATCTTTTCAGGTTTATCCAATGAACAAAGGACAATAAACTCCCACAAATGGTTTTCGTTCATCTTTTCAATCAGGGAGTCCGGAAAGGAAAAGGTATTGAGGCCCAAATTTCTGGACTGAACTTCCCCAAACAGGTATTTGACCTGTTCAAGTTCAGATTTGGATAGCTTGTGAAAAACTTTGGTCTTTACCCTATCGAGATAGGGTTGGACATCCTTTCGAAAATGTCTTCTGTTTCTGGAGGACAATCTTTGCAGATAATCTTCCATGGAAACCACCTCGTCCAGGACAACATAACAGGCGTTGGGCATCTGCACCCTTAAAAATCCCTGACCGTAAAGCGGTTCGTTCCATGGTGTATGTTCTCCAAAGTCCCGTAGGACGGTCATTTTGGCCTCAAATTGGTGTTCCAGTTTTTCCATGGTTTCCAATAGGGTGTCCCTTGCTTCCTTGCCCAAGGCATGTGATGCATTCCAATACAGGTGATCTCCTTCCGTGAACAGACAACCGAGGGACAGGACCATGGATGACAAATGGTAGGGATCGGTTTTCCTTTCCTCCTCAATGGCAGCAGAAATTTGTGCTTGGGCCAGCATATCATCCTTCCAAAGGGAAAGCGTCACAAAAGTCATCAATACGGGTATCCCATCAGCATCCTTGATGACCACATATCGGAACAACCAATTATGTTCTTTCCTAGGATTACCATGAAACACTTTCTCCAAAAACTTCAGGCCCTCCCAATCATAGACCCCTTGCCCACCTAGACTTTGGTTCCATGCCTCTTTTTCAACTTGGTCAATGGTATCGAATACATCAACGGTAAGCTCAGAAGATACCTTCGGGCCACTTAGGGTCTTTGGTTCCATTTTAAAGGCGTGGAATACCCTTTGGGCATCGGTTTGGGTATCTTCCAATGCCTTTGGAAAATGATATTCCATGGCTTCCACCAATGCTTTGATTTCCTCTTTTTGGTTATGCCTTGAAATCGTAATCCTTACACCTGTATTCTTAACAGGTACTGCAGGAAAGATACCGAGATTGACAAAGAAGCCCTCCCCCATCAAACGGTTCACAAAATTGTATCCGGTTTTGGGCATACCGGTCCCGATATAGAACACTGGGGATTCATTCCGATCAATCAAGGGAAGTTCCGTTATCGAAAGGCAATCATTGAAATAATCGATGCGTTCCCTCAATTCTTGTTGTAACCCATAAATCTCCGGGGATAGATGGATCTGTGCCGAGGCCATAGCGGCAGCTACCGAAGCAGGTTCCAATTGGGCGGAGAAGGTCAAGGGCCCTCCAAAGGTCTTGATCTTATCGTACATCGAAGCATTGGAACAGGCCAGAACAGCCCCACTCGCACCAAAGGTCTTGCTCAATGTCCCGAACAACAATACATTCTCGGGCAATTCTCCCAGCTGGTCCAACACATATCCGGTACCATTCCTTCCCACCCAACTCATACCATGTACGTCATCAAAATAAAAATGTAACTGTGGATATTTCTTTGCCAACCCCATCAGTTCCTTAACTGGTGCATAGTCCCCATACATGGAATAAATGCCATCGGCCATATACCAAATCCTGCCTTTGGAATGCCGGTATTTTTTGATCTTGTCCTCCAACATCTCCAATTGGTTATGTCGTATCATCTCGATGGGCACACTCCGAGTCTTTAGCATTTTGGCCGCATTCTGTACACTCCAATGGACCTGGTGGTCCAGAATGATTACGTCTTCATCGTCCACAGCACTGGGGATGACCCCTAAGTGCCCGAGGGTACTGTTTTTGGTAATGACAATGGGATAGCCATACATTTCGGAAATCGAGTTTTCCAGTTCCTCATACAATGGATTGGAGATATAAGATTTGGATAAGGGAAATTGTGTCCCATATCTATCAATGGCCTCTTTGGCGGCCCTTTTTAATCTGGGATCCTGTTCCAATCCCAAGTAACCCGTAGTACCAAAGTGGTACAGTTCCTTCCCCTCTACCTCAATGGTCCTGCCCGAAAAAGATGTTCCCCCTGCATATAGGTGTAATACCCCGGCGTTCTTGGCATCGGTAAATACCTCATGTACGGTGTTCAAAAAGTTGTGGTGTTTGATCTTTGCCATTTTGTTTGATTTAAATTGTACTAAAAAGTAATGGCATTTGTAAGATTAGATGCTATGTACTATCGATATACTCCGTTTCAATCAAGCAATATTCCGTTTAAGTCAAGTCAAATACCTTTATTTAAGGGTAATGAATCTAATGACCGAATCGAGTTCCATTAATTTTGTAAATTCAAGGTTTTACCAGTTTTCACCACATGAAAAAATCACATGAAAACAAATACGCCATTTATTTAATGACCGATGAGTTGCTGCACATCATTTACAAAAAAGACCATTGTATCGACCTAAAGGCAGCGCAACTTATCGTCAGGGACCGGATGATGCTCCAAAATGGCCGTGAAATGCCCGTTCTCTGTGATATTCGTGAAGTAAGAAGGGTCAATAAACCGGCCCGGGACTATTTGGCCTTGGAGGGTTCACAATGGGTTAAGGCCTTGGCCTTCTTGATCGATCCCCCGGTAACCGATGTGATCAGCTCCATTTATCTATGGACCCATGCTCAGTCGGTCCCCACCCGGGCCTTTGTCAAAAAATCAGAGGCCTTGGCCTTTTTAAAATCCATAAAATAAACGCTGCTTCTATACATATAAAGAGACTCCAGCTATTAAATACAAAACCTGACAACCATGCCGAACAATGACGATTTTAGGGTAAAGCGCATCCAACGGATGCTTCTGGAAATGGCCCGTGGCAATTTCTTCTACAGCTTGGAACCCACGAATAAAAATGATAATGTCGCATCCTTGGTCGTAATGCTCAATATGGTCAACGAGGAGATCAGGGCCTCCTTTATCCATCAAGGGTTTGCCAACGCACACAACACCCCACAATGCATCATCCAACTCTCCTTCCTTATGGATCACGATGGCACTATCGAAATGGTCACCAACAGTACCTGCTCGCTATTGTCCACATTGCCAAAAGAAATCATTGGAAAACCAATTACCGATTTTATGACCGAGGGTTCCCAAAAGGTATGGGCAAAGAAGATGGTCAAACATTTGAAAAGGGAACGTTCTGAAACTGTCCATTTCTTGGAGTTCATTACCAAAGAAGGACTCTTGTTGGGCAAGGATTGCCATATATCCGTATTCCAATCCTTGGATGGGAGTGGGCAGAAAATACTCTTGGACACGGTCTTCTTCTCCAAGGGAGAGCCCTTTGGGACGGAGTTGCCCAAAAAGACGCTAAAAGTGACCAAGGGCATAAAAGAGCCTAAAATCACGTTGACCCCTGATGATATCGAAATGATCAGGGATGTCCATGATATGATCATCAACAACTTGGACAAGGATCTACCCTTGCTAAAAGATCTTGCCCTACAAATGGGCACCAACGAATACAAATTGAAGTATGGGTTCAAGCAACTCTATGGCACTACCATTTTTCGGTTCCTGACCCATGAACGTTTAAGAAAGACAAAGACCTTGATCCAACACAGCAACTTATCCTTGAAAGAAATTGCGCATTTGACCGGCTTCAAGAGTGCGGCCCATTTCTCCAGGGCCTTTCGGGACAAGTATGGCAAATCACCCAGTGATTTGAGGGGGTAACACCCTCAAAATGGGCAAATTACTCCGTTTGCGTCAAGGAATGCTCCGTTTCAAGTAAATCGGACTCCCGAACTTTGTCATATCAATCCAAAAGATATGTCAAACCAAGGAATATACCCGAAGCTCATTAACCTATTCAGCCTTTTGTTGACTTTCCTTTTCGTGTATACGGCTGTAAGCAAATTGATTTACTTGGACACCTTCCAAACTAGGTTGGAGCGGATGCCTTACATTTCAGGTTACGCCTATTTAATTTCATGGATCGTGCCTTTTTTGGAATTGGTGATTGCCGGTCTACTTTGGTTCCAGAAATACCGAAGAGTAGCCTTTTATGGTAGCCTGATCCTTTTGGGAGTTTTCACGATCTATATCCTCATTGTCCTAAAATTCAGCGACTCCATTCCTTGTACTTGTGGTGGAATCATTTCAACCTTGGGATGGAGGGACCATATACTATTCAATACTGCTTTTATGCTCATGAGTTTGTTAGGAATCATTTGGTCAAATAAACACTACAATATACAATCACATCAAAATACTACGTAGGGAAAGGGGAAGCCGAAAACCTAGAAAAGAGTAGGCATTCAAGAATAAATATGAAGTATTATGAAATCTAAATTTTTAAAACTTGTTTTACCGGCCTTCGCCATTTTGTTGGCGGTTGGCCTTGCCTTTGCCACTGATGAAAAACCAGTTGTGCAACAAGCCCATTATTTACATCCAATCAATGGTTGGCAAACTGTCAATGTTGAAGATGCATGTTTTACTGGAAGCAATATGGCTTGTAAGTATGACATTTACCAGTTGTATGCTGAGGAATCAGAGTCCAGTCAAGCGCTTTACAAAAATTAAGCAATTGATATTTGTCCATTTTAAAAAAAGGTGCCTTTTAAACAGGCACCTTTTTGACTAATTCAAACAACTTCCATGAAATAAAAGACTCTATATCCATGAAATATTTTCAATACCCCTAAAGCGCTCCATTAATTTTTTTCAAGCACAATTTCCAATGGCCAATAGCCGTCATATTTCCCTTCCTTTTTAAACCCATTTCGATATCTGCTTTCAAATCCAACAGTAGTTGGATGAAAATCCCCTTAGAATAGTCCGATTGGGATGTAAACTTTTCATTTGCATTGAATCCCGTATTCTTTTTTCCCAATTGACCGACCACCCCATCTATATACGTCATCTGAAGCTCTTGCCTCCTTCGGTCCACATGGGCAACATCCTCATGGATTTCCTTGAAAAGGCCTGATTGCAACCTAATCAGAAACTCCTCGACCAATCCTTCTTGACCCATACGGATTTCCATATGCTCCATTCGTTTTAACCTATTGGCAATGATTAAATCCATCACCAAGTACTGCTGGTACCGGAGTACCTCATCAGAATGGGTCGTGTACTTCAAACCATTAAAAAATACTGGATGGGTCAACCATTCCGTAGTATCAAAAGCATTGGTCAATAGAAAATCCAATCCTTCCAACTGATCCTCCCACGGAATGGGCACATAGGGTTCTCCGAGTTGTTGCATGGATTGGTACTGAACCTCATACCCCCCGATAAGGGTCATAACCTGTTTCATATGATTGCTCCACAACTCAACCGTTCTTTGGTAAAGCCTCAACAACCTTGCATTATCGGTTTGGTCTTCTGTCGCCTTGGGTATGAGTGCAATGACCCGTTTCATATTGTTCAAGGCCATTGCTGTACTGCGAACTGGATTATTGGTCTCCACTACTTCATTGGTAAATGAAGGTCCCAAATCCTCCAATTGATTAACATTGAACCGATACCAAGGGATTGCATCCTGCCACAGAATCATCTGTTCCAACTCAGCTTGCCTCATTGCCTTTGATTCCTCTACTGGAAACTCCGTATAGGCCCATTTGATATTATATATATCTGTCGGGCCCACACCTTGTATCAACAGGGATGGGGGTATGCTGTCTTCAGGCTGTGGGAGATTGTTGGCCCTTGTATAGTTCATCACACTGGGGGTATGCCCCATGGTCCGCAACCAAAGACTGTCATTCATCTTGTCCCAAGGATAGGCACCCTCCCCAAAATTACCATCCAACATTCCGAAGATATGTCCTGCTTCATGGGAAGCAATCTGTTGGTACAAAGCCCCTACCAGATCATCGGGGAAAGGAAAGCGTTGTGCCCGTTTATCCAATGGGGCGGCCCGTACAAAGTACTTTTCAGATACCGTCTGCACCGAAGCACCCATAAAGATGTCCCCACGTAATATCTCCCCTGAACGCTCATCAACGATATAGCCTATCGCGGCCCCAAAATCCTCGTCTTCCATTCCTCTTGTATATTTCTTCTGGGACCAATACACTATATTGGAATGGATACTATGGGCCTGCCATTCGTCCAAGCTATCCATCTCCTTGACCACCAAAGCATCCTTAAAACCTGCAGATTCAAAAGCGGGTAACCACTCCTCTATCCCTGCCTTGATATAGGGTCGCCATTTCTTGGGCACCTCTGATGAAATCAAAAAACCAATGGGCTTTACGGGAACACTTATCTTCTGGTTCTTGAATTTCTTTTTAAGGTTCCAACGAAGGATATTGGCTGGCCGATTCTTCAATCCAAAATGGAAGTCCCCGTCCTGCTGCTCATTAAAAAAACCCATCCGATAATCGAACCGTCTTCCCTCCATAGGTTTTCCCAAAGCGCAAAAGCCATAGAACAAGGGAACCGAAACCTTGGATTTTGACTTTACCATCCCCCTTAAGACCTTGAAGAGGACTTCATCATCACCATTTTTCGAATCCAGAACCAACGACATGTGGGATATGGCATTTCCTATGGAAACCCCAAAAGCTTGAGGCCATTCGATATCCTGTTGCAATATGACATCCGTAATATTGACACAAAACCAATCAGCTTCCCCACAGGACTTCTCCAAGGGCAGAATGGCTAAGACATTCTCCTTTAGTGGAAGTCGGTCAACAATGGGAAGGTTTATTCCTGCCGAAGATGAAATGCGCTGTTGTTTCAAGAGCATTTTGTCCTTGTGCAATGACCAGACCACCTGCATATAACTGCGTCTCATGGTATCATAGCATACAAACAACATGGGTTGGTCCAATACTTCAGTTGGAATGTTAAGGTACAATTGATCACCCTCCATAAAAGCATTCAAAAAAGAAGTCTTGTTTCCAATGACATTGATTGGTTCATACTTCGGCATATCCGATACGGTGGCAAAAGATTTTGCCGACAGATGCAGGGATAGCAATATAAATAGCAAGAAATTCCTCATAGTTCTCTATTGATTCAAATTCAAAAAGTGTTTTTTATAAGAAACTAATAGCCTGGATTTTGAGGTAAAAGATTCGGGTTTGTATCCAGTTCAGTTTCCGGAATGGGAAGTAAAACATCGGTAGACCTCCAATTGTCCTTTTTGGCGCCCATTACTTCATTCACTCTTCCCGTCCGCTTTAGATCAAACCATCGGTGCCCTTGTTCCGTAAAGAGTTCGACCCTTCGCTCCTGCAGTATAGCCTCCAAAAGTTCACTTTGTGTATTTGCAACTATGTCCTGTAAACCCGCACGGTTTCTAATGGAATTAAGATCGGTCCGTGCGCCAACATTATTCTCCAAATGCACCCTGGCCTCTGCCCGGATCAAGTATTGTTCCGAGCAACGAAACAGAATGGAATATTCCTCGGAAGTGGTTTCATTGGCATCGGCCCTATACTTGTTGGCATAATGCAATGTGATGGTTTCATCCACATCGGACACACTTCCTACCCATTGATCCAGTCTTAAATCCCCAACCTCAAAGGAATCCAATAAGTCATCCGTCAAAGCATACGTTTGGCCTGGAACCGATGGAATGATCAACTGAGTAGCTTCATAAGTATTTCTGCCCTCCTCTGGCTTGAGTTGCCAAATGGTTTCAGGGGAATCCTTCAGGAAAACTTGGTCCAGATCAGTCTCCAAGGGGAAGACAGCGATAAGTTCTGTGGCCATTTCATCCGCCATCTCCCAATTTTCAACATACAGGTACATTCGAGATAATAGAGCCATCGCCGCATGCAGATCCGGCACTACCCTTTCATTGGAGGAAGGCTCAAAACCCTCCAATAATATAATGGCCTCCTCAAGGTCAGCTATGATCCTTCTGTATACCTCCGCTTCGGGCATGCGCGATACCTTATTATTCTCCAAATAATCAGTGTCCGCAATAAATGGGACATCCCCATAAAGCAAAACCAATAAACTATGGAAATAGGCCCGGACAAATAAGGCCTGCCCCTTGGCACTGTTTATTTCCACTGTCGTCAGGTCGGATGATTTTTCAACACCTTCAATAATGGCATTGGCACTGTATATCACATTATATGCCTGTCTCCACCACGCAAGAACGACGTCATTTTCTGCCATCAGGTTATGATTGTACATTTGGAGGTAATCGGCACTGAACCCATAATAATCCAACTCATCACCATAGATGCCCATTGCAGGTGTCAAGCCTGTTATTCCAGATACCAAACCCTGATCTTCCCTAATGCTATAATAAATGTTGGCCAAAGCGGACTCCACCGTAGCGGGGTCCCTAAAAACGGTCTCCGAAACCAAGGTGTTCCTTGGTGGATCCACTTCCAAAAAATCCGAACAGGCCAACACTAACAATCCCAACCATAATAGGACCGAGTTGAAGAAAATGGATTTAAGGAGTAAACTGGAACCCATTATGATCATTTGATTATCTGTATATTTTCTAAAGATTTTCATACTGCTTTTTTTTACATTAAAAACTTACTTGAAGGCCTAGTGAAATCTGTCTTAAGGGGGGAAGACGCAGCTCGGAAGGCTGTTCGGGATCGGGGCCATTGTAGCCCGTGATGGTCCAAAGGTTTTGGCCCTGTAAGTAGACATTGATATCCAGACCATCCTTTAAGGAAGGGACATTGTAGTTTAAGGAAATATTTCTCAAACGGATAAAGGAAGCATCCGATACGGCTGTATTGCTTTCCTTTTGAAATCCGTCCAAACCACCTGTAGGTGCCAAACCACTGAATGCCCTTTGAACGGACACCATATCACCTGGATTTTGCCAACGATCAAATAGTGCCACCGGTCCATTTTCTTTAAAACCGGGAGTGGCTCTAAATCGTGTGGTATTGAATGCCCTTTGCTTTTTGAATTGAAAAAAAGCATCCAGTGTAAAGTTTCCAAGGCGAAGTGTATTACCCAAACCACCATAAAACTTTGGGGCAAGGTCTTCAATCCATTGGCGATCCTCAGTGCTGCTAATCGCCTCATCCCCATTATAATCTTCAAACTGATATAAACCAGTTTCCGAATCAACACCCATGGCGTGGTACAACTTAACGATGGTCAAGGGTTCCCCTACGATGTATTGGTTCACAAAGGTGGATGATTCCAGACCATCAAATGCCACCAACCTATTTTTAGGGATGGTCAGGTTAAAGGTCGTGGACCAGCTTACCTTCGAGGATTGGATGTTAATGGTTCGAAGATCTACTTCAAGGCCTGAATTCTCAACAAGGGCATCAAAATTTCCTGTCAGTTCAGTAAACCCTGTTGTAGCAGCTAAGGGAATGCCGACCAATTGGTTGGAAGATCGGTTTCGGTACCATGCCGTATTCAGTAAAACTCGGTCATCGAGGAACCCCAATTCCAAAGCAGTTTCCAATTTCTTGTTTTCCTCCCAACCGAACTGTGGATTAAAAATCCCGGTCGGTTCCAATGCAGTGACCCCATCATAATCGTTACCTGATACCGAATAGGTATCCAAGTATTGGTAATCCCCAATATTATCACTTCCCGTTGTTCCATAACTGGCGCGCAGTTTGCCATAACTCAATATCGCGTGTTCCCCAAATATGTTTTCTTCAGAAAAGATCCAGGCCACACCCAAGGCACCAAAGTTTCCAAACTGTTTACCTGGCCCAAAACGGGAGGATCCATCCCTACGGCCTGTTAGGTTGAGGATATAGCGATCCAACACCTTTAGATTGATACGGCCAAATACAGCATTGTACCTATATTCGGAATCCAAATCCGTGATGACCTCCAAAGTTCTGGCCGCTGCCAAGTTTTGTATCAATTCATTACTTGGAAAACCCAATCCCCGTATGACCTCTTGATCCGAAGTTTCCCATTGAAAGGTGGCTCCCATGAGCATATCCAAAGAAAAGGCCCCCAACCCTTTTTTCCACTGCAACTGTGGCTCCACGATCCAGGATTGCCTTTGAGATCCATTAGTGATGAGATTCGAATAGCTTTGGGATGTATAGCCCAAACTTGGGTTCCTTGCAGAACTTGGCATGGTCCGGTAGCTATCCAATCGGTAGTCGGTAAATCCCATACTGGACCGGAATACAAGGTCTTTCAGAATGGAATAGGAAACAACAGCATTGGCAATCATAGTATTGGATCTGGCCACATAATTTTCCTCCAAGGACGCAATGGGGTTATCCCATGTATTGTTCTCCCAATTGATGTTCCCTTCATCGTCATATAGTGCTGGTGCATTAGGCTCCAAGGAATAGGCCTTGGAGGTGAAGTCCGAACCCGGCATCTTGTTTTTCTCATTGGAATAGCCCATCGACAGGTTCACCTTGAACTTGCCATTCTCTGAACTATGATCTAACTGGCTTCGAAGGGTTCCTCTCTTATAATTGGAATCCCCTGGGAAAACAGTGGTTTCCTTCTGATAGGCCCCACTGATCAAAAAATGGGTGTTCTGGCTCCCGCCGGAAATGGATAGCTGGGCATTGTTCCGATAGGCCGTTCCACCGATCAATTCATCTTGCCAATCGGTATATCTACTATTGTCCCATGATTTTATATCTGGCCAAACATAATCCAAGGCCGGGTTGTCCAAAAATGAACCATACCCATCATTTATGACCCCCTCTCGTCTGACTTCAAGATATTGTTGGGTATTCATCAGTTCCAAAAAGTGAGACACCTTACCCAGGGCAGTACTCACGTGGGCATCGAATTTGGTATTCCCTTCCTTTCCTTTTTTGGTAGTTATGAGGACCACTCCATTGGCACCGCGTGACCCATAAATGGCGGTGGCATCGGCATCCTTCAGCACCTCTATACTCTCTATATCACTGGGATTGATGGCATTCAAGGGACTGACATTGGCACCCAATATTTCGTTGGAGACCCTTAATGCACCAAGGGACTGGGAACCAAAGGGCACACCATCCACAATAAACAATGGATCGGACACCCCGGAAAGAAAGTTACGACCTCGCACCTCTACAGTAAATCCGCCACCTGGCACCCCTGTGGACTGAACGATGTTCACCCCGGACATATGCCCTTGCATTGCTGCCAATGGATTGGCCACTGGTTGCTTGTCAATAACACTTGCTTTGATTGTGGCAATACTTCCGGTCCGCTCTTTCTCAGAAACCGTATAGTAACCCGCATTGAGTACCACTTCTCCCAATGCTGTAACATCCTCCTCCATTTGGACAATCATTTCACCCCTTCCAGACACAGGAACGGATAATGTTTTAAATCCCACCATGGAGAACAATAGGACATCGGTCGGACTAGCTTGAATACTAAAAGAGCCATTCATATTGGTGATGGCCCCAACATTCTTGGACTCCACCACAAGGTTCACTCCTACCAGGGGATTCCCCGAAGTATCGGTCACGGTGCCGGAAACGGTGGCCTGTTGTAGTTCCAAGACAGTGCCCGCCTGCACAGTAAATAAAAAAAAGGGCATTAAAAAGACATAGAAGAGCATCGACAGGATTCCCCTGCGCATGCATAGTATTGAATGTTGCATAAATTGAGTTCGTTTGATTACTTTGTTAGTTATTCTCCAGACCGCCCTAGAACTCACCAAAAAATGGTAACTTCCAGAAGGACATTTAGGTTCAGACAAAGGCCACCCTGTCCAAGCAACAAAGGCTCTTGGAAATAGGATTCCTTAACCAAATATGACTAAGATTTCGTGCTGGGTCGGTTACCCAAAAAGTGTAGTCGTTAGTTGTGGGACTAAAGGATATCGTAAACCGAAAAATCAGTGTAACGGGTATCCCACAACCCTAGTCTTGCGATTATACAGGGTTCTTTGGCTTCTTTTTAAACAGGATATCGAACACCGAATGTGAAGTCCCAAAAACAGGACAATCACACAAAGTGAACCCTACATGAAAAAGTTGCCAAATGTTTCCCATAACCCAAATAGTTGAGCGATGCCCCGAAAGGACCAAAGAAACCAAACGCTAAGAAAAAAGCTGAAGAAAAACCAATTACCAAAAAAAGGCGCGGAACTCAACTTACCATAGTAGAGGTACTGGTATACCTTGCAGATGATAAGAAAGCCCACGCCCCGGGTCGTGAGCAATCTACTTATCCTCTCATCTGCATAAAATTACCAGTTTTCTACTATGAGATTCTAAGCGAAAGCTTCAAATATTGTCTATACGAAGAATCGCAAAAATAAATAATCAAAGCTAATATATAAAAAAATATTACACAGTCATGTATATGTGAATCTTGTTTTTCAAATCGTGTCTTTCACATACTTATATATATGCAAAATGATAATAGAAATAATAATGTCGCATATCGACTTCCATGTGATTGAAAGCTTACGAGAACTGAGGGTAAAGTCAAAACCATATATAGATCAAGTAGAATTGGCACAACGCATAGGAGTTTCTGAGGGTTACGTTGGACAAATAGAAAACCCGAAGAGCAGAGCTAAATACAATATGAGAATGATGGCAAGGGCTGCAAAAGCATTAAATTTAAAATCATATCAAGATATTTTTCCTCAGGAGATTTTAAAAGACGATTTGGTAAGAATCAGATTGAAATTACTAAAACCTGACACCAAAAAACATGAAGTTGATAAAAACGGTAATGTAAAAAAGCGGTTTGAAGTACTTTCAATCAAAACGTTGAACAATGATGAACTTCTTCAATGGGACAACGGCGAAATAGAATATTTGACTATAATTGAAGAATAAACTTATTCCCTTATTCCCTTATTCCCTTTTCCCCTTTTTATATTCTTGCGGAATCCCACACTTATCTTTATTAGAAAATTCTTACATTTAATTTCTAGCTCCCCATTGAACTTAATTTGAAAAATCATCAGCAATGGTAACCGTGGGAATCAATAGAGTACCTACGGCACAAAGTGCCAAATTCTATCCCAAATAAACAATTTGTGTCAAACTTAAAAAATGAATCACAACAATCTACAAGATGGTGCTTATGGATTACTGGTTGAAACAGTTGACATCTTAAATAGCAATAACGTTAAGTATATAATAGTTGGAGGCTGGAGCCCATTACTGCTAAATAGTAAGCCAATAACCCATCCTGGCACAAAAGACATCGACATATTATTCGAATATGGTTATAGAAAAAAAGAATTAGGCGATATAATATTAAAGTTTATTAATTCTGGATTTTTACTCTCTGCAAAACATGATTTCCAATTATTCAAAGAAATAACCGTCCAAGGGAAAAAATTCATATATAATATTGATTTACTTCATCCTATTGAAACACAAAAACCAAATGAGATTTATGTTGATCATATAGATCTGGGAATTCCCTCCGATAAATATCAAAGTAACACCTTTAAATTGAAGTCAATTGCCTTGCCAAGTTCACAAGCATTATTTGACAACAAACTATCAACTCCCTATAAAATCAAATCAATTAACGGACATGTAACCGTCAATTTAATGGACGAAATAGGTACTCTTATAACAAAATCACAAAGCCTGAAAATAGCCAAAAGATTTAGAGATTCATTGGACATCTACCTAGCAATAACACAAAACAGGGATGAAAAGTTTTATTATACTTTAAAAAAATTAAAAGATAAAGTCCCGGATACATTTAACACTCTTTATGGTATTAAGGAATTCTATGATACCGGGAACATGTATTTTAACATACAACATTATCTTCCTAATCTTGACATGTCTGTTTATACGGAAAAAATGGAGTTTTTTTTTGAGAAATCAAGCTTGAACAAGAAAGCCAAGCATTAAAAACAGTTGCACTCAACTATATAATCCATAAAGGCTTTGTTTGGAAGTATGAGTTTGATATGATATTAAAGATAAGTACGATAGCTAACAAACCAAAAGCTATGAAAAGAAGTCAGAATCCAGATTGGTATAAATTGACCAAACTTTTAAAAAAGGAAGGTCTAATAAACACCGGCTTGACTATACCGTATATTTTTGGCGCCTATGAATTACTTGGCAACCCTTTTGAAGACATTATCGATTTACTTGAGGAAATACTCAAAAATCGCATTGACAAATATCCTGTCATTCAAAAGTGTACAGCTATTCATCAACACGTGGTCGCAGTGGAAGAAAGAAACCAATATCATAAATCCTATTTAAAAGATGTTAAATTGCTAAATGCAAAAAATGAAATTGGTCTAATAATCAGTTCCAATACAAATCTTGGACAGACTTCTGAATTGATATATAAAAATCTAAACAGACTTTATAAAAAACCAATAGACGACAAAACGTATTCATGGCATCATAAAAAACAAGAATGGAGGCCTTTTAATAAGGAGGAAGTAAGATTGATAATGAGCATAAAATAAAATCCTCCTCGAAAAGTACCAGCCTTACTCTTGATTTAAAAAATATATGTTGCCAACTTAATCTTCCAAACTGTTAGAAACAGAAACCTAAGCAATGAAGATACTTATTAACGACTTTAAATCTTCAGAGGAAACCTATAAGAACATTTTTGGTAATTATGGTTATGAAGAAAATGAACTAATCTTTTTCAATTCATTAGATAGTACCAAGTCTTTCTTTATAGAACACTTGGAAAAGAAAAAACTTCATATCGATGCGCTGATCACCAATGAATCATCCTCTGAAATAGTGGACAGCTTAAAGGCTTCAAAAATATTGAACTTCAGGAACCAGTTTGACACTTCCTACTCAAATGGCAATTTTAGAATAAGTTCCATTCCTGTAATTCTATATACGGACATAGAAGTCAATGGAACTATCGCTCCAGATAATTGGCAAGCCATTTTAAAAAAGAATAAAGAGGGACAGCACGACGGCTTCATGCACGCATTCGAATCCACCATTAAAACTTGGAGAAAACAGCTAATTCAAGACTTAGATAACTTGAAAATTCTAAACAGGAATCTTCAACACTTTCATGAAACCAATTTCTATAAAAATTATTACAAAAATCAAATTGGCAATAATTCTGAAAGCTACTTTTTACTTAAAACCAGAATAGTTTCACAAGAATTTGTAAAACTTCCAGCCCCACTAATTTATGATTGGTTAATTATTGGGAGAAAGGAAATTGAAAATACTATCATGGCGTTTAATTCCACCTACAATCATCATGTTAAATATGATAGAAAAAATAATGAGCGAACTATTTTACACGATTTTTTCAACAACAACAAAATGATCTTACTAAGGGACGCTTATATAGATTTAGAATATGAAAAAAACTTATTTGATTTAAATGGAAAGACAAATGAAGAATGCGACTATATTTTAAAAACAGAGTTTCCTGAATTTCTAAAAACAACTTTTTTTGAGGTTAAAAAAGAAGATGTTACATTTTATGTGAAAAAAAAGACAAAAAGACCCCAATTAAGCAGCAATTATTTATCCCATCTAGAACAGGTATGGAGATATAAGGATTACTCTGAAAATGTAATCAACGATTCGGAACTGAAAGAGAAATTGGGATATAAAACTCAAAACTTTGAACACATATTACTAGCTGGGAGAAAAGAAGAAAAACTCGAAATGAAGGAAAAATTCTCCAATGACCTCGATAGGATGTTTAACGGAGTGGAGGTAATAACCTATGAAGAACTGGAAGAGTTGAACATTGACTATTATGACAAATTCAATAGGCTAAGTATTGAAATTAGCTAGTGTAACTAGTCACTAATTTCAGTTTTTCCTCGAAAAACTTACAATAGCCGTCTCACGACTGAAGAAATAAAATTTAAAATAAACCAATGAAACTCGCACTTGTCAACGGAATCAAAACAGAAGCCACTGAAGGGGTCAGGGGGACATGCCAAGGTTGTGGATCGGAGGTGATCTCCAAATGTGGCCCTATCAAGATCAACCATTGGGCCCACAAGGGAATACGGAACTGTGACCCATGGTGGGAAAATGAAACGGAATGGCACCGGGCATGGAAAAACAACTTTCCCATCGAATGGCAGGAGACCCCCATGATGGATGATTGCACCAATGAAAGACACATCGCAGACATTCGTACAGGCCATGGGCTGGTGATCGAGTTTCAACATTCCCATATCCATTCGGAAGAACGGACTTCACGGGAGAACTTTTATAAGAACATGGTATGGGTGGTAGATGGCAGACGCTTGAAAAGGGACTTTTCCAGGTTCCAACAAAGTCAAAAACGTTTTTTATACTTCAAGGACGCTCGATTGAAAGGGTACTTCTTGGTGGATTCCCCCAAGGAAACCTTTCCAGTGCAGTGGCTCGACAGTACTGTCCCAGTTATTTTTGATTTCAGGGGAAGCCCCGAAGAATCCGAGTCCATTACCTCTCATGACAACACCCTATGGTGCCTGCTCCCAAAAAAAGCGGACAAATATGCCGTGATAATGGCCATTTCCAGTGAAAACTTTATTACTACTTCACAAAGCCAAAAAGAGCTAATGGCCACTGATGAGCTGATCCGATTCTTTTCGGATCTTCTCAAACCAAGACAACGTCCCATGAATAGACCTACGAAGAACTCCCTATTCGAAATAAGGGGAGGAAAATTGAAAAGGAAACAGCGATTCAGATAACCATTAATACCCATACCGATGACAGAGGACGAACATCGCCGGGAAGCCAAAAAATGTCTGGCAAATTTGGTTCAGATGATAAAGCACTATGATGGTGGGGACAAATTCATAACCTACGGCAACCTCGCCCGGAACATCGATTACCCCCAACCCTATAAGGGCAGCTTATTTGGCAAGCGGATCGGGAAGACATTGGGCACGATGGGCCATTTACTCGACACTATCACCGCACCTTCTTGGGAGGACCGCATCCCTTATATTCAGGCTATGGTGGTCGCCCAGAACACCAAACTGCCCAGTGATGGGCTAAAGGAGTTCATCGTTGACTATCCGAATTTATCGACTGAAAAAAAGAAAGACCTGCTGTACCTGGAATACCAAGAAATTTTTAGGTTCGGTGACCGGTGGGATTTCATTCTGGAACAGTTGGGCATTGGCAACCCCTCACCAAACAGACTTACTGGAAAAGGAGGGCTCTACAATCCCTATGGCAGTGAAGGTTCCCCGGAACACAGAAACCTGGTCCAATATATTTCCGAACATCCGGAGAAGGTAGGTTTTGACCCTGCAATAATCGGGTTCAAGGAATTTCCCTTGAAATCAAAGGATTGTGTGGATGTTTTGTTTTTAAGTGGCACCCAGGTCTTAGGGGTGGAGGTCAAATCCAAAAGGTCGGGACCGGATGACCACCTCCGCGGCATTTTTCAGTGCATTAAGTATAGGGCCATCTTAAAATCCGAGGATATCCTGAACAATCTTTCCCGGCCCGTTGATTGTGTATTGGTGCACGAAGAAGACCTGAACGCTTCCTTGAAAAGAACCAAGGAGAGATTACAGGTCAGGACGATTCAAATAAAATTTAATTAGGATGGGGGCATAAAACCGTTCTTGGCGGATAGATCCATCCACAAAAAATATGCCTCGGAACCGACGAACCACCCCTATGATATTGATATGAAAAATCTTATATTTAAACTGCTGCATAACCCTAAAAATCAGCTGTGCATTGGATAAAATAAAACGACGTCCCGAAGTTGTCATGGGGAAAATGGATGTGCGCTTGGTCGTCCTATCGACCTTCATCCTGGTGATGTCGATAGAATCACTTTATTGTCCCTGGCTCAATTTCTCATGGCCCATTATCGTAATCGTTGATCTATACTTCATCTATGTCATCTTCTATGCCGCCCGGAAAAGTGATGTATATAAACCCGATGATTGGAAGCGTGGGCTAGGGATTCCAAACCGGGTGGGCGGTGTGTTCGTGTTTACCTTCCTATACCTATCCGTGATCTTTTCCTTTTCAGAGATCATACTGCACGCCAAAGGATTGGGCAACCCTACCACCGAAGAAGCATTCTATAGAAGCGTTATGGCAATCACCTCTTTCTCACATACCCCCTTTCCCTCGGAATTACCAGATTTACAAAAGTTACAAATGTTTCAATCCTTTAACGGCATACTTCTATTGACAGCTGCATTTGGCTTTTTGGTGGCCCGGATATCCACCTTTAGAGAAGAGGTTTCTTGGGAGGACTTCACCTCGTTTATGGAGAATCTCGATAAAAAGGATGTGCCGGTTAATGCCATGGCAACGTTCAAAAAACTCATGGAAGAAAATAAAAGTCAACGGGAAGAAATCAATAAGCTCCAAACTGAACTAGAAGAATTCAAAAAGAAGAATAAGTCCGGTTAATAAGCTGCTTTGGCTGCCACCCCGTCCTTTGGGTCATTGCTGACCATGGATTCCTTGACCGTTATTACTTTAGCATAACCTCTACGGATTTCGAAATGAGGGTCACCGGATTCGTGTCAAGAACCTCGGCGATGTCCAGTTTGACCGAATCCCCTTTATGGACCTCTACAAAATTGCCATTGGGAATACTGATGACCGTCGTGTATTCATCCCCCTCTGCATCTATCAAGAACAGGGTCTGACAATCTTTTCCAGGCTCGATATGGGTAACGGTGAACCGGTCGCCCCCATCCTTTGGGGATGTGCAGGAGAACACCATCAACCCTACACCCACCAGCAACACTTTTTTCATCATATCCATTTTTGACAGAAGTTTTTGAAATCCATGGAATATGGGACCTTTTCCAAAACTAGGGAGTTATGGGCTTACTTGCAAGAACAATTTCGTACAGGAAAGGGATTGCTGTCGGAAACCTATTAAAATAAAGGCACTCCAATGAAATCCATTTCCTATAAACCATGGGCAGCATAACGGTAACCCTAGAAAAGAGGATATGACAATGGCATTGTGATCACTATTTTGGGGGCTCGAATATCGTACCAATATCATGGTGCACTTTCAAATAATGCTGTCCCAGTTCCAGTTCTGATATCTCCAATGCCTTGGGTAGCCCTTTTGGAATATCCGGCCTTGGGAACTGGACCTTACGGTCCTTACCATCAGCAAACACTACAAACTCCCCTTGTTTCAACCGAAAGAACACCTCGGCCCTTCGTTTGGACACTTCCTTCTCCCCTTCCGTGATCCGTCGTTCCAAGTTCAACCCTGAACTCTTACTTACACTTCGAGTCGGTATCTTGACCAACTCAAAAAAGCGTTCATAGTATCTTGCGGTATCCGGGTCGTTCACTTTTCCAAAGAACTGATAGGATAGATTGGAAAGTATCGCCTTGCTCGCCTTCTCCCCGTACATCATATCATTTTGGATCTTGTCCTGCAGCACGTAGACACTAACGATGTCATAACTCCGCAACGTGGCTGGAATCCGATGCATGTTCAACAGCCGTAAAGTCGAAGCCTCTTCCAACAACATAAAGGAAGGTTTCCGGTTACGTTGGCTCATCTGTTTGGATATAGTATGGATGATCGTGGCGATCACAGGGGAAAGGGAAGCATCCTTTTGGGGGTTATTCACTAAGGCAATGACGGAAGGGTGGTCTTCATTATTGATATCCAAGGAAATCTCATCTGCGGAGAGCACCATAAAAATCTTCCTGGTACTGATTTTATAAAACCATTGGTCAGGGTACTCATGACCCCGGCGGTCTGCCGCTACAATACACGGCCGCTGATAATGACAGCAATCTCTTCTTTACGCAATCTGAAACGAGTCTTCACACACCAATAAAAAAAGCCCCATCCATAACTATGGACAGGGCCCGATTGACTAATTCAAAAAATAAAAACCGCTAAACGTTGACTTGATGCTTTCAAGAATCCTGGTCGTGGGCATCACCCAGAGAGTGGTCAATCCATAATTTTGCTCCCCAATTTAAAAGGACCAGGTCATTGAGTCCTAAAAAGCAGGGCTATCTTTCCCACTGTTTGTTTCCGTAATGACTACCATGTCAATTTCCACATCCTTTTCCACAAATTGAAGACCGTACCTTTCCAGCTCTTTGTTGATATTTGGAAAATCAGCCATATGTTCCTTTACTTCAATCGAAGTATCTCCTGAGTATCCGGTCTCATTTACAATCGGAATCCCACAATCGTGGTTCCGATACGCTATTTTTCGCACAAATAATTCAATGTCCATACCACTGTCCCCACTCTTCTCAGGGTTTCTATTCATCTTATATCTTCCCAAGGTATCCGTTTCAACCAGTGCAAGGCATTTTACGGTTCGTTTCCTCTTCTGTCCTTCAATTCCCAGATACCCCTTAAAAAACCGATTCAGATCCTGGACCATGAATTCTGAAATTTTGGGCTTTTGGGCCATGATCTTCTTTGCAATCCTAAGATTATAAAGGAAAGTATATCGGTCACGCCAAGACAAATAGGTGGTATCCTGTTCATAAGTTCCGGTGATACCATCCATTGGGCCTTGGATAAGGTACCGCAATGAATCATTCACTTCCAGCTTGACATAGGCGTTGTTCGGGAAATTGGGCATTTCAAAGGCGCAGTTGTACAAAAATACTATATTGGCATTCTGTACCAGAATTTCGTCTTTCTTAAATCTGAACCTTGAACCTACACCTGTTCGGGAGGAGATAACGGATTGATAGAGCGCCAAATGTTGATTTGGTATGATCTCATCAAAATCTACCTTGGTATCTTCTTTTAAATAAGACTTCAGCTCTTTCCCGGCCAATACGGTGGCAATGTTGGATTCATTGGCAGATTTCCATCCCGTTATGGCCAATACCTTTTGGCCTTTGATCCATACTTGATGGGGCACCGCAGCATAGGGAAAATATTTGTTCAGAACGGTATCCCCGGCAATGATCGGTAACTCCCATTGATGTTTTGCAGCCAATTTTTTCCACTTGGAACCATCCTGCCTAGTCACCAAAACAATCAAAACGTCTTCCAAATGATTGGTTTGTAGTCTTTGCAAATGAGGCACTGATTCAGCACAGGTTGAACAAGTGGCGGAAACAAACTCCAATATCACAAGCTTTTCCTCTATGTCAACCAATAAGGACTTGTCTATTTTGGTCAATTGTTCCTTCAGGTATCCTAAGGAATATACATCCCCAACCGAAAGTGGTTCGATGGATTCTTTTTCAGATTGACAGCACAGCTGCATCAGTACCATCAAAAGAACGATGCAAAAAAACAGTAAATCTTGTATTTTTTTCATAATGAATGTTTTCAACAGTAAAATTCGGCCCGTACCATACCATGGTCATTTCAGGGCAGGCCATTATCAATTTATTGGCCCAAAACCGAATCAAGGATCGGAAAAGCTTCTTTCACCGTGATAGGCAATTCCAGGCCAATCTAACTTCTACAGATTATCTCGGGTTCTGCTCGATATCAGACAATTCAATTACCTCATCAGGAAAAGGCAGTACATATCTCAAATCATTGGGAGGTAGGGTATAGATCTCTCCATTAATATGTCGCTCCAATGTAATGGCAAAGTCGGCCTCCATGTTCAGCCGTTTTAAATCATGCCATCTAATTCCCCGGAACACAAGGGATTTCCGCCTTTCTCTGAGTACGATCCCAAGGGCATCATTGGCATCATTGGCGACATAGGGCTGGTAAGTACCCTCGGCCCAACGAGTTGACAACAAAGCATTCAAATATTGCATGGATCCACTTTGATTCCCCAATCTAGCCTCACATTCTGCAGCTATCAAATAGAACTCGTCATTGGCCATCCCGCTAAATTGTCGGGACGATCCAGCATACGTCCCCTTAAAAGCCATTCTCCCGTTATCATCAAAATAATAGAGGGTCTTCCTTAAATCATTTCCGTCATAGGAGTTATATAAAGTTGAATCTATATGATGGGTATTCAAGATGGTCGAAAATGGATAGATCGTGCTGCAAAAGGCTGTTTCGACATTAAAGAGTTCAAAGGGATAATTGTCCGTGGCATCCAAACTGTCATAATCCATTAAGGTATTGTCAATGGCCAAATATGCAGTGGCATATCGCAAAGCCTCCGCATAGTCCCCCATCTGCAAATAAGTTTTGGCCAACAGGCCATTGGCCGCTAGCTTGCTTGGACGGGTCTGTACCAGTGGTGTGCTCGGCAAGAGTCCAATGGCCGCTTCTGTATCTTTGATGATCTGATCATAGGTTTCCTGTACCGATGCCCTTTTTGACTTGATGTTTACATCGGATTCCAACCTCAGGGCTATGCCCAAATCGCTATCGGCCGTTGTGGGATCATACTGTTTGGCATAGATTTGGACCAATTGATAAAACATCCAGCTCCTATAGAATAGGGCACTCCCCTTAACATTGTCCCACATTTCCTGTTCTTCAACGGAAGGATTTATATCTTCTATTCTTTCCAGCACTATATTGGTATATAGAATCGCCAAATGGAGGGTATTATAATTGTAACTGGTGTTACCTTCATAGATATCTTCAGCCCAGATATAGGCATTGTGCTGTTCAGGGTCCATCCCTTCCCAATCTTCATCCAAAAGGTAAAAATTATCGGCCCCGACAACCCCTAGGTAGGGAAATCTCCCAAAATTGATATTGGCAGAATCGTCCAATAGCGCCTGTAGGTCCGTCAAGGTTTCCGGAACCACAAGTTGTTTGTCCTGCTTGATCTCCAACCATTCTTTGTCACACCCGAACAGCAGCATTGTAAGTAGTACTATACCGTATATGTTTTTCATTTTTTTCAGATTTTAATTAAAAAGTTAGATGGACGCCAAGGGAGTACATTTTGGGCATTAGATATGTGGTTCGGGGATAGTCCGGATCCAATCCAGAATCACTGGCCTGCCATAAAATTCCCAAGTTTTTGGCATTTGCATATATCCGTAGTTCCCGAAAAGGAAGCCACGCATGGTCATGTTTATCAAAGGTATAACTGAGATTTACGTCCTCCCAACGTATATGATCGCCCTTTTCCACATGGAGTTCAGCACCTTGATAGAGATAATCCCTGTAGGAATCACTGGTTTCAGGGATGGATGGCACATCTGTAATCAATTCATCCCCAGTGGCTTGCCAACGACTTAAATAATCCCTATGCAGGTCATAGTTGTTTAGTAAGCTATAGTAGTTCAAGGAGCTCTTTCTAAAGTAATAGCCCGCCTTCCAACTAATGTTCGCACTCAATGTCAATCCTTTCCACGTAAAGTTGTTTCTTATGGACCCAAAAATGGGTGCAACGTTCACCCCATGATATTTTAACCCATCCATATCAATATTGCGCAAATAGTCCCCATAGGCGGTACTGGGTTCCCCATCAATTTCAAGCAGGGGGTTCCCGGTATCCGGGTCCAGTCCATACCAAGGCAGGCTATATACCCCATCTATCGGTTTTCCACTTTGCGGCAGGTTGGAAAAGTTATTGGTGATCCCTGCCAGAATATTACTGCTTGTGATGGCTTCATCATTGAAATCGGTGATTTCATTCTTGGTATAACTGAAAAGGATATTGGAAGTCCAGCGAAAGGTTTTATCCATATTGATGGTATTGATCTGGACGTCCATCCCTGAGGTTTTCGTAGAGGCGTAGTTCACATAGTTCAACAGATTTTGGTTATACACCCCGGTACTTGGGTCCAGCGACTGTTCGCCTATAATATCCTCCCCCTTCTTGGCAAAGTATTCCAAGGTCCCGGAAACCCGTTGGTTCTTCAGTGCAAAATCCAATCCGAGGTTCACCATGCCGATCTTCTCCCACTTAAGTGCAGGATTGCCAGCGCTTCTAAGATCGAGATAGACCAAATCCGTCCTGCTATCCACGGAATACCTCGCCGTGGGAAAGGCGGTCACTGATTTATTAATGTTCCCGTTATATCCATATGTGGCCCTCAAACGGAGGTATGGTACAGCCTTCGATCCATAAAACGTTTCTTTGGAAAGATCCCAGCTTGCCCCCACGGACCACAACGGAACTCCCTTTTGGTTTGTTTTGACACCAAAAAGGTTCGAAGCATCGTACCTGATACTTCCGGAAACAACATATCTATCCTTGAACGAATAGGAAGTATTCCCATAATAGGAGACATATCGGTCGGTCAAATCGGTAACTTCCTGATTGGGTGGGGGCAACCATAATGACCCTGCGGGCCTTAGTGGGTATCGCGTCGTAAAATCCAAATCGTTGTTATAGGTCAGTACATTGTCATCATAGCCGTATAACTGTGTTGCACTTCCATGGCCATTCGTCTCTCTGACATCCATGCCAACCATGGTATTGACATGATGATCGGCATTGAAGCTTTGATGATGGCTCAACTGTATCCTACCCGAATGTGCCCTGTCTTCGTAAAATTCCTGCGACAATATCCCGCCATAGGGAAAAACTCTTGTACCATCATCTTGGGTATACCTATTGACCTGGTGCCTAACGGCAAAACCATCCTTGTCCTGCAAGTTTCTTTCTTTGGAAATGGTTTGTTGGTATTGGTAATTGACACTTATGCTGAAATGGTCCAAAAAATCATATTGCACCCCGGTATCTATCCGATAATCCGTTGTTCTTGTCACCGCATCCCGCAATGCTTTTTCCTGCAACGGACGGTAATGCCAGTCCAACAGTCCATTTGCTTCCGCCTGATCCACATAAGTCGATCGCAGAATGTTGGTCACTGGTAGCCAATTCCCTGATTCGTCGGCGAACCTATTATAGGGCAGCTCGGTATCGACAGTGCCCCATCGGGAAGCATTGTTCTGCCGTTTCCGTTGGGTCATATTGATGCCCAGGCTCAAGGAAAGTCCTTTCGCGGGCCTAAAGGTGTTGTTGGACACCAAGGTGATTCGGTTCAATTCATTGCCGTCCCCGTTCTCCAGGTTACGGTCATAGCCACCGGAGAGGTAATGGTCCATCTTTTCGCTCCCGCCCCGGAGGCTCAAGGAGGTTTGTTGGTTGAAACTGCTGCGGTAGAAATATTTTTCGGCCTCGTCCCGGACATCATACCCGGACATCCGATCAAGGGCACTATCCAATTCGGAGTCTGAAATGGCACCATCCCTGTGTTGGGCCAAAAATTCAACGACCGGGGTAATGGCAGGGTACCTTGTACTGGAGAGATCACTGTCATAGTATCCCCGGTTGAACAGTTCCCGCTCCAACCCGATAAAATCCTTGGATGGAATGAAATTTGGTGAATAGTGAAGGTCCGGTCTTTCGCCAATGGTTATGTTATTGTTGAATGAAACGGTCAAAGGCTGGTTCCTTTTTCCTTTTTTCATGGTAATCACTATGACCCCGTTTGCTGCCTGTGCACCCCATATGGAAGCGGAAGCGGCATCCTTCAGGACCGTGATACTCTCAACATCGTTTGGATTGATACTGTTGATGTCTCCCTCATAGGGGAAATTGTCCACGACGACCAGGGGACTGTTGTCCGATTCGATGCTATTAATCCCCCTGATCCGAAGAGATCTATAATCCTGGCCCTGTGTGTCGCCCACCTGCCGTTTGTCGAACAACAGGCCCGGTGTCACGTTCTCCAATCTGCCGATCACCTCCGTGCCCACCGTCCGGTTCAACAATTCATTGTCTATCTGTACAAAGGAACCCGTTGCCCTTTCCGGGGAAACTTTCTGATAGCCTGTTGCATATTCAAGGACCACTTCATCGAGTTCATTCAATGCCTCTTTCAGTTGTACAACAAAAGTGCGCTTTTGGCCTACGATTATTTCCTGCGGCTCATGCCCCAAGGAAGAAATAACAAGGACATTGGCCTCGTCATTCACTTGAATGCTGAAGTTCCCCTCAAAATCAGAGGACACCCCCCTCCGTGTACCCTTTATCAGTATAGTGGCCCCCGGAATCGGCACCCCTTCCATATCCGTTATCGTACCTGTAACGCTGAATTGCACCACTTGGTCCTGTTCTTGGATGATGATTCCATTGTTAGCGGTAAGAACAATGTTTATATCTCCGTACGCCAAGCTTTCGTTGATCAATTTATCCATCCGCACCGTTCCCTTTTTCAAGGAAACCCTTGGATACTCCTTGAACATATCGGAGGGATACATAAAGGAATACTTGGTCTGCCGGGTAATCATTTCAAAGACCTCCTCTACGGTCACCTCTTGATCCCTTTCCACCTTGATCTTGGTGCCTTGGGAGAACAGGTCTTTCGGTGTCAGACTGAACACCGTGGTACAGCATAAAAGAATAAATATCCTCATAAGCAAATGAAGTGGTCGCGATAAAACATCGCCCCTACTCCCAGTTGGTTTGATTTTCATAAATTTGAGTAATTGTTAGTGGGTTATTCAATAATTCCTAATGATGTCACAGGGAATAAACGGTTGGATTTTTAGCGAGATTGAACCTTTATTCCCTTTTTTATTCGTTCCTATCACATACGTTGCTGGTTTTTTGGGTTAAACTTTGATTTGATGATGCCATTATTTTAAAGTTATGGTCTTGTCCTCTATTTCATACGAATTGATGGTACCCTGCAAAAAATGGAGAATATCTTCTATGGACTGGTCCTTGTGGAGGGTTCCGTCAAAGGTCAATTCCTTGATGTCCTCGGAGGCAAATTGTACTTCCATATCGTACCAACGTGAGAACACCTTCATGATATCCGCAAGGGATTTGTCCTTAAAGGAGAAAATACCGTCCTTCCAGGAAACTTCCCGGAAGACATCCGCATCCTGAATCCGGACATTACCGGACCCGGTGGTCAAAATACTTTGCTGCCCGGGCAATAAAACATGCCTATTCCCTTGTTGGGACACTTGGACCCTGCCCTCGACAAGGGTTGTGGTAATGACGGGATCGTTCGGATAGGCCTTAATATTGAATTCTGTTCCCAACACCTCGACACTTTGCCTTTTTTGATCCACGGTAAAACGTGCGCCTCCGTTCAATTTACTGGATGTCACTTTCAAATAGATTTCCCCATACACCAGTTCAATTCTCCGGGTATCTCCCTTAATGAAATGGGTGGGATAGCGTACCTGCGATTGTGAATTCAGCCAGACCCTGGTTCCATCTGATAGCTCAAGGCCAAACTGGCCACCCCTGGGCACTGTCAATGTATTGTATTCGATTTCTCCCTTTCCACCACCCTTATCTTGGTAAACAATTTCCTTTCTGGTACTCTTGGCGTTACCCAACTGCAAGGAATCCTTATCCCCCAAGGTCAATGCGGTTCCATTGGCCAAGGTCAAAATAGCCTTATCGGTGCCCGGTTTAATTTGGTTGTTGGTAATGATCGAGACAACCTGGTCTGTACCAAAATAGTTCTCTAGCTGTTCACGGTACAGATATCCGGTCAGCAATAGAAGCAAACTTGCCGCTGCCGCAACATACTTGAAGACGGATATACGCAACCTTACTACCTTGGGAGCTCTTGTAATCTTGGGTTCCACCTTGGACCATGCCCTTTCCACATCAAACCCATTGAACACCCTTTGATTGGATTGGTACCAACCAGCCCCTGTGATTCTTTGATAGCTATCTTGGTGGTCCTTGGATTCCCTCAACCAATTTTCCAGATATGCCTTATCTGCATCACTGATGCTTCCAATCAGTTCCTTGGAAAGAATCCTTGATAAGGTATGATTTCTATCATTGATGTCCATGACAAACCGATTTAATGGATGGGTTTGATATAGGAACAATCCAAATATCGATTGGTAGTATCCACAACTAAAAAAAACTATTAACTGTTAGTTACTTAAAGATACCATACTGTATCAATTAAGGGCTGTAGATGGTCTATGGATATCCCAATACTGTGCTTTTTATATATTTACCCCTTAAAAGTTGCGAATCCAGCATTGAAACAGTTAATCCAAGAAATCAAATCCGGTAACAAGGAATCCTTTAAGGAGTTCTTTGAGGATTTCTATCCCATACTTTGCTCCTTTGCCTTCAAGTTTTTAAAGACAACTGACAAAAGTGAGGATGTGGCCCAGGAGGCCTTGGTAAAGTATTGGGAACGCAGGGACGATTTTGAGGATATCAAATCGGTGAAGAACTTTTTGTATGTGGTCACCCGAAACCATTGCCTGAACCTGTTGAAACAATCCAAAAGGGACAAGGACCTGGACGAAATCAATATGTTGGAGAGCAATTCCTTCCTTCAAGAGACCCTGTTGGATCAAGAGACTTTCCACCTGGTACACAAGGTGGTTTCCGAGCTACCAGATCGCCAAAGGGTGATCATCGAACTAACCTTGAAGGGTATCAGGAACCCTGAAATCGCATTGCAATTGCAGATTACGGAAAACACGGTAAAGACCAGTAAGCGGAATGCCTTTAGAAAGCTGCGGGAATTATTGAAAGAAAATTATTATCTACTTCTTTTTATATAGGCTTGGCCTGATCCTGTTCACCACTCCATCCGCCAAGGCCTAGCCCTCAAACATGTTCTTTTCAGGATTTCCACCATGGTCCCACGAATTCCTTCCTTCTTCCATATCCTTCCTTTAATCGGCCTTGAACAACAAACCGATTTCTTGGAAAACCTTGAGATAATGCTGCTCCAATTCCAATTCTGAAATCCCCAAAGGCTTGGGCAATCCCCTTTCAATTGTTGGTTTCTGAAACTGCACCTTTCGGTCCTTCCCATCCGCGAACACCACAAACTCCCCTTGTTTCAACCGAAAAAACACCTCGGCCCTCCGTTTGGACACTTCCTTCTCCCCTTCGGTGATACGTCGTTCCAGGTTCAACCCTGAACTTTTGCTCACACTCCGTGTCGGTATCTTGACCAACTCAAAGAACCGCTCATAATATCTAGCCGTATCCGGGTCATTGACCTTTCCAAAGAACTGGTAAGAGAGATTGGAGAGTATCGCTTTACTCGCTTTCTCCCCATACATCATATCATTTTGGATCTTGTCCTGAAGGACATAGACACTAACGATGTCATAACTCCTCAATGTGGCCGGTATCCGGTGCATGTTGAGCAAGCGTAAGGTCGAGGCCTCTTCCAACATCATAAACGAGGGTCTTCGATTCCGTTGACTCATCTGCTTGGATATCGTATGGATGATGGTAGCGATCACCGGGGAAAGGGAAGCATCCTTTTGGGGGTTGTTCACCAAGGCAATGACGGATGGGTGGTCTTCATTATTGATATCCAAGGAAATCTCATCCTTGGAAAGCACCATAAAGATTTTCCGGGTACTGATTTTTTTAAAACCATTGGCCAGGGTACTGAGTACCCCTGCCGTTTGCCGCTCGGACCCAATACCACTGATAAAGGCATCCGCCATGGCCCGTGAAGTGATGTTTCCTTTTAAGAATTTGATCAAACTCTTAGTACCCAATTGCTGAAAAACGGCCATGAGATGGGGCAAGGTGCAATAGTGTGGATAATCGGTCTTTAATCGCCAAATCAATCCACTGATCAAGCCCTCGGCTGCATCCTTAAAAAAGCGGGAGGTACTGTTCTCGTCCGAGTCCCGATGTTCCATCAAATTCTCCAATAGCACCCTTGACACCTCATGCACACTTTCCTCATCGGGCAGGTATCGGGGAGCTATTGGATTGACCCGATTATAAATCGGACCGAAGGAAACAATCTTAAAGGGGATCTCTTCACCATTCCACAAAGGATAGGCCATTTCGGTGATCTCAAAATCCTTGTAATCATGGATGACCCCTGAGAAATGCTCCTTTTGAAAATGCTTTAAAAAGTTATAGATAACGCTCTCCGTCTTTCCACTCCCAGCAGAGGCCATAACAGAAACACCTCGCCGAATGTTCCCCAACACCAACGGCCTCCCCTTGACCTTCATTTTCACTTCAAAAACCTTGGAGGGTTTCTTATCGTCTCTGTGGTGGTCCACTAGGCCATAGATCAACACATGGACAAAAAACAGCGGCAACCAAAGGGTCAATGATCCCTTTATAAAATCATCCCACCCCCAAAGTAAACCATTGGCCACAGCCAAAAGAACTATTCCCAAAACCCAAATCACAAACCCATATTTGAGAAATCGATTTACTGCAACCGAGATTCCTCCCCCGATTACAATCCCAGATACTATTTCAATCCATCCTAAATTTTCCATATCTACACTATTTAAATTCCAATGGATCCTGATTCCATGGCCTTTCCGATGCCTTTTTTAAGTTGCATCAACGCTTTATAGGCCAACTGCGCTTTATTGGTGGGGATGCTCGGCACTTTGATGCCAGCCTTGAACAACAATTGTTTTGCGGCCTGTTTTTCATTGGTCGGCAGTCCCAAAAGGGCCACAAAGAATTGCTTGGGATTTTTATCCAACAAGTTTCGGGCATGGTAGGTCTCCACAAAGTTCCTGCGATAACCAAATTGTTTATCAAAGCTCTTTTCCGCCGCTCGATAGAATTTGTCCCGGTCAAATCCCTGTTTGACCTTCTCCCCGTTGAGGGTGGTCTCCGAGGTACGGAACTTGGACCCCGGGGAGAGGCTATGGGCATTGGTGATATCCTTTCGGCTGACGATGATATGGATATGGCTCTGGTGACCTTCCTTGGCCATTCCGGGAACAATCCGCTTACCGTTCTGTTTATGGGGCGCCTCCGTTTCCAAGACCTGTATCTTTTCCTGAAGTTTGGCGATATTCCCTTGCTCCCGCCCTTCCTTGATGGCCCTGATCTGGTGTTGCAGTTCCAGGATCTTACTGGCATAGGCCTGGTTCTCCTTGACTTTCTTGTCCTTTTCGGAATAGACCCTTTCCCGCTCCAACTTCGCGAAATACAACACATCCTTCACTAAAACCTCCTTGTCCCGGTAAAAGGAAGCTGCATAGGTCTTCATGATCTCCCGGGTGTACTCTTTCAGCTTTTCGGGGTTGTTCCCGATATGCTTGAGCTCCGCTTGGGATGGACTGACCATGATGGAATAGAACTTGGGATCCCGTTTCGAAAGTTTGGCCGTATTGGCATCGATCTCGGCAATGACCCTTTGGGCATCGATGTCATTTTCCGTTTGGTTGAAAAAAAGTTCTTGCTCTTCCAAGGCCTTACCTTCGTTCTCCTTTTCGAGATACTTGATAAAATCACTGGCACTGCCGCGATAGTTATCTCCCAAATGTTGTCTTGTGATGGCGATGTACATGATTATAGATTTTTGAGTTTGGTGCGGTACTGTTCAATGGCCCCGGGTTTGAGGTCCACTTTGAGGTGGTCCTTTCCAAAGCGGTTCTTGGTCAGGGACACATGGTCCAGCACATGGTTAAAATCAGCTTTCACTTCTTCCAACTGTTCCTTCAGTCGTTCATGCACGATCTTGGGGACCGTGGTCTCCTTGTCCAAGAGTTCTGGGTTGGTAGGGGAATTGATCTCGGTGAGTTGTTTTTCAAAAAACTCAAAGTCCCCTTCCCATTCCTCGCCTTCTTCAGACTCCAGTTCCTGCTGGAAAAGGGCCTGTATCATACTGACCGTGGGCAGGGTCTGCTCTTTTTCGATACTGCGCATAATGGCCACCATGGCATTGAATCGCCTTTTGATCAAATATTTAAGGCTTGCAATGGTCTCGTGCATTCGTTCATCGGGCGATATGCCATTATGGTCAAAGAACTCCACCATGGCCAACAAGGTCATGGAATGGGACTTTCCTTGCCGTTTGGAAAAGCTCCGAAATTTCAGGGCCACCGAGATTTTGATCCTCAGTCCCGCAAACGTCTCTTTTTCGTATCCTTTATCCATTTTTTCAACAAAAATTCCTTGGTTTTACTGGGTCCGGCCCATTTTTTCAACAAAAACCGAATACCCAAAATCTTCAAGATTCCCCGAAACCCCCATAAACAGGGCCTTGCGGAGCAACCATGATCGGTAGCGCTGCGCCAGCACGCTATCCTCTTGCTTCTCCTTTTTGCGCCAGGGGCCCAAAAAGCATCGCACAAACCATCTTAAAAAGACCATTGTCCCTTATCATATTTTACCTAATGGAGCACGGACTTTTGGAAAGTCAAATCAAGTTGGGATGCCGTGCAAACTTTGCTATGATGTAGCATCTTAAATATACCCACATTCCTCCAGCCACAAAAATGCGTTCTGCGGGCAAATGGCATCATTTGCCCGCAACATATATGAAACGGTCATTTTTGGGTTTCCACAACGTCAGGAGTTCCACGGGAACGCCAAAAAAAAAGACCCTTTTTCAAGGGTCTTGTTCCAATCAGTCCTCCGATGGGACAGAAGTGGTCTGTTCCCTGTAATACTCATACCGGAATATCCAGAGATTGACCACCAGGGAGTAGGTTTTGTCCACCGAGGCATCCGCTGTCTTTTTGACTACACTTTTCTTTGGGTGTTTCTTCGCTGGGATCTCCAATGACTTTTTTACAATTGCTTTCATAATACATGATTTTAGATTATTAATTATTTGAGGGCATCCCCGCACTTCCCAAAAATTTCAGCTCAAAAGGAAACGGAATAAATAGTGAGGTACGAACGGTTTATGCCGTAGTCTTTTGATGGGAACATTTTTGAAGGGCGAACTTGCGGTCAAATAAGGGATAGGTATTCTTTGGGGTTGCCCAGCACTTTACAAACAAGAATTTCCCAAATTGGTTTTTGGGTGTTCGACCCACCTAAAAACCAACCATGAACCCATAAAAAAAGCCCATCGTGATGGATGGGCTTCGATGGTGTGTTTTGGCATTCACATATTGAATACGGAATCATAATGGTATAGGTTTCGCAAAGCTTCCCTTCGACTCCGCTCAGGGCAGGCATCTTCCAAGAGGATATCATAGTCCTTATCGTGGGTTTCTGCAAATTGGCGCAATTCGGTCCCGGAACGGCTTTCCACATCTTCTTTGGATACGGAAAGCAAACGTTCCTGGGTCTCGCTATCAAGGTTGGTAAAGTTCAAATAGACCATTATTCAAAACTTTGATAGTTCATTGCTCACAGATCATAAAGGCTTGGATCGAACCCATCGGGGTAATACCTTGGGTCATATTGTTCTTCCAACCATTTTTCAAATTCCGTCATTTCTGTATTCGCTGTATTCGCTTCCATGACCATTGGATTAAAGAATTCCATTATCGGCAAAACTGTAATACCTACCATCGGGCGCAAGGATGATATGGTCCAAAATCTTGACATCAAAAAGCTGTGCCGCCTCTTTGATCTTTTGGGTCAATTGTTTGTCCTGATAACTGGCCTTGAGTTGTCCAGAAGGATGGTTATGGGCGAGGATGATCCCAACGGAAAGGGTCTTTAGGGTAATGGCAAAAAGGATGCGCAGATCTACCAAGGTACCTGTGATGCCCCCATGGGATAGTGGATAGATACCCTTTACCTTGTTGGACTGGTTGAGCAGCACGATCTTAAAGGTCTCGTGCAGTCCTATGGTCTTGTTGTCCCAATTTTTGAACAATAGATTCGCCACCTCATTGGAGTTCGTCACGGACAGGGATTTCAGGGTACTGAGCTTTTCCCGATAACTGATCTGTATTTCATTGACACGGTGTTCCATTTCAATAGTATTAAGGATGAAAAAGAAAGGGATGCCCAAAGACTGGACACCCCCAATCCATCTATTCGGTGGTATTGTTATCACCACCACCCAACAATAGAATCTCACTGGCCACCACTTCGGTCACATACTTCTTATTGCCCTCTTTGTCCTCATAGGATCGAGAGGTCAATTTCCCTTCGATGGCAACTTCCTTGCCCTTGGTCACGAAGCCCTCGATGATGTCGGCCAGTTTCCCCCATGCGATGATGGTGTGCCATTCGGTATTGGTCACCCGTTCCCCTTCGGAGTTCTTGTAGTGTTCATTGGTGGCCATGGTGAAGCGTGCCACACGTTTGCCTTTGTCAAGGTCTGTAATGGTAGGGTCTTGCCCCACGTTTCCGATCAACTGCACTTTGTTTCTCAATGTACTCATGGTAAAAAGTTTTAAAGGCCTGCTATCTTCCAGTATGGATAAATCAGCAAACAGGGTTAAAAATTTCCCCTCTATTTTTTTGGTTTTTGTCTCCCAAATTTTAAGGGGCGTTTGTTTGCTTCTTACGTGCGTAGCACAATAAAAGAAGGGGGTTCTGTCAAGGCTTTTGGACAGAAATCGGGAGGCTCCGCGACGTAGTAAAACCTTAAGGTTTTCAAGGAAGTGGAAACCCTATTTATGGACAAAACCTGCCTTGGCCTTGACAGGTTCGATGAGGGCCCTAGGAATTCCATCCGACCCATTGGCAAGGGAGCGTACGGGAAGTTGAGCGACTGCAGGCGATGGTGTCCTGATTGGAAGTCCTTGGGCCCTGCCCTGTTTTTCGATGCCCCGAAAAACAATCAGGGCTTCTTTTATTACGGGACCCTTAAAATTTGTTGGGCGGACAAGCGGATTTGCGGCCTTATAGGCAAAACCCCAAGAAGGGTTTGCAAAGGAAGGACGCACCAAAAATCCGTTTGGGCGACTTCCGTTTTGACCAAATGAAGTTTCATCAAACATTACGACAATAAGGGAACAAAAGTATTGGAGTTACCCTACGACCGGATTATTTTTCATCTACAGTGATAAGCATTTCGTAATTGTTCGGATAAGATTCTTTATGCCCGGAAGCTTTCATATTGTCTCATAAGTCCTGTCGCCGTTTCTCGAAGAATCAGACCCCTAACCATTCTGAAGTCCCCTCCAAAACAAGGACAGTTGTTTGGGTGACACAACCTGCGAAGCGTCTCATGTACAATTTTATTGAAGGTCTTGGCCAACCATGGGGCTGCCAACAACGGCTGAAATATAAGTTAGCCCAAAAAATAGTTCCTCTTTGAAACTAAGTGTTCCACTTCATCCGCTGAAGTCGAACAGCATTCAATATTGCCAATAAGGCAACCCCCACATCAGCAAAAACTGCTTCCCACATCGTGGCTAGGCCTCCCGCTCCAAGGATGAGCACAAATGCCTTCACGCCAAAAGCGAGCCCAATATTTTGCCAAACTATCTTTCGGGTGGAGCGTCCTATTTTAATGGCTCGTGCCATCTTGCTCGGTTGGTCGGTCTGAATGATGACATCTGCTGTTTCAATGGCCACATCACTACCCAAGCCTCCCATGGCAATGCCCACATCGCTGATGGCCAGAACGGGCGCATCATTAATACCATCGCCCATAAAGGCCACTTTGGTATCTGATTGTTTTTTGAGTTCTTCGACTTCGCCGAGCTTATCTTCTGGTAATAGGCCGCCCTTTGCCCAATCAAAGTTCAACTTTTTCGAGACTTGTTGCGTTATGGAATCTTTGTCACCCGAAAGCATTATGATTTTCGAAATCCCGGCATCCCTGATTTGTTGGATGGCTTGATGGGCATCTTCCTTGAGTTCATCTGCAATGGTAACATAGCCTGCAAATTTTTCATCAATGGCCAACATTACAATAGAATCCACAATATCATCGGTTTCTGAAGGTACATCAATGTTGTTTGAGGCCATTAGGGCTTTATTGCCCACCAGCACTATTTTCCCATTGACCGTTCCCCTTAATCCCTTTCCGGCAACTTCCGATACATCGGTTGCCTTTATATCTGTGCCTTCGGCTTTGTATTCCAAAATTGCTTTTGCTATGGGATGGGTAGATTGTTCCTCCATGGCCATCAAGTATTTCATAAACTTGGCTTCCTCAAATTGGGCAGTCTTGATCTCCTTGATTTTAAAAACCCCTTTGGTAACGGTTCCCGTTTTGTCCATAACTACCGTGTTCACTTTGGTGACTGCTTCCAAAAAAGATGCACCTTTGAAGAGGATCCCATTTCGGGATGCCGCTCCCAGACCACCAAAATAGCCGAGCGGAATGGAAATGACCAAGGCACAGGGACAGGAAACCACTAGGAATATTAATGCGCGATAGAGCCAATCCCTAAATACATAGTCATTTAGAAAAAAGTAGGGCAAGAACGTTAATCCAATGGCAAGGAAAACCACAATGGGCGTATAAATTCTTGCAAATCTTCTAATGAACAGTTCTGTCTTTGATTTTCTGGCTGTAGCGTTTTGTACCATATCCAAGATTCGAGTGATGGAACTGTCCTTGAATTCTTTGGAGGTTTCTACATCGATAACACCCTCGAGATTAATACTTCCGGCATAGACTTTTTCGTCTCTATTTATCGTATCGGGCTTACTTTCGCCAGTAATTGCCGCCGTATTGAGGGAAGCTCTTTCGGATAAGAGAATGCCGTCCAAGGGGATTTTCTCCCCCACACGCACTTGTATCCTTTCGCCAATCTCGACGGTTTCGGGGTTTACGGTAACGAAATTCCCGTTACGAAGCACCAAAGCTTCGTCCGGTCGCGCATCCAAAAGGGCCTTAATATTTCCCTTTGCCCGATTGACTGCTGCATTTTGAAACAGTTCGCCCACGGCGTAAAACAACATTACCGCCACGCCCTCTGGGTATTCGCCTATGGCAAAGGCCCCTAGAGTGGCAATGGACATCAGGAAAAATTCAGTAAAGAGATCACCATGCTTTATACTGTTCCAACCTTCTTTGATGACAGGAAAACCAACAGGCAAATAGGCAAGGGTGTACCATGCGATCCTTATCCAGCCCTTGAAAAACGGGGAAGCATCAAAATAGTCCACCGCTATGCCGATGATGAGCATTACAAAACTGAAAATGGCCGGTAAATAGGTCTTGAATTTAGATACACCTTCAGGACCGTCATGGTTATGGCCACTTTCGTGTCCGTGTTCGCCCTGGCGTTCCTTTGAACCTAGATCACGTAGTTTTACTTTTTTCTTTTTCATAGACGGTAAGGTCGTTATTTGTTTCATGCAACGGAAGTGCAATTATTGCCCGCTGCACTTGTCGCAGATTCCCTTAATGACCAAATTGGCATTTTCTGCCACATACCCATCAGGTAGATTGATATGGGGAATCTTATGCTCAGTGAGACAGACCGTTTCATCACAGTTATCACAATGAAAGTGGAGGTGCAGATCTTGCTCCATTTCACAATTGCAACCTGGTTCGCACAGGGCATACTTTGAAATATTGGTGCCATCATCTATTTGGTGCACAATGCGTTTTTCCTCAAAGGTCTTCAGGGTCCGGTACAATGTGGTTCTGTCCGCTTTTGAGAAAGCGTTCTCCATATCGGTCAGGGCAATGGCCACTTCCTTTTCAGCCAAATATTTATAGATCAAAATACGCATCGCCGTTGGGCGTACACCTTTATTTTCCAATGTTTTTTCAATGTCTGTCATCATATTGTAATTTTATTAATGGCTATGTCCCGCATCCCCTTTTTTCATTTGGGCCATTAAATAGTAGGCATTGTTGTATGCAAATGTAGTATTTGGCCCAACGGAATCTACAAAATCGATGGCGACCCAATCCCCGTCATTTGAGCCTGTGTTAATTTCGACAGGTTTGAAGCTCCAGTCATTGCCTTCACGCTCCGCTTTAAAAATATACTTCTTTCCCTCGTTCGAACTTATTGCACTTTCAGGCACCGCAACGGTCTCGGATTTTTGGATTTCAATCCGTCCTTCAACATACATCCCTGGAATCAGCTGCCCTTCCTTGTTCTCGATTTCAGCATGGACGTGTATCGCTTTGGGATTTTGCTCGAAAGTTTTCCCTACGGAATAAATTTTCGCAGTAAGTTCCTTTCCGGGAATGGATTGTACATTGAAGGATACTTGCTGCCCTACCTTTACTTTGTACACATCCTTTTCAAACACCATTAAATCGGCATGGACGTGATGGGTGTCAACGATTTCAAATAGGTCGGTCTGCGGTTCTACATACTGCCCGGTCTTCACCGCTACGTTTTGGACAAATCCATCAATGGGACTTTGCAATGCCACCCGTTGGTAAATCGTACCGTTTCTCACCCCGGACGCACCAATGTTCAATTGTTGCAACTGTGCTTCCAATCCCTTTGCCAGGCTTTGGGATGCCCGGTATTCCGCTTCGGCCTTTTGAAAGTTGGCCCCGCTGCCCACCCCGGCATCATACAGGGTTTTTTGTCTTTCAAATTCCTTTTGCAGAAACTGGCTGTTACTGTAGGCGTTCAGGTAATCGGTCTGTTTCTGGATGATATTGGGGTGGGACAAATAGGCGACCGTTTGTCCCTTTTTTACTTTGTCGCCTTCAATGACCTCTATGGACACCACATTGGCACCCACGACCGTCGTAATGGTCGCTTCATTCTGAGGTGGGACCTCCAGTTGGCCATTGGCTTCCACATACTGCTTCATAACACGTTGGGCGACGGTATCGATTCTCATGTTAAGATTCCGGCACTGCGCCTCCGTAAGCATGGCTTCTTTGGCTTCACTTTCTTTGTGCATTTCGCCCATTTCAGGTTTTTTTTGCTTTGCTTCCTCAGTATCGGCTTTGGAATTCCCACAGGAAGCAAGTACCAAGAGCATCGTCACAAGCCCAATAACGTTATATTTAAAAAGATTGTTCATTTGTCTATTGTTTAAAATATTGTAATTCAAATACTGATTCTAGATAGTTGTCAAGAGCGTCAAGTGCATCGATTTCCGTGTTTATGGCATCCCGAATAATCTGTGTGAACGCTGCATAGTCCACCGCACCCTCCTCGTAGGCCAACAACGCTCCCCTGCGCTGCTCTTGGGCAAGCGGCAAGGCCTTGTCCCTATAAAATTGCCACGATGCGCTCCATTTCTGATAGGCTTCCACCGCCTGCCGATATTCGGATTGCAGCTGGCGTTTGGTATAATCCGCATTGGTCTTTGCGATTTCACTTTCAATTTTGGCGGCCTTGGCTTGACTACGCTGTCCACCTGAAAACAAAGGAACCGAAATGCCGGCTTGATAAGTGTAGAACCCGCTATTGCCATTGACCTGTTGCAGTCCGCCCTGAAGGTTGAACTTAGGTAGCAGGTCAGCCCGTGCCGCATCATATGTCGCCTCGGCCTCCTCGATGCGCCTTTGTGAAAGTTCCAGCTCTGGGTGTTTTCCCAAATCCCCGTCCCATCCCAAAACCGTTACCGCACTTTCATCAAGCTTTTCTGGAACGGAATAGTAGATGTCCGAAACCAACCAAAGATTGAGCTTTTGCAGGGCAATGGCATAATCACTTTCGGCCTGTTGCAGTTGATTGTTGATTTGTAAGGCCTGATTTGTGGCCGATGAATATTCCAGCCGGGAAATGGCTTCTACCTTGAAGTTGAGTTCTATTGCTTTTTTAAACTGTGAATAAATGGAATCCAGTTCACGGTACAGTTCAAATTTCTGTCGTTGTCGATAGGCTTCTGACCACGCCTTTTTGACCTCCTGTTCCACTTGCAGTTCGGAAAGGTCAAGAGCTGTCTCGGCCAAAGCGATGCGTTGTCTCTGCAAACGCCTTTTTGCACTGATGCCCAACAGGTCGATATTCTGTTGTCCAACCCCAACCAAGGTATAAATTCCTTGTCCGTCCGCAATTTCTTCGCCACCTGTGAAGACTTGGGTATTGCCAAGGTCGTAAGCCATACCTTTTAAGGCGGTTTGTTTTTGGACCTCCCATTGTTTCGCTTTCAACAGCGGGTAGTTTTTCCTGGAAACTTCCACCGCCTCTTCCAATGAAATAGCGGGCAGTGAATCTTTAGGCTGGATCTGCCGTGCATTTTCAAAACCTTCTTGCGCATGCATTTTGGCAGGCAGTGCGGTGGCGAACAAAAGAAGGACCATGACCACAGGGGTAACCCATTTCGGGTCGGGTTTACTCATCCGTTCCGAACGTCCCTCGACCCATTGGTAAAAGATGGGTAGGATAAAGAGGGTCAAGAGGGTCGAAGTTATCAAGCCACCAATGACCACGGTGGCCAAAGGTCGCTGTACCTCTGCCCCGGCCGAAGCCGAAACGGCCATGGGAAGAAACCCTAAAATATCCGTAAAGGCCGTGAGCATAATGGGACGAATCCGTCTTTTGGTGCCTTCTATAATTCTACCTTTAAGATTGGTCACGCCTTCTTCCTTCAGTTCATTGAGACCACTTATCATGACGAGTCCGTTCAGAACGGCCACGCCAAAAAGCACGATAAAGCCGACCCCCGCGGAAATACTAAAGGGCATATCCCTTAACCACAGGGCAAACACACCGCCAATGGTGGCCATCGGGATGGCGAGGTAGATCATCAAGGTCTGTGGAAAGGACTTTAGCGCAAAATAAATCAATATGAAAATCAGGAACAAGGCAATAGGGACCACAGTTTGCAATCTATTGCTGGCGCGTTCCAGATTTTCGAAAGCACCACCATACCGAATGTAATATCCTGTGGGCAGGTCAAACTGGGCATCCAATTTTTCTTGGATATCCTCTACAACGGATTTTACATCACGGTCGCGAATATTGATGCCCACATAGGTCCGCCTATTGGTATTGTCACGGCTTATCTGCATCGGGCCGGGTTCATAACTTACCTCGGCAATTTCCCGTAATGGGATTTGCGAACCATTGGGCAGGTTGATGAACAGGTTCTGGATGTCCTCGATGCCTTGCCGGTTTTCCTTTTGAAGTCTTACGACCAGGTCAAACCGTTTTTCACCCTCGAAGATTACGCCCGCCTTTCCTCCTGCAAAGGCGGCCTGTACCACTTTATTGAGCTGTTCGATCTTTAGACCGTACTGTGCCAATTTATTGCGATTATAGTCAATGGTGATTTGTGGCAGGCCGTCCGTGGCCTCAACTTTCATATCTGCCACACCGGGAACGGTGGCAATGATTTCCCCCATTTCCTCGGCCTTGCTTGCCAATATGCCGAGGTCTTCCCCGAACAATTTAATGGCCACATCCTCACGAACACCCGTAAGCAATTCGTTGAAGCGCATTTCTATAGGTTGGGTAAACTCAAAATTCACACCGGGAACGATACTGATGGCCTCCTTCATTTTTTCCACCAATTCATCCTTGCTTTCTGCAGATGTCCATTCATCCGTTGGTTTGAGGATAACGAAGATATCGGCGATATCCATGGGCATCGGGTCCGTTGGTACATCGGCGACACCGATACGGCTGAGAACGGTTTCCGCTTCGGGAAATTCGGCCTTCACGATACGTTCAATCTTTGTCGTGGTTTCGATGGTTTCCGACAGGGAACTGCCGGGTTTCAAGATCGCGTGAAAGGCAATATCACCTTCGTCCAATTGCGGGATAAACTCACCACCCATTCTCGTAAAGGCGAAAATGGCAATGGCAAAAAGGCCAAGGGCAATGCTTACGACCATTTTGGCCTTGGAAAGTGATTTGGTCAACAACGGTTCATATTTCTGCTCAATCCAATGCACGAACCTATCGCCATAGGATTGTTTTTTGGATTTTGGCGGCCGTAGGAACAATGCCGAAACCATGGGCACATAGGTAAGACACAATAGCATGGCCCCGATCATGGCGAAAATGAAGGTGAGGGCCATGGGCCGGAACATTTTCCCTTCGACGCCCTCCAAGGCCAAAATGGGCAGGAACACGATCAGAATGATCAGCTGGCCAAAGAAAGCGGCGTTCATCATTTTTTTGGAGGCCTTAGCGGCGATGTCATCCCGTGTTTCTGCACTAACGCCATTCTTTTTGACCACATAGGAGTACATTAAAAAAACGGTGCCCTCTACGATGATCACCGCACCATCCACAATGATTCCAAAATCGATTGCCCCCAAGCTCATCAAGTTTGCCCATACGTCAAAAACATTCATCAGAATAAAGGCAAACAATAGGGATAAGGGTATGGTCGAAGCCACAATGAGTCCGCCACGCGAATTTCCCAACAACAAGACCAACACGAAGATCACGATAAGCCCACCTTCCAAAAGGTTCCCCGTTACCGTGCCTGTTGTCTCGGCGATCAATTCGCTACGGTCAAGGAAAGGTTTGATGGACACTCCTTCAGGAAGGGACCGTTGTATCTGTTCCACACGTCGGGTCACGTTCTCGATCACCTCGTTGGAATTTGCCCCTTTGAGCATCAAGATCATTCCGCCCACGGCTTCGCCCTTTCCATCTTTGGTAAGTGCACCGTAGCGTACCGCACTTCCCATGCTTACCTTACCTATATCCTTCACTTTGATGGGAATGCCATTAACGGCCTTGACCACCATGTTTTCAATATCCGATATGGTCCTGGCCAGCCCCTCACCACGAATGAAGTTGGCTTGGTGGTTACGCTCGATGTAGGCCCCACCTGTATTCTGGTTGTTGTTCTCTAGGGCCGAGAACACTTCTGTAATGGTTATACCAATGGCGCGAAGTTCGTCCGGGTCAACCGCCACTTCGTATTGCTTTTTGTTTCCGCCAAAGGCGTTTACCTCGACCACGCCGGGTACCATGGCCATCTGTCTCCGTACAATCCAGTCCTGCATCGTTCGCAGTTCCGTTGCCGAATATTCACCTTGATGTTCATCATCTACTTCAAGGGTATATTGGTAGATTTCGCCCAATCCCGTTGAAATTGGCCCCATAACGGGTTTGCCAAAGCCAGAAGGGATCTGTTCCTGAACCTCGGGCAGTTTTTCGGCTACAAGTTGTCTGGGCAAATAAGTGCCCACCTCATCGTCAAATACAATGGTCACCACAGAAAGCCCAAAACGGGAAACAGAGCGGATTTCCTTGACATTGGGCAGGTTGCTCATCGCAACTTCCACGGGATAGGTTACAAATTGTTCTATATCCTCCGTTCCCAGGTTGGGTGATTGGGTAATGACCTGTACTTGATTATTGGTGATATCCGGTACGGCATCGATGGGAACTTGGGTCATGCTATAAACGCCCGCACCAATCAATGCGAGGGTCAGCAGACCTATAATAAATTTGTTATTGATTGAAAAATCAATGATTCTGTTGATCATATAAAATGTGTTTTAATTCAGTTGAACCAATGCAATAGGGTTGCAAGTATGAGGGAACAGGTCTTTGAAAAGTTCAAAGTCCATAAACCTCATAATCGGATAGAGCTATCCTGTAAAACTGAATTAAACCTGTGGAGGTTGAAATAGTGGGTCGGTAAATTCCTTGCCCAATCCTTCAAAATGGGTGAAATCATCTTCAAGGTAAGTCTCTTGAAGCGGCTGGAATCGAGCTATACCAAAATCCACCGTGTGCACATGGCAGCAATGGCAGTGGCAAAATGGTGAGCATAGTTCACAATTCTCGCTGTGTTCACCATCAAATTGAACCAGATAAACACCTTGGGAGTCTTCTGTTACGTTACCCGCATCACTGCAAGGAACCACATTGAGTGCCAACATGTAGATGGATAATATGACGGTAAAAAATTTCACTTTGCAAAGATAACAGAACTTTGGTGCAACTGCATTGCAAAATCCGGAAAGGACCTATTGAAGATTTAGTGTATGGAAACAAGAGCATTCCATTTCAAATTTCAAGGGATGATCAAATGGGGCAATCCGGACCATCCAAAATTCAAGACAGGAAATTTCCAATCCATACCGACCCCCAAAAGGCTATGGCTTTACCAGAGTACGTCCCAATCCCAATTCGTCTGGAAAAAATCAAAGTATCCAAGAACGCTCATGATAACCGAAAAAATAAATCACTGCTGGAACAAGCCTCTACAACTGCCATGCAACACGAAACAAAGTACAGTTGGCCAATGGAACAAGCAAACGTTCCTTGTAATGGACAGGTGTCCAACTGACCGTAATAAACGGTCTTAATCATAGTACAAAATGGTGGCCTAAAAGATTCAATTTATGTAGCGGGCAGTACTAAAGGCCACATCGGATGTATAAAAGTCCTATTCAAAAGGGGCAAATTGACCTGTAATGGGATGCTTCCTTGAAGGATAAGCCAGTCGTTCCATAAACCGGTCATAAAAAAACACAATTTATTTAAGCATTTGCTTATATAATGATATAACCTTATCTTTAATAAAATTTTTATCATGGCCCTTGAATTAAGTTGCACCCGCGCCGAGGCGGACCAAAAGCAGTTGACGCGCTGTCGCGAGACACTACGGATGAGTTCGAATTCAATCAACACTATTGGTAAGGTACTGGCCCTAGCAGGAAATGAGACCAGATTGAAGATTCTTTTCCTGCTGAACAAGGAAGGTGAGCTCTGCCCTTGTGATTTTTCAGATATACTGGAAATGACCGTACCCGCAATTTCGCAGCATATCCGTAAGATGAAGGATGCTGGTCTAATTACCTCCAGACGGGAAGGTCAAACCTTGTATTACTCACTGGTAAAAGGCCAAAGCGAGGTGTTGGAAGGCATCTTCAGCAGGCTTCAGGAAAACAAAAAAGTTGCATAGAATGAACATAGAAAGATCATCATATTCAGCAATGTTCACTGGAGTTTTTACAGCGATCACAGCCTCATTATGCTGCATCACACCTGTGCTTGCATTGATTGCGGGCACCAGCGGAATGGCATCTACCTTTGCATGGCTGGAAGCTTTCAGACCATTTTTTATAGGCCTGACCGTATTGGTACTTGGATTTGCCTGGTACCAGAAGCTAAAGTCAAAATCGCAGCAAGAAATTGATTGTGCCTGTGAAAATGATGTAAAACCTTCCTTTCTACAATCAAAAAGGTTCCTGCTATTTGTTACCCTCTTTGCGGGACTGATGCTGGCATTTCCATATTTCTCAGGGCTTTTTTATGCCCAACCGACCAAGGAAATCATATATGTGCAGCAGGACAACATGGTAGATATAACCTTTACAGTGGAAGGAATGACCTGTTCCGGCTGCGAAAACCACATTGAGAGCGAGGTCAACAAATTGGACGGTATCGTTTCAGTAAAAGCAAGCTATGAAAAAAGCAATACTACAGTTAAATATGACCGTACCAAAGTTACGGAGCAACGAATCATAAAGGCCATCAACAATACGGGCTATAACGTTTCCGAATAATATGGATACAAAAATATTATCTACCATTACCTGTCCCAAATGTGGGTACCAAGAAGAGGAAGAAATGCCAACCGATGCTTGCCAGTACTTTTATGAATGTAAAAACTGTCACGAAGTAATTCGACCTAAAGAAGGCGATTGCTGTGTTTTTTGTTCCTATGGCTCTGTCGCCTGTCCACCCATACAGAATAAATCTTCCTGTTGTTGACGAGAATAGTGGTAGACCACCCTTTTCACAACCATATATTGCAGATAAAATATAAATTTATGATACCAAAAGATTTAAGCCAGGACATCAAAACGAGACTTCAAAGCATCAATGGACAGGTAAACGGTTTGGTCAGGTTATTGGACGAAAGTTCCGACCCCGAGAAGATTTTGGTACAGTTCAAAGCAGTGAAGAACGCCTTGGACAAGGCACATCACCTGCTCCTCGATGAGACCTATCGAAAGACCCTCGCCATCAAGATATCCGAGACTGTCGAGGCCTGTCCAAGAAATTGCGGCAATGAAGAACGTATCGAATTTATACGAAAGCAATTTCCAGATTTGGAATTGGACAGCCTAACGGAAAAGATGAAGGAGATAGATGCGCTCAAGGCCAAACTCGAAAACCACAAAAATGCCTGACCTCCCCATAATCAGAACCGATTTGATGGCCTGCACGATGCGGGCTTTTTTTTTTGAAATTTTATTTGGAGACCACCCTACCCACCATTCTACCTTTGATGCATTGTTTGAATTCCATGTCGCGTACAGGAAATTTTAAACTATTTAAAAAACAGAAACATGAAACGTCAAGTAGAAGTATTTACGGCCAATTGTCCGGTCTGTGACCCAGTGGTCAAAATGATAAAGGAACTGGCCTGCGATACATGTGAGGTAATGACCTATGATCTGATCAGGCAATGTGAGGACAAGACCTGTCTTGATAAGTTGGATGAATACGGCATCAAGAAAGTGCCTGCTGTGGTCGTGAACGGTGAGCTCTTGGAATGCTGTAAGGATTCGGCCATTACCGAAATGAAATTGGTGGAAGCAGGAATTGGGCAGTCATAATTGAAAAGTGTTTGCATATGATTTGCAGAATATTCCTGGACATTCGCTATGTCAAATTGATATTGCTATTGGCCATATCAGGATCGGTGATGGCCCAGGGCCACGGCCCCCTCTATGGGCTACAGACACCGACCCTTGCCAAAGGCGGGGTGGATTTGAACGTGGCCGGCATGAGCCTAGGCACAGAAACCGAAACCTCCTATATGTTGCGCTACCTATTTTCCTATGGCATTACAGAAGATCTACAGGTAAACCTTACCACGCCCACACTGATAGAACGGTTGGGTGAGACGCCAAGGACACGGGGCAATAGCAATATGCCCGCCAATGGGGATATCGAGGCTTCCCTTTGGTACCGTTTTTTCTCGAACGCCTTTGGTGTGGGAAAGCGGTTTGAGTCCACTGCCATCGTGGGTGTTTCCGCTCCTACCGATAATGTCAGGGGACAGGTCAATGTCGGCAACGCTATACATGCGGCCATTTCCACGGGCTATGCCTCACGCACTTGGTATGCATGGATCGGTGGCGGTTACCAATATTATTTTGAAAGAGATGACGAACGATTGGGCGACCTGCCCTATGCGAGTGCCGTTGTGGGGTACCGGCCCAATATCTTTATGGGGGATTACCCAAAACCCGATTGGCGCATCTTTATCGAATCATTGGCCGAATTCCCTGGAGGCAATAAAATTGATGGACAACTGGATTTTAGCGATACGCGCAGTACAAAGGTTTTGGTGGGACCTTCTTTCCTAGGACTTTACGGTGCTTGGGGCATATCCTTTGGTGCGATGGTTCCAGTAGTACAGGATTTGACACCCGGTTCGGTAAAAGAAAGGTATCGGATTGCCGTAAATTTAAGTTATTGGTTGTAAACACAGTATAAATTAAAAAGCACATATAATGAAAAACATCAAAATGATGGCCCTGATCGGTATTCTTGGAATAGGCACGATAAGCGGCCAAATCGCCAGGGTTGACCAAGAAGTCTATGGAATGGACTGCGCGCCCTGTGCCTATGGATTGGAACGCGGGTTGAAAAAGATGGACGGGCTTCAGGAGGTTCGCGTCAGCCTGAACGATGGAAAAGCGTATTTGGGATTGGCCGAAAAAAATGACCTTACCTTACGTAGCATTCAGGAAGAGGTCAAAAAGAACGGTTTTTCGGCAAAGAAAGCCGAAGTGGTACTCATGGGGAACGCAACGAAAGAGGATGGCCAATGGTACATCGAGACCGATAACGAACGGTTTGCGGTATCGCAGGATACATCTATCGAATTGGTTCAAAAATTGGCGGTGGGCAGGACAACGCTAAGTGGCATGGTACAGGATGAAGATGATGATAATCTCTCGGACCAATGGGAGATCATACTGTCCAAAATAGAATAGGCCTTATGAAAGTAATTCTCAAAATGGTATTGGGCACCAGCTTGGTAGCGGCCCTTCTTCCGATAATGTGCTGTTTGGCCCCGACCTTGTTGTCGGTCGTGGCGGGACTGGGTTTCTTGGGCGGGAATTTTGAATGGGTGCATCCCGTGCAGCCCTATCTGACCACTATTTCGGCAGGAACGCTTGGGTTCGCCCATTTTAAAAACATCAAAAATGAAAGGAAATGTGGGAATGCGGGTCCTTGTCAAAACCATGGACAAAAGCACCTCATTAATTCGTGGACGCTTTGGACCGTTACATTTCTGGTTTTAATACTTACGATAGTAAACTATGGATATGAATATTAGACCCGCACATATTATTCAGGTTGTTTTTTTACTGTCCCTTATGTCAAGTTGTGAGCAGCCCGAGAAACAATGGCAGTTCGAACGGAAGATCATGCTGCCCGAGGAAGCCCGACCCTTGGCTTTGGCCAAAGATGGTGATGCGATATGGTTTTCCGACCCTGATTATTTTAGGCTTTACAAGATCGACCGGGACGGAGAGCTGTTGGATTCGATTACTGGTATCCAGCGACCAATGAACATCCATACTGACAATGGCACCCTGTTTATTCCCGAATTTTTGACGGACACCATCTGGCAATATAGAGATGACAAAAGATGGCCTTTGAAACTATCCAAAAGACCACAGGCCCCAGCAGGGGTTTCCATTTACGGAGATACAGTTCTTGTAGCCGATTTTTATAACCACCGAATCATCGTACAGACACCGAATGAATGCTTCACTATTGGCAGGCAGGGGCACAAAGATGGGGAGCTGTACTATCCGATAGACGTAAAGATGAAGGATAACAGGATATATGTGGCCGATGCCTACAACAGCAGAATACAGGTCTTCGGGTTCGATGGAACACACCTAAAAACCATTGGTGGAAATGAAAGAATGAACGTCGCTTCCGGTATTGCAATGGGGGAAAGGGAGTTGGCAATTACCGACCAAGAAAATGGCCGGGTGTTGATTTACAGCTTTGATGGATCATTGCGGCAAGTCTTGACCGAAAGCATCAAGTATCCAACGGATGTGCAATTCGACGGGGAATACCTATACAGCACGAATTTTAAGGAGAACGCAATTTTAATCTGGTCCAGAAAATAGTGGGTGACATTGGACAATTCACTTGTTCCTTAAAAAGTTCGCTTTACAAAACGACCATCCTTTAAACTGAGCGGGAAACCGATTAAGCCATTACTGAAAACAAGATTCCCAGAATCATGTTTTTGTCCCAAATTTCAAGGTTCACATTCCCGCTTGTTGTTTGAACAATCCAATCGAAAAACGTAAATGATTGAACCTTCATTGATTTAAAATTTCAGAACCAATGTTCTACGTATACAGACCAGGATCCTTGACCTCTTTAATCAAAAAAATCCAATGTGTTTCTAAGTATGCCGTATCATCTGTGAGCCCTATCGTAGGGAGTCCGAACCATCATTCCATGTAGTCGGCATTGTATTGGGCCTGTTTGACCCAAGTAGGGTTTGACGTATGCCAATTGTTATATTACTGAAACAAATAATAAATCCTTAAATCTTAATTTTTATGAAGACCCTTTTGAAAAACTTGGGAATTATCTTTGGAACAATGCTTTTGATAGTATCCTGTAGTGACAACAATGAAAATGACAATGTAGAGAAGGAATCTTATCAAACAACCCTTAAAATGACCGATGCACCCATTGACAATGCGAACGTGGAAGCGGTGTTCATCACGGTCTCCGATGTAAAGGTGGACGGAAACTCCATTGAGGGGTTCTCCAAGACCACTTTTGACCTTTCGGCCTTGGTCAACGGCCAGACGAAGACCTTGGGCAATCTCCAAATGGAGGCAGGGACCTATTCCAACATTGAATTGGTCCTGGACTATGCCAATGACATGAACGGCAACAGTCCCGGATGTTATGTGGAAATGGCCGATGGGACCAAGGACAGGATAGAGGCCTCTTCCAATACTGTGGACATCACGGATTCCTTTGAGGTCTTTGCCACCAATACCAATGAGATCATCATCGATTTCGACCTGCGAAAGACCATAAAGGAAGAACAGGGGACCTTGGAATCGGACTTTGATTTCGTGACGCTTTCTGAGCTTTCCGCAGGTATTCGGACCGTAAACAAAGAAGCGACGGGAGAGATTTCGGGTACGGTCAACGATTCCCAAGATACTTCCGATAAAATTGTGGTGTATGCCTATGAAAAGGGCACATACAATGCCGAAGTGGAGACCCAGGGCCAGGGTGAGAGCAGTATCAGGTTCGCCAATGCCGTGACCAGTGCTGAAGTGGGCGGAATCAACAACTCCTATAGCCTTAACTTTTTGGCCGAAGGGGAGTATGAACTCATCTTTGCTTCCTATACCCAAGATGGTACTGAGTTTTATTTCAACTCACAATTGGAAGTGGAGTCCACCACAGGTCTCGACCTGGGGGCCATCAATATCACATCGGCCCTACAGTTGAGCGCCAATGTCACCGTGACCGGGACCGCTTCGCTATAGGCAATCCCATCGATTATAACAAGAAAAGCCCCAGAACGGGGCTTTTTTTATGGTCAAGGTTTTATTTGCCACCATTGGCCTGTAAATCTGCCAAACAGGCGGCATCCAATCCTGGAATGGTGCCGCCACTGATCATATTGATGAGCCCCTCACCGGTTTCCGCTGTCCAATACATCAGACAATCCTCAGTGGTACAATGCTTTCCGTGTGGCTCATCCTGATGCGTACTTTGCAATGGGGTACCGGCATTTACCAATCCCAATAGATGTCCAAACTCATGGTCAAGGACCGTGGTCTCCAGAACCGCAGTGCTCGGGGCCAAGGGTTGTCCGCTAAATTCCCGGATGGTATCCGCAAAGATGACAAAGGAGGTGTTCCTGTAGGCTACCCCCAATACGGAACCGTTTTCCGTGTTCTCGGAATATTCCCCATCAATAAAAAGGCCAAAAACCTTTAGGATACCCTCTTGGTTATAGGCTGTACGTATATCGTCCTCCAAGTTCCTGATATCCGTAATGGAATAAACGGCCTGCCCCGGGGATGAAATCTCTGTAAGCGCAATGGTAACCCCATCGGGTTTATGGAGCCGTTCCATCAAGAAGGACTCAAAATTGTCCAAGGTTGTTGCACTGGGCTTCAGGCCTTCCACATAGAATATTTCAAGGTGCAGTGCTGGAAAACGGGATCCATCCAACAGATCTGCGGCCGAATCCCCGACGGACTTACGGTTCTGTGAAACATCCATTGTGTCGTTCAATCCATTTCCATCATCCGCTTGTCCAGAGTCGGCACTGCAGCCAAGACCCAAAATACCAAGCAATCCCATTAAACAAATGGAACAAAATCTTTTTCTTACATGTAATTCCATATTTACCCAACGGCAGATAAAAAAGGATAGTATGCCCTTGTCCCGTTTATTTTTAAACCATATTCCCTCGACCTAACGTTTCGAAAGACCTTTTTGGACAATCGCCTGAGCACCACCTTGCGGTGGCAAAATATCGATCTTTTGCTTTTGGGCAGCAAAGAGTAGCTTTCACGACCTTTGGGGAAGGGGAATTTTTTACCACCATCAAATATATCATTGTGGTGGACATAATTATCCCAAGTCTATCCTATACCTTCAGTAACGCAAAGAACAAATCGCGGTTCATTGATAGTGAGTTTGGCAAAAAAGAATTTTAAAAGTAATACCCTAGATAAAAAACATGTTCCCCACTCTTTTTTTGGTGTCCATGCCCATAATGGAACCATAGGTTTAATTAAGGGAAGGGATAAAGGAAGCTATCCCATTACATTGGTCCATTCAGTAGAACCCTGGGAGCACAATAATCAGTTGGACATTATAGCTTACATAACGATGTAGATAAACAATGGATGTCCAAAAAAAAGAGACCTGGTGACAGGCCCCTTCCATCAATCTTTGTTAATCCTCAATTGCCTTGGCCTGCCGTTCCAGAACTATAATCCTTTCCTTGATCCGTGCTTCTCGCTTTTGCCGACTTTCGACATAGGTTTCTTCAATGGCCGAGATCTTGTCCTTGTAAAAGGATAGCATCGCCACATAGAAGGATTGGTTGGTCATGTCATTGGTATGGTTGCTTTCCCCAAGGTGTACCTGCCGGGTCAACAAAAACCGTATCAGTTTATAGAAGGTCTCTTTCTTGAAGTTTTGTTTGAACCGGGCCACCAGCTCCTCTCGGGACAATTTGGAATCCTCCCCAATGAACCCCTCAAAATGTTCCCTTTGACTATAATATCCAATGTTGTTCTCGAACAGTGAGATGGAGATGGCCACCATTTCATCCGTGGTCAAAGGTTTGTCCCTATTGATGTAATCCGTTTCCCGGATCATATCCACCACTTCCTTGAACTGGTGGTTGTTCTCGATCTGTTTTTTTCGAAGTTCCCGTGTATGAATCTTGATGATCTGTTCCTCTGGGGAACATTCAGCCATCTTCCGTTTCTCCAAGGACTTGGCACCTGAACTTCCATTATTGGTTTCTTCCCTGACCTTTACAAAAATGGACTGTGTCAAGTAGGTATCCGTTTCCAGTAGAATACCCTTTTCAAATCCATTTTCCACGGCCTTGTCCCATGCCTCCTTTTCCTCGGTGAAGGATTCCAAAGCTTCGTCAAGGAATTCAGCCAATTCTTCCTCGGTGTATTCATAGTGCCGGTGCTCTTCTTTAATGCTTTTCATGGTAGGCTCAACAGGCTCCTTTAAAATTTCGAATTCATTGGTCAAATGTACTTCTAGACCTTCTTTTTCCATTTGGGCCATGACCCACTGGTTGCGTTCCTCGTCCACCCAATATTTGTTGATGTTGGGCACCAGTTTCAATCCTTCCTTTTTTACTCTTTTCAAGAGCTGCATAAAGGTCTTGGTCTTTTTGTTCTCAAAACAGACGGTCCTAGTGCAGACCATCTTCCCATCACCGAACAGATTGCCCTGATTGGCTGCGTTAAAGGGACATACATTACATGCCCCTGCCTTGGGAACCAAGGTTTTGTCCGCTACATTAAAAGGAGCTTGGGTCAAATCATAGGTCCTGCTATCGACCATTCGTTTGACACGACGTTCTTGATACTCCCCTTCCAGACTATCGAGCATCATCCGTTGCTCTTCAGGTTCAAAAAGAGCCACTGCAATTGCCAGACCCAAAGTCATTTCCCCAGTACGGACAAAGCCCCTGAATCCTTCGATCAAACCTGCCAGTTTGATACGCTGTCGGACATAGTTCTCTGAACGGCCCAATCGTTTGGCAATCTCAACGGGTTCGTAACGGTCCAACAAAAATTGGATGGCCTCGGCCTCCTCAGTAGGTTCCACATCTTTTCGTTGCAGGTTTTCGATGATCTGGACTTCCAAAATTTCAGACCCCGCATATTCCCTTATCATGGCTGGAATAGTAGGCAATCCTGCCAATTTACTGGCTCGAAATCGCCTTTCACCCATGATGATGATATAGCCGTCATCAGATTTTCTCACAGTGATGGGCTGCAATACACCATGCTCGGCAATACTCTGTGCCAAATGATTGAGACTTTGTTCATCCAAGGTTTTTCTGGGTTGTGTCGGATCTGGCGAAACCAAACCGATTTCCAACATCTGGATCTGTGGAACAGAGTTCCGTTCCTTCTGCGGTGTGGGTCGCTCTGCTTTTGATGATTGGTCCGCATTCCTTTTGCTTGTCGCCCTTTGTTTTGTTTGTGTTTCCATGATTTTTTGGATTTTTGGTTAAACAATATTTGAGCGGAAACCAAGCGGAAGACAAAATTTTGGAGCGGCAAGGAAACGGAATAAACAGTGACCATCGGAACGGTTTTATGCCGTCCCTTGTCCGAGAAAATAGTGCGAGCTTAACTTTCGGGAATATTGGTAAGAAAATAAAAGTTATAAGGCAAAATTCAAGCGTTGGTACCTGATGTGATTTATAATGGTTTCAAAAGCGCTCCTTGGGAACCCAATGGTTGCCCTTACCATGCATATAGACAAGTTTAAGAATTTTGGCCCAAGAGCACACTGTTCATTAATTTGTTTATAACACACCGTCGACAAAGCCCCTACCCCATTGACTTTCTTCCTGGAAAAAACTAACTTCACTACATGGTAAACATCGGTGTTCACAATTCACTTGAAATATCAAAATAGCTCGTGAACACCGATGTTTACCATGTGGAAAATTTGCCTAGTGCTGTTGGTCTTGACCAACAGCACTAGGTTTACACCCTCCATCTTTTGTAATTTTCACTCTTGTCTCCCCAAAAATTTATTCGTCACATTTTTTTACTAAATTTGTGACGAAAAACAAGTGACAAAATGCCCATACCCACTGAAAAACTTATAAAAAATTCAATTTCGAACCATAAGCGTGGAAAAATTTTTTTCCCGAAAAACTTTTCCAAATTCGGTACATCTGAAGCGATAAGGCAAGCATTGAAAAGGTTAGAGGACAAAGGTTTTTTGATCCGATTGGCCCAAGGCATTTATCTATATCCCAAAGAACACAAGCTACTTGGGACGTTATATCCGTCTTTGGAAGAAATTGCCAAAGCAATCTCTAAAAGGGATAAGGCCAGAATTATTCCCACTGGGATTCAGGCACTCAACCAACTGGGGCTTTCCACACAGGTACCTTTGAATTTAGTTTACTTAACGGACGGAACTTCCCGTACCATATCCGTTGGGGAAAATACAATAAAGTTTAAAAAGGCTTCCCCTAAAATTCTAGCCGTCAAGAGTGAGACCAATATTCTTATCATGCAAGCCCTGCGCCAATTGGGCAAACACAATATAGATGACAAAACCTTGGAGAAAATAAATATGATACTCCAAAAGGTTGATAGAGAATCAATAGTTCATGATATGAAGCTAGCTCCTGTTTGGATTTCTGAAATTATGCAAAATTCACTATCAAAAAGGGAACCGACATGAAGGAATGGTTTGATTTATCCGAACAGGACAGAAGAGAAGTGATTGTTCAAACAAGTATTTTAAAAGGCCTTCCACAGGCGGCCATAGAAAAGGATTGGTGGGTGGTCGCTGTCCTTCGCACCCTATTCGAAACCAAATATTCAAACCATCTGGTTTTCAAAGGAGGTACATCCTTGAGCAAGGCATGGAGACTTATTGAGCGCTTTTCGGAGGACATAGATCTGGGAATGGATAAATCCTTTTTTGAATTTGAGGGAGATCTTTCCCGAAAACAGGTTAAAAGACTTAGAAAGGCATCATGCAAGTTTGTGAGCGAGATACTGCCTCAAGATTTAGAGGATAAGCTTCATGAAATGGGCATCAAGGATTTTACCATCCATGTCCGCGATTTTGAAGAATCAGATACTGATCCCTTGGCCATTGAAATCCGCTATAAGTCATTGGTCGACAAGGTTCCCTATTTAGAACCAAGAATACTGGTTGAAATAAGCTCCAGGTCACTTCGGGGACCCTTTGAAAATAGAGAGGTTATATCGTTTATTGGGGAAATGTACAGAGGCCTATCCTTTGCTGATAAAGCCGTTAATATACCCACAGTTTTGCCTCAACGTACATTTTTGGAAAAACTGTTCCTATTGCATGAGGAATTTCAGAAACCAAAAGAACGGGGACCAATAAGAGGTCATCGAATGACAAGGCATTTATATGATGTATCCAGAATGATGGATACAGGATTTGGGGAATCGGCAATAAAGGACAAAGCATTGTACGACAAAATTGTGGCACACCGAGAAGTATATGCACGAATATCTTGGATCGATTATTCAAAGCATGGTTATGAAACTTTGAATTTCATTCCACCTGAAGAAGTTATGGCAGAATGGGAAGAAGATTATGCAGAGATGAAAGAGAGCATGTTCTATGGTAAAACGGAAAGCTTTAAAGATTTAATCAACAAGCTGACCGGCTTGAGAGATAGGTTTAATTCAGCCTAGTTCATTTTGATTCCAATTGTTCTCAAATAGCCCAGAAACAGGACTCAAATGTTAAAGTAGCGTTGAAGTAGAGTCCCTTTCCGCGACAGCTGACTTTTGACCCCTTGAAACTAAGTGTCCTGTCTTATCTGTTGAAGTCGAACTGCATTCGATATTGCGCATAAAACAACCCGCTCATCAGCAAAAACTGCTTTCCTGAAAGGTATTCTAAATAGAAATAACAATACCCCTACAGCTCTACCGTACAATTCTCAAATTGGGAACCCCACTGTTATCTTGAATTTTATGGCTGCTCTCATCCAATATGTTTTTCAATTGGGCCATGTCCTTACTGATTTTCTTTTCCACCACCCTTGCATACTTTTGGGTCGTGGAAAGCTTGGTATGCCCCAAGAGCTTGGAAACGGTCTCTATGGGTACGTCGTTCATAAGGGTGATTGTTGTTGCAAAGGTATGTCTGGCCACATGGAACGTTAGGTGCTTATCAATATTTGCCCTTTGTGCAATGATCTTTAGGTATTGGTTCACCTTTTGATTTGAGTACACAGGAAGAACGGTATCTTCATTTTTGGGAAAATCCGCATACTTCTCCAAGATTTTCTTGGCTTTGGTCAATAGGGGGACCTTGACTTCGGTCTTGGTCTTTTGGCGCTTTACATCGATCCATAGTTCCCCATCGATGCCGGATACGATACCGTTGGGTTTGAGAAGTTTGATCTCAATGTAGCTGAGTCCAGTATAGCATGCAAAAAGGAAAATATCGCGGACCAGTTCCATTCCCTTTTCCTCGAATTTCAATTGGCCCAGTGCCAGGATTTCCTCCTCTTCCAGAAAAGCACTGTCATAATCCTCCATTTTCACTTTATAGAGGTTGAAGGGATTCTTGGGGATGCAATCAAATTTATAGGCCATGGTCACCAATTTCTTGAACCGTAGCATATGTTTCATGATGCCATTGTTGTTCAATGTTTGGAACGACTTGATGGGTTCGCAGTTCCGCAGGAAGTTTTCAAATTCAATCAAAAAGGCATAGTCAATGGAGGCCAACCCAATATCGGGCACCCGATATTTTTTGGCAATGAAACGTTTCAGGTAGGTCTCTGTAGAAGAATAGTTCTTGACTGTCCCTTTGGCCAGTTTGGGCAACTCATAGGTTCGGTTATACTCCAAAAGGTCCAATAGGGTGAGCATCACCTTGTCCTTCCCCAGATATCGAAGCTTGATGGATTGTGCCGTTATAAAGTTGCTCTCCGCACAGAGTTGTCGGTGGCATTCCAGCAATTTTGCCCGGACGTCGTCCAAATATTTGTTGACAACAACGGATTCACTGGCCCTATGGTCCATTTTTCCCAAAATAGGACACCATCGTTCTTCAAAAGTTGATCGATGGACACTGAGATCTGCATTTTTTCCTTTACATCTGATTCGGACATAAATTGGAAAACGTCCATCTTTTTTTCTTCCTGATTTTTTCAGCCAAAAACTGATACTGAAGGCGTTAGAGGTATTCATGTGTTCTCGCTTTAAGTTAAACTTTGGATTAAGCGAAAGTCAAATCACACGAAAAATCAATTACGGAAGTACAATTTAGGGAATTTTTCCCGACAAAAATAGGACACTCTATAGGACATCCTCATCGATGGTTTCAGATGGAAATAAAAAAAACCAGAAAAAATTAATTTTCTGGTTTTCAATTAATTAAGGTTTTACTTAGTGTCATAAAACCATGGTTCGTCGGGATGACTGGATTCGAACCAGCGACCACACGCACCCCATGCGTGTACGCTACCAGACTGCGCCACATCCCGAAAAGGGATTGCAAAAATATAAATTTTGGTGATACTACAACCGACTGCCACGAAAACTTTTTGGCACTACATTAGTCTCTGTTCAAATCATTTTTCTAAAGCAAAACCTCAATTTACTCTCGATATAGCGTAAAGTGCCCTACAAAACGTTGTTTTTCAGTATCGTTTGCATTGACCACATACCAGTAGTCACCAGTTGGAAGTGGTTTTCCATCATAGTTTCCGTCCCATTTTTTCACTTGGTCCAAACGGGCCACTACCCTACCGTAGCGATCATAAATGATTACATCAATATTCGGGAAGTATTCACGGTTTCCAGGATACCAATAATCATTCATGTTGTCACCATCAGGAGTAAAGAAGTTTGGCATTTCCGGCATTCCCTCAAAATTGAACGGCATAACCAAAGTAGCTTCACAACCGTTTTGATCACGAACCATAATGGTAATATTGGAGTCTTGTGTAATATTGAATATGTTCTCCTCGCCATAAGAATCCCCTTGAAAGAAGTATTCGTATCCACCAAAACCTCCCGTCGCAACTGCGGTAACTTCATTCGGACCTGTTTTAGATGCTTCCAAGGTCAAAGGCTCATAAGCTTCAACTTCGAACTCTGTAAAGGTTACACACCCATTGGCATGATAAATATACACGGTGTGCTCCCCTGCCGGTAAATCACCAAAGGTCCGCTGATTTGTAGCCATCTGAATATCATCCACGTCCAAAGAGAACAATAGATTCGACAATTGTGAACCATCCGCAATATTTATGGTGACCGTACTATTAGGGAATATGCCCTCACAACCATACTCCACAACCGGTTCGGCAACAATATCGACGCCTATTCCGATTTCAGCTATTACATTCGTCTGGCAACCATTGGCATCACGAACAAAAACCACATAGGTTTCACCACCTTGAAGATTATCGAAGAAAAGACCATCATTTTGTACAAAGTCCGCATCGTCCGCAGAATTTACACTAGTGTAATATGGTGCAGTTCCTCCCGTAATCTCAAGAGTCATACTACCATCACCATCTCCCATGCAGGTTTCGGGGGTGGTCTCCACAACTCCGGCTAACAACTCCATGGGCTGGGTAATCTCTACGGTTCTTGTAATGGTACATCCTAAGTCATCCTGAATGATAATGTCGTAAGTTCTTGGAGCTAAATCATTGAAGGTTTTCCTATTTGGATTGGCAGGATCATCTCCTTCAAAGAATTCGCTTAAGGTATCGGAAATCGAGTATCTAATCTGACCGGTTCCCCCGCTTGCTTCGATAATGATTTGTCCGTTCATATCCCCGGCACACAATACAGGTACTGCTTCTAAATAATCCAACACCAATGGGTCTTTTGGTTCAATATCAATCGGGGTCGACATCACTTCACATCCACCACTCTGAGCATACACAAAGTATCTTCCGGGGTTAAGTTCCCTGAATATTCCTGAATTCTGGGTCGGGCGCACTATAGATGCAGCCGTTACAGGCAACGTATTGGAGTTAACCAAAGTATAGGTGTAGTTTCCAATTCCACCGAATGCTTCAGAACGGATAATTCCCGTAGCTTCACCTGCACAGTTGATAGTTGCATTGGTCAAATCGAGATTGATGACCAACGGAGCTGCAGGGTCCAAGGAAACCTGGTTAGAGGTTTCATAAGGACATCCATTTGAATTTTGCACTTCGTATTGAAACGGTCCGGCGTCAACGCTAATATCCGCAGAAATTTGAACACTTGTCATCCCAACTCCGAAATCGATAAATGTACCACCTGTTCCCGCTCTTCTGTAGGAATAATTGACCCCAGGTTCTGGGTTGGTCACCGTAAGTTCCATGATACCCAAATCCCCACAACCCGGTGGTTGAATCTCCCTTAATTCAGCTATCACTATTTCCGGGTCCGAAATGGTAATCACATCTGTTTGGGCACTACAATTCCAACCATCAAAAATGGTAATTCTATAGTCTCCTGCGGAAAGGTTTCCAAATCGCGGCGTAGTTTGTAAACCGCTATTGGTCCCATCCGTAATTCTGTTTAATTGATACAGATAGTTCCCTGGGCCTTGACCACCTGCTTCGTTATAAGCCTCAATTATAGCGTCATTATCATTGTTACAGGCCAATGGGCTCACAATACGGATATCCGCCGTAATATCTGTTGGAGGTGGCAAGAATAAATTTCCGCTTGACTCACATCCTTCAATGTCTCTGATGTTTACCGTGTAGGTATCGGTTGATAGATTTTCGAATACTGGATTGGTATTTGGATAATCTACTACTATAGTTCCATCAGATGCCACCAATTGGTATTCGTAGGTTCCCCATCCTCCATCTCCTGAAGCTGTGATCTCTCCCAAACCGGGCACATTACAGGTTACCGGGGAAGTTTGCAATAAGTCAACGGTGAGGACCCTATCCGGAGAGCGCACCGTGGTAACATTGCTGACGGCATCACAAAACGGAGAATCCAAAGCTTCTATACGAACCACTAAGTTGCCTGCAGGAACATTTTCAATACGCTCTGGAGTGTTGATAGGTGAATTGGTATCAAACGTACCGGTTATACCTGTGCTCGTCTCTACTCCTGCGTTATCGCGCGCAAAGACCTCATAATTGTATTGACCGCTATAATTATTGATTTCTAAACTGATAACACCATCCGAACCGTTGAAACAGGTCACGGGCTCCAATTCGGCGATAACAGCTTCAATAGTATTGTACTCTGGCATATTGATGGTTGTGGTCAAGTAGCTACATCCGCCACTTCCCACATCGGTAACTGCAAAAATGTAGTTCCCTGGGGTGGCAATATCCCAAGTGACCCTATCGCTTCCTCCCGAGCTACGAGCAGGTTCCGAGCCCAAAGGCAATATTTGCACCTCATAATCTCCAGCGCCCTCATTGATTATGATATCAATGGAGCCTGCACTTACCCCGCTTCCGGTAGCATCACAGGTAATTGGATTCACATTATAACTAAAAGTGATGTCCGTTGGGGTGTTGATAGTAACTGTATCGGTAATTTCACAACCATTTTGATCCCTCGCTGTCAAAACAATGGACTGATTGGTTCCATTATCGATTACTTCAAAAGTGTTGCTGGTTTGGAAATTGGTTCCATCAAATTGTGGGGTTCCATCATTCATACTGTACGTGAACGACCCAGAACCAGTAGCTGCTCCTGTTCCGTCACCATTGGTATCAGTATAAACGGTAATCGTAGCTGTACTAAATTGATTGCTCGATGGATTACAGCTAAACTCTGTGTTCACGGCATTGATTTGAACTTGCGTAGGTTCGTCAATTATGATATCGCCTGAACGATCTGCACATCCCCTATCGGAAACCGCCTCAACTTGATAGGTTCCCTGCGGTAAATTATCGAAAAGATTGGTCAATTGTGGTCCTGCCACTATTGTTGATGAAGAGCCTTGGTACAGTACATAATTTATTGGAGTATCAGTGGCAGTTAACGGGTCCAATTCCACAGAAATTGTTCCATCATCAGCTCCAAAACAGGTAATATCGCTTTTTGGTGTAGCCGTAATCGCTGGAGTATCCACCGTGGAAACAATCACCTCGGCCTCATCGGAACACAAAGGACTTGTATTTGAATCCAAATCCGTTACCAAAATATTGTAATCCCCGGGGTTAACATTGTTAAAAACATTGCTGGACTGGGGCAGTCCTATATCCGTTAAGGTAGCGGCATCCCTTAATTGGTACCTGAAATTACCACTACCTCCAGTGGTATTTACGGTAATTACACCGTCACCTGCATTACAGGTCGGGTAAGATGTAGCATCCGCTGAAATCGCGAAGAAGTCAAATACCTCCGCAGTTACCGTGTTGGTACATCCATTCCCATCCCGAACGGTGATTACATAGCTTCCTGGATTAGGAACGACAAACGAAGTACTTGACTGGAAACCACTACCTAAATCGTACTGGAACGTTTCTTCCGGCAATCCGGAACCTGTGGAAAGTGGAGAAACTATGTTGATTTGATATCCGCTGGTGGCCGTACACTGGTTTACCACATCGATTACGGGGTCAGGAACGCCTGCTTCTTGGGTCACCGTCAGTGTCGTCATAGCAGTACAGCCATTGGCATCCTGTACATAGAAGTCGTAGTCTGCTGGATAAGGCCCTGGTACTTCAAAAGTAGTTTCTGATATAAATGTTGATGGTGCTGCACTTCCTGCGGGTACATAGGCATAACTGTAAGGCTCTGTACTTCCAAAACCTCTTAAAGTAACCAAAGCTCCAGCATTACATGTAGCTTCCACAAAATTGTCTATGGCTATGGAAACTGAACTGATATCGATAAACGCCAAAGTACTTCCACTACATCCCGTGGTATTGTCCGTGACGATTATTTGATAGTTTCCGGGCGCCAATCCTGTAATTGTTCCATTGAAAGGTATTGTTTCGCCAGTAAAAGGTTGTGATGAAATGGTCGCTCCAGTATCCGTATTTTGAACAGTTACCGTAAAATTGCCAGCTGGCGAAATTCCAGAAACCTCATAATCAATGGAACCACTGCCAGCCACATTACAAGAAGCTGCCAAGGATGTTGCGCTAACCGCAACAGGATTAGTTGGACCGATGGGGTCAATTTCTTCAATATAGGTACAGCCGTTAGCATCCCTTACTTCAACAAAGTAAGTGACACCGGGAACGACTTGACCGGTTACATCAAAAATATCGTTGTTAGGGCCCTCTCCAAGTGTCCATGTGGAATCTCCCACAAGTCTAAATTCATAAGGTTCGGCTCCCCCACTGGCTTGAACACGATACGAAAATGAAGTATCAGAACATACTGTTGGTTCCGCATCAATAGGTGTCAAATCCAATTGATTTTGGTCTATTACTACCTGAACGCGATCCTCGCACCCAAGAGCATTGGTTACTACCACGGTATAGTTTCCTAGTGGTAGGTTAGGGAAATTCACAGTTGTACTTGTGGTTCCTGTAGATGAACCTACGGTTCCTCCAAATTCATCCACCAACACATAATCATAAGGTGAAGCACCACCAGAAGCTATATTTGCTTCAATAGATCCATATACCTGATTAAAAATTGATGAGCAAACGGCATCCGTAGGCGTGGCAGTTGCTTCCAATGGGTCACTGGCACCTATGGTTACATCGTATATCGGGCTTATACAACCTCTACTATCACGGATAACGAAACCAGTATGGGTTCCCGCTCCATATCCCGAAAATATATTTTGGCCACCAAAGGTTGTTCCCCCATCATTACTGTATTCGTAAGGAGGTATTCCTTGGGTGGTATCTGGAATCAGTTCTACAATACCACTTGTATCGTCCCCACATTGGGTGTCTGTTCCCACCACACTACCGGCGATGGTCTCTGGAGGGGAAATGGTCACCGTATTGGTCTGTGTAACACATCCCCGTGCATCGGTTATACTGAACTGGAAGGTAGTATCCGTAATAATGGAACCATCGTTAGGGACACTATACACAAAGGAATTCCCTGTAATGTTGTTATTATCCGTAGTAAAGGGAGCACCGTTGATGCTCACTTCATAAGTGCCGTAATCACCAGATGATGTATACCCATTGCTAATGTTCACCTGAATTTGACCCGGAGGTCCTGCACAATCCAACTCTTGAATAGTAGTGGCGTTTGCCATTAATTGAGGTTCGATAGTGAAGGACACGGTATCCCTACAATCATTGGCATCCACAACTTCAATAGTATATGTACCTGGCGTAAGACCGTTAAAACTGTTGCTACCTCCTAATACCCCACCATTAATTCGGTATTGATAAGGTGCCAATCCGCCCGAAGCATTTACCACAAGGGTAGCTGCCGTAAAGTTATCGTAACAAAAATCGGAAGCTGCCATATCCAAAGTAAGCGTCGGAGCATCTAAACGTGTCAAGGTAAAACTATCCGTAACGGTACAACCGTTGGCATCACTCACGCTCACTTGGTACGTTCCTTCTTGAGAAAGATTGGAGAAGGTACTTCCGTTCTTTGGTCCTCTTGTAGAACCATCGGGCTGCGTCAAGGTATATCGGTTACCTCCCCATCCTCCGACGGTATTAACTCGAACAGCCCCGGTATTTCCATTCTGACAGCTCATGTCGGTTACATCCAGACTAGATATATTGAAAGCTGTTGATGGCTCTTCTATCACCAATGTCGCTGTATCCGTGCAATTTGTTTCTTCATCGGTCACGGAAATCACGTAGCTTCCGGCGGATAGAGAGGTCAAAGCAATGATACTATTACTCTGACCTGTGGATACTGGGCCACCATCAACACTATAGCTATATGTTGAGTTGAATCCATCCACCAAAAATCGCCCTTGGCCGTCGGAATCTCCCACACAGGTAACCACTCGGGTCTGCTGGGCTTGCACGCCTATGGAGCTGATATCGGTAATGGCATAGTTTTCTTCGTAAGAACAGCCTTCATCATCGGTTACCCTAAATGTATAGGTACCCAATCCCAGCCCTGTAAACGTATTGTTGTTCCCATTGTTCACGGCACTGGCCGACGGTGCAATAATTTCATAGGTATAAGTGCCCGAACCACCTGTTACGCTTAAATCCAAAGAGGCCGTAGTGGTTATACAATCCAAGCTAGAAATACTGAAATCGATATCCGTTGGTTTGTTCAAACTGTTAAAAGGAATGTCGGGCAAGGTCTGCACACAACCGTTGGCGTCACGCACCATCGGAGTGTAGGTACCAACCCCTAAGTTGGAAAATACATTGTTGGTTCCAAAACCGGCACCAATGCTATATTCATAAGGTGCAGTTCCCCCAGAAACGCCAGAAATGGTTATCTGTCCTCCGCTTTCATCGGAACAATCCGGGAAACTATCTGGATTAGCTGTGGCGGTAATGGTTGATGGTGTTCCTATAGTTACTGTTTGAGGTGCAGTTGTACAAGTGAAAGAATCTTGCTCATACCTAAGCACCAAATCGTAGGTACCCGGTGCCAAGTTGGAAAACACATTACTTACTTGAAAGCTACCTCCATTATTGATACTGTATGTAATCTCATAGCCAAAACCGCTGGTTACGTTTACAGTTACCCTTCCATCGTTAGCCCCTCCACAATTGGCATCTTCTTCAGTAAAAGTGAATATCGGGGGCGGAATATCTTCAACATCCACCGCTGCAGTTCGCTGACAGCCGTTTGCATCCTCGACCAAAATATTGTAGGTTCCGGCAGTTGAGACGGAAAAACTCGAAGTACTGGAATAAGTTGAACCAAAAGGTCCTCCATCCACACTAAATCGATAAGGTGCAGTTCCCCCACTGGTGGACACATTCACATTTACTGATGTAGCGCCACATCCAAAACTGTCGGATGCAGTAGCTGAAACTGCCAAAGAACTTATTCCCCCACCTATAACGATAGGGTCTCCATCAATATCAGTAGTAACGGTTTCCGAACAGTTATTGGTTTCTACACGAATGTTGTAGGTACCGGGACTTACGTTGGCAAAGGTGTATGAGTCAGCCCCATTTGGGCCAAATGTATCCACTGTCACCCCATTTTTCACCAGTCGGTATGTATAAAAACCGGGCACTCCGGAAACGTCCACGTCAATACTTCCCAATTCCCCACTACATAAGATATCATGGGTGGTCACATCTACATTGATATCTAAATCATCAACCCTCAACATATTTGATGGAAAAACACATGCTGTTTCCGATACATTTTTTAAACGCACATATACGCGATAATCGCCTGGAGTTGTTATATCAAAAAACGGGTCATCTTGGTAAGGCCCTCCGGTACTGTTCAAACTGTATTCGTAACCTGCAGGAACATTTGTAACCTCTACCCTTCCAGGGTTTCCGCAAATAATATCTTCTTTGATAAGTTGAGGATTCAACGGGTTAAGCGTTGATTTAAAGTAATAATATTGACCAGAATTTACACGTACCCTAAACTCTCCTGCCGAGGACAAATTATATGTGGCTCCCGTACCGACCGTATTCCAAGTACAGGCATTATTAATCGTAGGACAATCGTCCACCACTGTTGGCGCACAACTATTGGGGTCTAACTGCTGCCACTGGTAGGAACTCCCTGATTGACTCAGGGTGAGTGTTCTGGTATCGCTGGTACCGCACAAAAAGAATTTGGCCACCGTGCTCCCATCATTGGGACAGGTAACCTCTTGATTGGCGCCATTGATAATGGTGGCAAACATTGCGGTCGTTGCGAACAGCTCTCTTTCTTCGTTGGACGCATTTTTTGAGGTTGCATCTAGATTCTTTTCTTGGGTATCGGCCTCTGTTGTTTTGGAAACCATATTTACTATAGCCCGAGCAACATGAGTTTTTGCTAATACTGTGGAACCGAAGATTGAAATGAACACCAACAACACGGCATATATAAAATGCCTTGTTTTTTGTGGGAGCATAGGTTAAGTCTTGTTAAGAAGAACATTTAGATTTGGGATCTCAATATTCTTTAATAGTAATTTTCTGTTCTTATAAAATTTCTCTTTATCTTTTGTGGAACGATGTCAAAAATGCCGTTTATCCATAAAATCTGTTATTTCAACGTAAAATTATGCAAAATAGTCTCTTATTTCCCATTTTTTTCGTTGTACTGCTTAGTACATCTTGCGCACAAACCCGCGATAAAGACATAAATACCCCCAAAACCATTGATTTTACTAAGGAGTTGGTGGTTGATGGTATTCAGAACGGATGGGGCATGGTTTTCTTGCCCGATGGCGCCATTTTAACATCTGACAAAGCCGGAAGACTCCTTCTCCATACATCAGGCAATACCAAAGAGATTGAAAACCCGCCTAAAGTTTACAACAGAGGACAGGGTGGATTAATGGATATTGAGTTGCATCCAAATTACGGTAAGAATGGCTGGATATATTTCTCCTATGCCTCAACCGAAGGTGATGATAAGGGAGGCCATACAGCCATAATGAGGGCGAAATTAGCCAATACCAAGCTGGTAGACATTCAGCAACTTTACAAAGCGAGCCCCAACTCAACCAGAGGACAACACTTTGGATCAAGAATTGAATTTGACCAAAATGGATACCTGTGCTTTTCCATTGGAGAAAGAGGGAACAGAGATGTGAATCCACAAGATATTACCCGGGATGGCGGTAAAATTTATCGGTTACATGATGATGGCAGCATTCCCAAAGATAATCCGTTTGTTAACCAATCAGGCGCCAAAAAAGCCATATGGAGCTATGGACACCGAAATCCTCAGGGCCTGGCATTGCATCCGGAAACAGGGGCCTTGTGGGAACACGAGCATGGTCCAAGGGGCGGGGATGAAATTAATATTATTCAAAAAGGAAAAAATTACGGATGGCCCATTGTTACTTACGGAATCAATTATAGTGGTACAAAAATCACTGATGAAACGTCCAAACCGGGCATGGAACAACCCTTATATCAATGGACACCTTCCATTGCTCCATCGGGAATGACATTCGTTACATCGGATAAGTATCCAAAATGGAAAGGCAGCTTACTGGTCGGCTCTTTGGCATTTCAATATTTGGAACGATTAGAGCTAAAGAACAACAAAGTGATATACCGTGAAAAGCTACTGGATGGTATAGGAAGGGTCCGCAATGTACGCCAAGCTCCCGACGGTTTTATCTACGTTAGTGTAGAGGGTCAAGGTATTTATCGTTTGGTTCCCAAGTAAATGGGCTACTTTTTGAGTGCATCTACCGCCAACTTTACCGAGCCATATTTTTTGAGGGCTTTTTCAGCATCATCATAATCAAGGCCAAGTTCTTCCATAATATATCTCGTACCCCTGTCAACTAGTTTGGTATTGCTCAACTGCATATTCACCATTTTATTCCCTTTTACCCTACCTACTCGAATCATCAGAGCAGTGGAAATCATGTTGAGCACCAATTTTTGGCTGGTCCCACTTTTCATTCGGGTACTACCGGTCAAGAACTCGGGCCCCACGTTCACTTCAATGGGAATATCGGTGGATTGAGCCAATGGTGAACCAGGATTGTTGGTTATACCTACCGTCAGAATACCGTGTGCTTTGGCATCTGCCACGCCTCCCAAGACGTAGGGGGTTGTACCCGAAGCGGCAATCCCGACCAATACATCATTTTCATTGATACTGTATTCTTGGAGGTCTTTCCATGCTTGTGCCGTGTCATCTTCTGCATTTTCCACTGCTTTGCGAATGGCCTGGTCCCCTCCTGCAATAAGTCCAATCACCTTATCGTAGGGCATTCCAAAGGTCGGCGGAATCTCAGAGGCATCAAGTATTCCAAGTCTACCACTGGTACCCGCACCAATATAAAATAGCCTGCCTCCTTTTTCAAAACGTTTGGCCATTTCATCAACCACTTTAGCCACTTGAGGGAGCACCAACTCAACAGCATCCGCTATTTTCTTGTCTTCATTGTTGATATTGGTCACGATATCCAAAGTATCCATTTCATCCAATCGATCATAATTGGATGGTTCCTCAGTGATCTTGATATGTTTCTCTACCACTACTTTATAGTATTTGTATGTTCAAATTTTTGAATGCTTCTAATTTTGCGTCCCAAGGTTCCAGCTCTGTAATCATAGTATTGATGACATTTAGGTGGCAAGTTTTAAACCGATGTTGGGAATTTAGCTTCTCCGAGATGCATAAAAGCACTGTTTTCTTTGATGCATTGATCACTGCCTTTTTGGTCTGCACCACATCCCAATCAAACTCCGTTAACCCAAATTCAGGATCCACATAACCCGTTCCAATAAAACTGTAATCTACTTTTATATCGGATAAGGCATGGATTGTACTGGGCCCCATAGCCATTTGTGAATCCTTGGAAAGCGCTCCCCCTATAAAAATAGTTTCAACATTGGGTTTACGCAACAATTCCATGGCCACAGGCAAACTTAAGGTAAAGCAGGTAAGCTTCAGGTTTGTCGGCAATAATTTTGCCAGCTCCAAACATGTGGTTCCTCCATCAATAAGAATTACACTGTTGTTCCTCAGCAAACTTATGGCCTTTTTTGCTATGATAATTTTCTTGTCCAAAGCGTAAACATTGTTCCGTTGAGGGGCATGATTTGTAAACCCCAATGAAACCGCACCACCATGCACCTTGATAAGCATATTTTCCTCATCAAGTTCCTTGACATCCCTTCTTACGGTATCCACGGATACATTGAGTTTATCCGCCAAATCCGTTAGCAGTACCCTATTGTGCAATTCCACCTCATTCAGAATGGAGTGTTGCCTTTCTTCCTTTAGCATCTAATAAATCCTTGACATCTAATAAATTCAAAAGTAGAAAACAATTGCAACATATCTTTTAAATCAACTACAATATTTTTTTAAACTTGCAAAAAACTGCAATTTGATTGCAGTTTTTTTCGATTTTTAATTATATTTGCAACATAAAATTGGTCAAAACCCATTAAAACATGCAAGAATTAGCTGACAACTCATTAAAAAACGAACCTCTCGATGCCGAAACCGTGAAGTTCGAAAAGATTAACACCCAGATTTATCAAGATTCGCAAAGCGCATCTTGGTACGTAGCCAATGAAATTGCAAGCCTTATCAAGCAAAAACAAGATCAGGGCCAAAAAGCTGTTCTTGGGCTGGCAACAGGATCCACCCCCACGAAAGTTTATGACTACTTGGTCCAATTTCACAAAGAAGGAAGGTTGAGCTTTAAAAATGTGGTCACTTTCAATTTGGATGAATACTTTCCCATGGAACCAGACTCCATACACAGCTATGTTCGTTTTATGAATGAACACTTGTTCGACCATATAGACATAGAACCCCACAATGTGCATATACCAGATGGAAGTCTATCCAAAGAAGAAATCAGGAAATATTGTTTGGATTACGAGGAAAAAATTCAAAACGTAGGAGGAATCGATATTCAAGTATTGGGTATAGGTAGAACGGGGCATATTGGATTTAACGAGCCCGGCTCATCGCTAAAAAGTAAAACCCGACTCGTACGGTTAGATCGCGTAACCCGACTCGATGCCGCAAGTGATTTTTTTGGAGAGGAAAATGTTCCCCGCAGAGCCATAACCATGGGGGTCGGTACCATTATGGAGGCCAAAAGAATCATAATCATGGCATGGGGAGAAGGAAAAGCCCCCATTGTACAGCAAGCCGTTGAAGGCGAAATAAAAGAGTCTGTTCCCGCTACTTTCTTGCAACATCATAAAAATTGTGATTTTGTACTGGATGATGCTGCTTCTTCCTACTTGACCAGAGTTAAAACACCTTGGTTGGTAAGCGAATGCGAGTGGGACGAAAAACTTATAAAAACGGCATCCATTTGGCTCTCTGGAAAATTGGACAAAGCCATACTAAAATTAACCAATGAGGACTACAACGAACACGGGATGGGCAATCTAATTGCCGAAGTGGGATCTGCTGAAAACATTAACCTTTCTGTATTCAATCAACTGCAACGCACCATTACAGGCTGGCCTGGAGGGAAGCCTAATGCGGACGATAGTCAAAGACCCGAAAGAGCACAGCCTTACCCCAAAACATCGTTGATTTTTAGTCCACACCCCGATGATGATGTAATTTCCATGGGCGGTACCTTGCTACGATTGGTTGACCAAGGTCACGATGTACATGTAGCTTATCAAACTTCTGGAAACATTGCCGTATTTGATGATGAAGTCATACGTTTTTTAGATTTTGCTACCGATGTACAAAAAGACAACAAAGATCTTCGCAAGAAATTTAAAGAAGTACGCAAGTTCCTAGCCAGTAAGAAACCGGGAGAATTGGATAGCCCAGAAATTCAAGAGTTCAAAGGACTCATCAGAAAAGGGGAAGCCTTGGCCGCCTGTCGCTATTGCGGGGTTTCTGAAAAAAATGCGCATTTCCAAAACCTACCCTTCTATGAAACTGGTGCCGTAAGAAAGAAACCTCTTTCCGAAGAAGATGTACAGATTACCTATGACTTGCTCAATAAGCTCAAACCTCATCAAATATTTGCAGCAGGGGATCTTTCCGATCCACACGGAACCCACAGGGTATGCTTGGATGTGATTTTCAAAGCTATTCAACGTTTGGTGGACGAAGGTTCCAATTGGATTCGTAACTGTTATGTTTGGCTGTACAGAGGTGCATGGCAAGAATGGGACATTGCCGATATGGAAATGGCCGTACCTATCGGTCCAAAAGATATGTCAAGAAAAATCAATGCCATTTTTAAGCACCAATCCCAAAAGGACAGTGCTATGTTCCCTGGAAACGACAAAAGGGAATTCTGGGAACGTGCCGAGCAAAGAAACAAGGATACTGCAAGACGTTACAACCAACTTGGAATGGCAGAATACGAAGCAATGGAAGGCTTTGTACGATACCACTTTCAATAAAACAATACATCATTTAAGTTGTTAGTTGTTTAATTTAATCTAGCAAAAAGGCCTACATTTAATGCACACGTAGGCCTTTTTTATGTTTATAACACTTGATAATTACAATTGATTTTCCCTTTCCATACCATTAAAAAACAACCCAAATGAATGTAGCTCCGAAAGACAAAAATGCTTGGCTGTGGATTCCGTTTTTATATTTTACACAAGGAATACCATACATTCTAGTGGTCACCGTTTCCGTAATTATGTACAAACGTTTAGGTATTGGAAATGCCGAAATAGGATTGTACACCAGTTGGTTGTACCTCCCATGGGTAATAAAACCTCTTTGGAGCCCAATTGTGGATTTGAACGGTACCAAGCGCAAATGGTTTTTGGCCATGCAATTGGTAATTTCAATGGCATTTTTAGGAATTGGACTGTTTCTTCCCTCCAATTCATTTTTTATAATAACGTTAGCGTTCTTTTGGATGGCTGCTTTTGCCTCCGCCACCAATGATATTGCTTCCGATGGGTATTACATGATTGGACTTACTCAGAAAAAGCAATCCTTTTTTATTGGACTTAGAAGTACATTTTATCGGTTGGCCATGGTAACCGGGCAAGGACTTTTAGTGATTTTCGCAGGTTTTTTGGAGAACAAGTATGGTGATAATACCAAAGCATGGTCCGCTACTATGATAAGTGCTGCCGTTTTAATGATCATATTGACTGTTTCCAACTTTTTCACTGCTCCAAAATTTGAAGAGACCACAACCGAGCTCAAGGAAAAACCAGCAGGATTCTTTGAGGTATTCGCCACATTCTTCAAAAAGCATCAAATCGGAGTGGCCCTTTTATTTGTTTTGACATATCGATTGGGCGAATCACAATTAGTGAAAATGGCGTCGCCTTTTTTATTGGATGATTTGGAAGTGGGTGGATTGGCCTACTCCACCGAAGCCGTCGGAACCATTTACGGCACGGTCGGTGTCATCATGTTATCACTTGGCGGTATACTTGGTGGTATCCTGATTTCACGTGACGGTCTTAAAAAATGGATGCTCCCCATGCTTTTGGCCCTTAACCTGCCCAACGCACTCTACGCCATACTGGCCATAACACAAGCAACAAGCATTTATGCAGTTGTCGGCACCGTAGTGTTGGAGCAATTCGGTTACGGTTTTGGTTTCGCTGCTTTTATGATGTACCTGATATATGTGGCCGAAGGCGCCTCAAAAACCTCCCACTATGCCATTGCCACTGGTTTTATGGCATTGGGCATGATGCTTCCCGGTATGCTGAGCGGGTATATTCAGGAATGGTTGGGGTACGATGGTTTCTTTATTTGGGTGGTAATTGCTGCCATTCCCGCGTTTATAGTGCTACGCTATTTAAAATATCCTGCCGATTACGGTAAAAAAACGACTGAATCCAATGACTAACATATCGAAAACATATGCCCTTCCCACTGAACCATTGACCTTAAAACAAAAAGTTGGTCAATTGTTTATGCCCGCTGTTTTCATCAACGATACCGAAGAAGAGATACAACAAATGGAAAAACTTATCAAGGAACAGTATGTAGGTTCCATTTGTTTTTTCCATAGTAGGGCGAGTGCTGCCACTAATTTTGAAGGGAAGAAAAAGATTGTTCACAACGAAAAAAGCTACGACCGGTTATTGGAACTTATCGACCGTTATCAAAATGCGGCAAGCGTTCCGTTATTGATTGCCATTGATGCCGAATGGGGTCTTGCCATGCGTATTGAAAACACACCGCAATATCCGTATGCCATTACGCTAGGAGCCTTAAAAGATAACCATGAGCTTGTTTTTAAGGTAGGTGAAGCTATTGGCCAGGATTGTAGGGCAGCAGGCATACAATGGAATCTCGCCCCGGTTGTGGACATCAACAATAATCCAGAAAATCCGGTAATCGGGTATCGGTCCTTTGGGGATGATAAAAACAGTGTTTACGAAAAAGCAGCCGCTTTTATCAAGGGGATGACCTCGAGCGGAACACTGAATTCCATTAAACATTTTCCCGGCCATGGCGATACGGCAACCGACTCCCATTTGGGACTGCCCGTTATAGACAAATCCATGGATGAGCTTATGGAGAATGAACTGTATCCTTTTAAAAAATTGATTGCATCCGGTGTAGACTCCGTGATGGTTGGCCATTTGCTCCTGCCCCAACTGGATTCCGATAGTCCATCTACCACATCGTCCAAAATTATTTCTGGTTTGCTGAGAAAACGATTGGCGTTCGACGGGGTCATAATTTCCGATGCTTTGAATATGCATGCCGTTTCCAAAAGGTACCCTGAAAAAGGAAAACTGGAATACGCCGCTTTTACAGCGGGCATGGATGTGCTCTGTTTTAGCGAAAATGTGAAAGAGGGTATCGATGAAATCATCACGCAGGCTAGCGAGCATCGAATCCAAGAAAGTTTTGATAGGGTCTGGGAGTTGAAGAATACGGTTTTCAATAAAGAAAATCATTCGGAAGTCCATCCTACTGAACAGAAAAAAAGCTCCAATTTGAACCAAGAAATCGCAATCAACAGTATCACGGAATTGTGTGGTAATCCAACTCTGTTCAATGAGTTAAAAAACAACGATTTTTTGAATGTTTCGGTCAGTTTTGATAAAAAAAATCGCTTTTCTGAGCTGATTTCATCCAATTTTGGTTCAAAAAGCATGAATTTGGATGAAGCTCTTCTATCAGAAAAAGAATGTGTCCTCCTGAGCGTATTTCCTCCTGCGGTAAAGCCTAAAGACCAATTTGGGTTTGATAAAAAAACGTTAGCCAACATTCATAGATTATTGGAAAAAAGAAACACTTTCATCTATCTGTTTGGCAATCCGTATGTACTGGACATTTTAAAATTGCAACCATCGTCCAATGTGGTGTTGGTATATCAAGATTTTCCGGAGTTCCAAGAAGTTGCATTTGAACATTTCTCCGGTAAAATTGAAGCTCGGGGAAAACTTTCCATACAATTAAAAACCTTTCGACTATGAGTGTTTATAAAGTTTTAGGGTTAATGTCCGGAACATCCTTGGATGGATTGGACATTGCCTATTGCCATATTTGGGAAGAGGATAACAAATGGAACTTTTCCATAGAAAATACAGCAGAAATCAACTATTCCGATGAGATGAGGGAGTATTTGAAAAATGCCATCCATCTTTCGGAGGAGGACCACGACCAGCTCCATAAGGATTATGGCATTTGGCTGGGGCAGCAATCCAAGTTATTTATTGACGAATTGGAGGAAGAAGTCGATTTTATTGCCAGTCATGGCCATACTTCGCATCACCGACCCGAAGAAGGAGTCACTTTTCAGTTGGGAGATGGGCAACTACTGGCAAATACATCGGTAAAACAGGTAGTCTGTGATTTTAGAACCAAGGACGTAACGCTGAAAGGCCAAGGAGCTCCACTGGTTCCTATTGGGGATAAATTACTTTTTCATGAATATGATTTTTGCCTCAACCTGGGGGGCATCAGTAATATTTCTTTTGATAAGGACGGTGAACGGATTGCCTACGATATCGGTTTGGCGAACATGCCCCTTAACTACATTACACATAAAATGGGCCTGGCATACGATGCCGATGGAAAAATTGCGCGTTCAGGTAAGCTGGACAATTCTTTATTACAAAAACTGAACAGTTTAAAGTATTACACGCTCCCCTATCCAAAATCCACTGGATACGAATGGTTTTCTTCTGAAATAATGCCCTTAATCGAGGGGTCCAAGCTTTCAAATGAAGACTTACTGCATACGTTCATTCATCATAACTGCGAACAAATAGCATTTGCTGCGCTCAAGCATAAAAACAATGGCAAATCCAACAGTAAACTTTTGGCAACCGGTGGCGGAGCGCTCAATCAATTCTTTATGGATACACTGCAAAGCAAATTGGGAAACAGCATTGAGGTGGTGGTTCCCAATAGAACGCTGATTGCATACAAAGAAGCATTGGTCTTTGCCTTAATGGGCGTACTCCGCCTGGAGGGCAACACTAATGTGCTCAAATCAGTTACCGGCGCAACTTCAGATTCCTGTAGTGGGGAAGTGTTTGTTCCTAAGGATTTGGTTTAGGAAGCAGCGATTCTCTTCCGTTTGGGCAAATGCGTCAAAAGAAACAGTGCCAAAGCAACCATACCGCAGATAGCCAAACCTGCAAAAAGTGGCCATACACTATCCTTTACAAAATCACCAATAAAGGTAGCAATCGGAATGGAAAGTACGGTTGACACAAATCCATTTATTGCCGCTCCAATTCCAGCAATGTGGCCAATAGGCTCCATGGCAATGGAACGGAAATTACCCCACATAAATCCAAGGCAAAAGAATTGAACCGATAAAAATCCGACCAACACATATATACTTGGGTTTGGCGAATTCAAAAACAAAAAAGAATAGGTCAACGCCACCATACAGAATACAATCGTGGCCATTAAGGATAATTTCCTCATCCCGAAGCGCATCACCAAAGTACCATTCATGAAGGTTGATAATCCAATAGATACGGCCAAACCTGCAAAGATGTATGGAAACACTTCCTTAAGCGCGTATTGATCTTCAAAAATGTGCTGCGCTGAGCTTAAATACACTAAAAATGCACCAGTGACCAATCCGGAAATCAACGTAAAGGCTACGGTCTCCCTATATTTTACAAATTCTTTTACACCATCGATAAACACATGCCGGGTAAATGGAATCTTATATTCAGGATGCAATGTTTCCTCCTGACGCTTCCAGAACCAGAAAGCAACGATCAACACAAAGAACATTTGCACATAAAAAATGCCCTGCCATCCAGTTGCGTCCAAAATTAATTTTCCGATTGCCGGAGCTACAACAGGTACCAAAATGAAAAAAGCGGTAACAAAAGACATGATTTTTGCCATATAGTCACCTTCATAAGTATCGCGGATAATGGAAATTGAAATGGTTCTTGGTGCAGACAGTCCGATTCCCTGTAAAATCCTTCCCACCACCATAACCTCCAATGAAGGCGCCATCAAACATATGACACTGGCCACCAAAAAGATAGAAAAACCCATGTAAACTACGGGTTTTCTTCCAAAGCTATCGGAAATGGGACCAAAGAAAAGCTGTCCAACGCCCAATCCCAAGAAAATCATGGTTACCAATAACTGATGGTCTGTAGAATCGGTACTGTTGATTGCCTCGCCAATGTTGGAAATTGCGGGCAAGATCGCATCAATCGCCAAGGCTACAATCGACATCAGAGCGGCCATCATGGCCACAAATTCAAAGTTGGGTTTTTGATTTAACTTTTCCATCAGGCAAAATTAGTCATACCCAATGGATCGGTAAAGCATTTAAGAAAGGTTTAATGATAAAGAAACATATCCAACGTTGTAGTTGAAAATTGTTGGGGAATAGCATGATATTTTTCTATATCCGAACTTCGATGAAGCAGCCAAATCGCTTCGAGAACCTTATATTTAAATCAAATTTTTATCATCATGGCAAGTTTAAAGGTATTGGTGGTCGGATGCGGGAACATGGGTACATCCCATGCTCGAGCATACCACAAATTAAATGGGTTTGAAATCGTGGGTTTGGTCAGCAGAGGAGCAAAAAGCAGGGAACGACTTTCCAACGAATTGGGTGGTACCCCTATGTTTTCCGATTATGCTGAAGCCCTTACAACCGCGAAACCAGATGTAGTCTCCATCAACACTTACCCGGATACACACTACGATTATGTAAAAATGGCCTTGAAAGCGGGAGCCCATGTTTTTGTGGAAAAACCCTTGGCCTTAACGGTTGAGGAAGCCCAAACAGTGGTCGACCTAGCTCAAAAACTAGAACTCAAAATGGTAGTGGGATACATCCTTAGAGTTCACCCCACATGGGCCAAATTCACGGAAATGGCTCAAGAACTGGGCAAACCTCTGGTCATGCGTATGAACCTTAACCAGCAAAGCTCTGGAGACCATTGGCACACCCACAAACAATTGATGAATTCCATGTCGCCTATTGTGGATTGTGGCGTGCATTACGTGGATGTGATGTGTTCGATGACTCGCTCCAAACCCATCAGTGTTTCAGCAATCGGTGCGAATTTATCAGACGAAATAGCTTCCGAAATGTACAATTATGGTCAATTGCAGGTTCGGTTTGAAGATGGCTCGGTAGGCTGGTACGAGGCCGGCTGGGGGCCCATGATGAGCGAAACCGCTTTTTTCATCAAGGATGTTATCGGCCCAAAGGGATGTGTATCCATAAGTGACCAAGATAAAGGGGCTTCGGACGATGTTGATGGACATTCCAAAACAGGAAGCTTAAAATTGCACCACAGCGAACTGGGTGAAAAAGGACACTTCACCAAAAAAGATGAGATCATTGACACGGCCGATGAACCTGACCATGATGGACTTTGCTTGTTGGAACAAGAATATCTGTTGGATGCCATTCGTAACGACCGTGACCTCACTCATCACTTAAACGACGCCGTCAACAGCTTAAAAATTGTACTCGCCGCAGATGAATCCGTAAAAACGGGGAAAACTGTGATGTTGTAGATAAAGTGACAACCATTGACCATTGACCGTTGACCGCTTACCCCTTAATCATCAACCTTACAACGGAATATTACCGTGTTTTTTCCAAGGGGTCTGAACCTCTTTGTTCTCCAGCATGGCAAACGTCTTCAATAATTTACGTCTGGTATCCTTTGGCATTATCACCTCATCAATAAAACCACGTTTGGCGGCGCGGTAAGGGTTGGCGAACTTATCGGCATACTCGGCTTCCTTTTCCTTTAATTTGGCTTCTGGGTCATCGGCTGCTGCAATTTCACGTCTAAAAATGATTTCACTAGCACCCTTTGCTCCCATTACCGCAATCTCGGCGCTGGGCCAAGCAAAGTTGAAATCCGCACCAATATGCTTGGAGTTCATCACATCGTAGGCGCCACCGTAGGCTTTACGGGTTATCACGGTTACCCTTGGTACCGTGGCTTCACTCAAGGCATAGAGTAATTTTGCCCCGTGCATAATAATACCGCTCCATTCTTGGTCCGTTCCGGGCAAAAAACCTGGCACATCGACCAAAACTAGCAACGGGATATTGAAGGAGTCACAAAAACGGGTGAATCGGGCCGCTTTGGTAGAACTGTTCACATCCAAAACCCCAGCTAAAAACATGGGCTGGTTCGCAATGATACCGATACTTCTTCCGCCCAAACGGGCAAAACCGGTAATGATGTTCTCCGCATAATCCTTATGGATCTCATAAAACGAATCACTGTCAATAATACCCGAAATCACATCGTGCATATCGTAGGGTTTGTTGGCATTGTCAGGCACTATTCCCGATAGTTCTTCCCTAATCTCATCCTTAAGCTCGTATGGAATTTTGGGGGTGATTTCTTTATTGTTCTGAGGAAGGTAGTCCAACAACTTGCGGATATCGTTCAAACAGGTTGCATCGTTTGCGGATGTTTTGTGCGCAACCCCAGATTTAACGGCATGTGTGCTTGCCCCTCCCAATTCCTCGGAGGTCACATTTTCGTTGGTCACTGTTTTTACCACATTTGGACCCGTCACGAACATATAACTGGTCTCTTCGACCATTACTATAAAATCGGTCATAGCGGGCGAATAAACAGCCCCACCGGCACAAGGTCCCATAATGGCAGAAATTTGTGGTATTACTCCCGAAGCTTGCACGTTACGATAAAAAATATCGGCATAACCACCGAGTGAACGTACGCCTTCCTGTATACGTGCTCCACCGGAATCATTAAGTCCAATTATTGGGGCACCCACCTTCATCGCCAAATCCATCACTTTACAGATTTTCTCCGCATGGGTCTCTGAAAGGGCCCCTCCGAACACTGTAAAATCCTGCGCATACACATACACCAACCTTCCGTTCACGGTTCCATAACCGGTTACCACACCATCGCCATAGTACATTTCTTTGTCCATACCAAAATCGGTGGTACGGTGGGTCACCAAAATACCCATTTCCTCGAAAGAACCATCATCCAAAAAGTACAGTACCCTTTCACGTGCTGTCAATTTTTTCTTTTGATGTTGTTTATCTATCCGTTTTTGACCTCCCCCCAAATGGGCTTCGGCAATTTTTTCCTGTAGTGCTTTTATCATGGGATCCATAGGATTCAATTTGATGGTAATCTTACTATTTTTTTGTCCTCCAGATATTGGTAGAGAGCCATCATGGCCGCAACCTCGGCTTCGGCCGCGGTTTGCTCCTTGATTTTTTCCGGAGAATAATATGTTTTTACAAAATGTGTGTCAAAGTTTCCTGACCGGAACGCTTCGTGGGCAAATACAAAACTTCCGAACGGTAAAGTGGTCTGTACTCCCTTTATTTTGTAATTCTGAATGGCCTCCAGCATGAGTTCAATGGCCTCTTCACGTGTTTTTCCATAAGTTATAAGCTTTGACAACATGGGGTCATAATAGATTGGGATATCCATTCCTTCCCGAAATCCGTTGTCCACCCGAACTCCTTCGCCGGTTGGCAATTGATAGGTCTCCAGATTTCCCACACTGGGCAAGAAATCATTTAACGGGTCTTCTGCATACACCCGTAGTTCTACGGCATGTCCATTAATGGCAAGATCTTCCTGTTTCATGGGGAGTGCTTCTCCTCGTGCCACTTTTATCTGTAGCTCTACCAAGTCAACTCCGGTAATCAATTCGGTCACCGGGTGTTCCACTTGTAAACGGGTATTCATCTCTAGAAAATAGAAATTGTGGTCGGCATCCATCAAAAATTCAACCGTACCGGCTCCAACATAATCACAGGATTTGGCGACTTTACAGGCGGCCTCGCCCATTTTTTTTCGCAATTCGGGAGTTAAAATGGAGGATGGCGCTTCTTCTACCACTTTTTGGTGGCGGCGCTGGACACTACACTCCCGTTCAAAAAAGTGAAGCACATTGCCATGGGTATCTGACATCACCTGCACCTCAATATGTCGCGGCGACTTTACGTATTTTTCCACAAAAACAGAACCATCGCCAAAGGCAGATGTCGCCTCACTTATGGCCCGTTTCATACCGGATTCTAAATCTTCTTCTTTCTCAACTATACGCATCCCCTTTCCTCCACCACCGGCAGAAGCCTTGATCAAAATAGGATACCCTACCTCTCTTGCGATTTCTTTGGCCTTGTCCACATCGGTTATGGCCTCATCAATACCGGGAACCATTGGAATGTCGTATTCTTTTACCGTTTCCTTGGCCGCTAACTTGCTGCCCATAATCTTGATGGCCTTGGATTTTGGCCCAATAAATGTGATTCCGCTATTTTCAACGGCTTCGGCAAATTCAGCATTCTCGCTCAAGAATCCATACCCTGGATGAATGCCGTCAACATTAAGTTCCTTTGCAACTTCAATGATTTTATCACCTCTCAGATATGATTTGTTGGACGGCGCCTCTCCGATGCAAACAGCTTCATCTGCTAGCAAGACATGTGGAGCATTTCTGTCCGCTTCCGAGAAGACGGCAACGGTTTGAATGCCCATTTTTTTGACGGTCTTCATCACCCGGACCGCAATTTCGCCCCTATTGGCGATCAATATTTTTTTCATGATCCTTTATTGAAATTCAATCAACAATTGCTTTTTGTCCACAGCTTCACCTTTTGATACACTAACTGTTTTGATCACTCCGCTTCTGGGAGAGGTGATGATGTTTTCCATTTTCATGGCTTCCAAAATCAATAATTGGTCTTCTTCGTTAACCTCTTGGCCTTCTTCCACTAAAATATCCAGAATTAAACCGGGCATGGGTGCCGAAATAGAATCGATATTCTTCCCTGCATTGACAGCGAATCCCATTTTTTGGATCAGGTCATCCAATGGGGTCTGTATCGAGGTCTCGAATTCAGTACCGTTAACGCTGAGGGTATATGTGCCCCTGTTAAAATCGGAATCCAATATTTTTAGATGATACGATATACCGTTCTTAAGCAAATGATAGCTGTTCTCACCTGTTTTGATCAAATCCAACGAAGAAATAGTGTCCTTGGAAAGTTTAAAGTCAAAGTCTTCTCCAACCTTGACGGAATAAGAGTCATCCATATTAGAATTTTCCATGGGTTAGGTTGATAAATATACGGGTAATACATTAGAAATCATACAAAGTTATGAGCCGCCCGAAGGATTAATTATGACAATGATCATTAATTTCTGTATTATTAATCATTAATTATGTTGTATCTCGGATAGGCACGAGATATTATCATTTGTGTATTTTTGATGCCAAAATTCAAACTATGCTGATCTTAGGGATTGCTGGCGGCACGGGGTGCGGAAAAACTACGGTTGTGAACCAAATAGTGGAACAACTACCGACGGATGAAGTGGGGGTAATATCCCAAGATTCCTACTACAACGACCTCTCTCACATGAGCAGGGAGGAACGAACAAAAATTAATTTCGACCACCCCAATTCGATAGATTTTGACCTCATGATTGATCACATCAATCAGTTAAGGGAAGGAAAGACCGTAGAGACCCCCATTTATTCCTTTGTAGAAGAAACACGGATGAAAGAGACCGTGCCTACCGCACCGAGAAAAGTTATGATCGTGGAAGGAATCTTGGTGTTGAGCAATCCTAAATTAAGGGAGCTGTTCGATATAAAAATATTTGTACATGCCGATTCGGACGAACGCTTGATACGGAGGTTGCAAAGAGATACCCAAGAGCGCGGGCATGACCTAAAAAAGGTGCTGACCCGTTATCAAACGGCCGTAAAGCCAATGCACCTTCAATTTATAGAGCCTTCGAAGGAATTTGCGGATATCATTATCCCTAACAACCATTACAACACCGTTGCAGTGGATATTGTAAGGACCATTATCAACAACAAACTTGCATAAAATGGGCCTAAAGGAATTGAGAAAGAAGAAATGGTTTAAGATTATGACCAACACCTACATTCTGGTGCTGACCATTTTTGTGATATGGATGGCTTTTTTCGATACCAATTCCCTCATGATTCATTTGGAGCTCGAGAACGAAATCGATAAGTTGGAAAAAGAAAAAGATTTCTTGAAAAGCGAAATTGCAAAGGATAAGGAAATCCTAAAGAAGATGTCCGATGAGAAAGAACTTGAGAAGGTTGCCCGCGAAAAATACTACATGAAGAAGGACAACGAAGAAATATTCCTTATCGAATATGAAGACAGTCTAAAAAACAAACAGGATGAGTAAAACCGGCCTATTTAGTGAATTCCCTGGAGTATCCGCAAAGCAATGGAAACAAAAAATCCAAGTGGACCTTAAAGGTGCGGACTATAACGACACCTTGGTATGGGAATCTCTGGAGGGTATAAACGTAAAACCATTTTACAATCAAGAGGACCTAAAAACCATACTCACCTTTTCGTTACCAAAAAACCATGATTGGTCCGTAGCCCAAACCATTTATGTGGGTGACGAGAAAAAATCAAACACCAAAGCCCTCACAATTCTTGAAAAAGGTGTGGAGAGCTTGATTTTTACCATTCCCAACGCCACTACGGATTTTGAAGCCCTTCTTTCAGGTTTGGACGTGGAGAAAATTGAACTCTATTTTTATTTTGATTTTTTAAGCGTGGAGCCCATCAAAAAATTGGTAAGCCTTCTTCGCAGCAAAAAGGTCAAGGCCCATTTGAATATTGATATCATTGGGCACTTGACCGAAGACGGTAATTGGTATCACAATCTTGAAGAAGACCATAAAATATTCACAGAACTGGTTTCACTGGGAACTTCCGATATTTCAATAATCGGAGTGGATGCTTCTCGGTATCAAAATGCCGGTGCCAATATGGTACAGCAATTGGCATACAGTTTAGCTCACGCCAACGAATATCTAAACCACATTGTCACTACGAGCGCAGTCGATAATTCTTTTCCCGTTACCTTTAAGATAGCCGTCGGTAGCAATTATTTCTTTGAAATTGCAAAAATACGAGCATTGCGGTGGCTTTGGAAAAGTCTGGCATCAGCATATGGAATACAAAGCGAGTGCAACATCTTGGCCATTCCGTCCAAACGCAACAAAACGCTTTACGATTACAATGTGAACATGTTGCGAACTACATCCGAATCTATGTCAGCGGTTTTGGGTGGCGCGGACGCTGTTTGCAACCTGGCTTATGATGCAATTTACCACAAGGACAATGAGTTTGGGGAGCGCATTGCACGCAATCAACTATTACTTTTAAAAGAGGAAGGATATTTCTCCAGGGCCTCTCAAATGGCGGAAGGTGCGTATTACATTGAATCGCTCACCAATCAGTTGGCAGAAAAGGCATTGGTTCTATTCAAACAAATAGAAAAAGCTGGTGGGTTCTTGGATGCTTTGAAAAAAGGCACCATCCAACAAAAAATAAAGGAAAGTGCCGAAAACGAACAGCACCTTTTTGATGTAGGCAAAATAGTTTCTCTTGGCACCAACAAGTATCAAAATCCACAAGACCGGATGAAGGAGGACCTTGAGCTTTACCCTTTCGTGAAGCAAAAAGCAAGAAAAACCATCATTGAACCCATCATAGAAAAAAGACTAGCCGAAGCATCCGAACAAAAAAGATTGAACGATGAGTAGAAAAGACCTTCAACATATAGAATTAAGTTCAGAGTTCGGAGTTCAGAATTCAGAGTTGGAGAATACCCATAACCCAAAACTCATAACTCATAACTATAGCCATACCAACTTTGCTGCGGGCATTTCCCCTTTCCTTCGAGGCCCCTACTCCACCATGTACGTGAGCAGGCCTTGGACCATCCGCCAATATGCAGGTTTTTCAACTGCTGAAGAAAGTAATGCATTTTATCGCAGAAATCTGGAAGCGGGCCAAAAAGGGCTTTCCGTGGCCTTCGACCTACCCACACACCGTGGTTACGACTCGGACAATGACCGGGTGGTTGGAGATGTAGGAAAAGCAGGCGTTGCTATAGATTCCATTGAAGATATGAAGATTTTGTTCAACGGAATTCCCTTGGACAAAATGTCCGTTTCAATGACTATGAACGGAGCAGTGATTCCCATTATGGCATTTTACATTGTGGCAGGTTTGGAGCAAGGCGTTTCCATGGAACAACTTTCGGGAACAATCCAAAATGATATTTTGAAAGAGTTCATGGTTCGGAATACCTACATCTACCCACCCACTCCGTCCATGCAGCTCGTGGCCGATATTTTTGAGTTCACCAGTAAAAACATGCCGAAATTCAACAGCATCAGTATTTCTGGTTACCACATGCACGAAGCTGGAGCTCCTGCATCCATGGAATTGGCCTATACCCTGGCCGATGGTATCGAGTACATCCGAACAGGAATTAAGGCAGGGCTTAAAATTGATGAATTTGCCCCACGGTTATCCTTTTTCTGGGGCATTGGCATGAATCATTTTACCGAGATTGCCAAAATGCGGGCAGGTAGAATGCTTTGGGCCAAACTGGTAGAGCAATTCAACCCTTCGAACCCAAAATCCTCCATTCTCCGCACCCACAGTCAGACCAGTGGATGGAGCTTAACAGAACAAGACCCATTCAACAACGTGGCCAGAACAACTATCGAAGCCATGGCAGCAGCATTTGGAGGTACGCAAAGCCTTCACACCAACGCCTTGGACGAGGCCATTGCATTGCCAACGGATTTCTCCGCGCGTATTGCAAGAAACACACAAATCTATCTGCAGCAAGAAACCCATATCACCAAAACGGTAGACCCATGGGCAGGCAGCCACAAAGTGGAGCAATTGACACATGAGATTGCTGAAAATGCTTGGGAACTGATTCAAGAAGTAGAAAAGTTAGGCGGAATGACGAAGGCCATCGAAAAGGGCATCCCAAAAATGCGGATTGAAGAGGCCGCAGCAAAAAAGCAGGCCCGTATCGATAGTGGACAAGATATTATCGTTGGGGTGAACAAATACCGATTGGAAAGCGAGGATGACCTTCAAATTTTGGAAGTAGACAACGCAAAGGTGCGTAAACAGCAAATGGCCCGTTTGGACCAAATACGAAACAGCAGGGATTCCCAAAAAGTGGAAAAAGCACTTGAAGCTATCCGCATCGCCGCTAAAAAAGCCATGGAACATAATTCCGACCGTGAAAATTTATTAGCTTTAGCAGTAGAAGCAGCAAAAGAGCGTGCTACCTTGGGTGAAATTAGCGATGCCATGGTAAGTGCGTTCGGGCGCTACAGAGCAAAAATCCAATCCTTTACCGGTGTGTATTCCAAAGAAATCAAAAACGACGAAAGCTTCGAAAATGCCCGTAAATTAGCAGATGCCTTTGCGGAACAAGAAGGGCGCAGACCACGTATTATGGTTGCCAAAATGGGTCAGGATGGACACGACCGTGGCGCCAAAGTAGTGGCCACCGGATATGCCGACCTTGGCTTTGATGTAGATATAGGCCCACTGTTCCAGACTCCTGCCGAGGTTGCCAAACAAGCCGTTGAAAATGATGTGCACATTTTGGGAATCTCTTCCTTAGCCGGAGGTCACAAAACCTTGGTTCCCGAGGTGGTACAAGAGCTAAAAAAACAAGGTCGAGAAGATATTATGGTCATCGTGGGAGGTGTAATTCCAAAACAAGATTATAAACACCTGCTTAACAATGGGGCTGTAGCTGTTTTCGGACCGGGTACTAAAATTGCAGATGCTGCCACTCAAATCTTGAACATTCTTTTGGATTGATTATTATAACGGCCTAATAAATATAAGTTTAACTTTATTTAACGCTGAATAGCAGGTTTATTCACCCCCTGTTAACAAATTACATTTTATCGCATCCTAAATAATCGTATTTTTAGCACCTAACTTACTATGAAATGGGCAAGATTATTGCTATAGCAAACCAAAAGGGTGGTGTAGGAAAAACTACTACAACGGTGAACCTTGCAGCCTCCTTAGGTGTATTGGAAAAAAAGGTATTATTGATTGATGCCGACCCTCAGGCCAATGCAACATCTGGATTGGGTATTGATGTCGATTCTGTAGAAAATGGTACCTATCAGCTCTTGGAACATACCATGAGCGTAGAAGAGGTCACCATATCCACAGATTCCCCCAATGTTGATTTAGTACCTGCTCATATTGACTTGGTCGCCATCGAGATTGAATTGGTGGACAAGGACAATAGGGAGTATATGCTCAAAGAAGCTTTAAAGAACCTAGGCGACAAATACGATTTTATACTGATTGACTGCGCCCCATCTTTGGGATTATTGACCTTGAACGCCCTAACAGCGGCGGACTCGGTAATGATTCCCATCCAATGTGAATATTTTGCATTGGAAGGTCTGGGCAAGTTGTTGAATACTGTAAAAAGTGTTCAAAAAATACACAACAACGATTTGGACATCGAAGGAATGCTACTGACGATGTACGATTCTAGGTTGCGACTTTCCAACCAAGTTGTTGAAGAAGTGAAAAAACACTTCGCGGATATGGTTTTTGATACTATTATCCAGAGAAACGTTAGGCTGAGCGAAGCACCAAGTTATGGCGAGAGCATCATAAAATACGATGCAAGCAGCAAAGGTGCCTCCAATTACCTTAACTTAGCCAACGAAATTTTGAAGAAAAACAAGGAGAAAGTTTAGATGGCGAAAGCAACAAAAAAACAGGCGTTGGGAAGAGGCCTGTCCGCTCTTTTGAATGATCCAGAGAATGATATCAAATCAGTTTCGGACAAAAATGCGGACAAGGTTATCGGTAATGTAGTAGAATTGGATATCAATTCCATCGAGGTCAACCCTTTTCAGCCACGTTCCAATTTTAACGATGAAACCCTTGAAGAACTGGCCAGTTCCATTCGTGAATTGGGCATTATACAACCCATTACGGTAAGGAAACTGGATTTCAACAAATTCCAATTAGTTTCCGGAGAGCGTAGGTTCCGTGCATCAAAATTGGTGGGGTTGGAAACCATTCCGGCCTATATCCGTATTGCCAACGACCAAGAGTCCTTAGAGATGGCTTTGGTGGAAAACATTCAAAGACAGGACCTCGACCCCATCGAAATTGCACTATCTTATCAAAGACTTATTGATGAAATCGAGATTACCCAAGAAAAATTGAGCGACCGTGTTGGAAAAAAACGTTCCACCATCACCAATTACCTTAGGTTGTTGAAATTGGACCCCATTATCCAAACGGGAATGCGGGATGGATTCATCAGCATGGGTCACGGTAGGGCACTTATCAACATTGATAAGAAGAAAGACCAAATCGCCATTTATGAAAAAGTGGTTTCCGATGGTCTCTCCGTTAGAGCTACCGAACAGTTGGTGAAAGACCACAAAGAACCTAAAAGTTCAGGCTCCGAAAAGAAAAAGAGCACTTCCAATGTTCCCGACTTTGTTTCCAATAGCTTGGACTCCATTAAAGAGCGTCTAGCGACCAAAGTGGACATTACAACATCCAAAAACGGAAAAGGAAAAATTGTGATACCCTTCCACTCAGAGGAAGATTTTAAGCGTATCAAAAAATTGTTGACAGGTGAATAAAAACCTCCTTTTATTGCTCTTTGCCTTTTTGTTGTTTCATTCAGGTTTTTCCCAAGAAGAAGAAGAGGAAAACACGAAAAAGGAACAGCCTCAGCAAACCAAAGAGGTGGATTCCATTACCCAAAGCATGGAAGGCGAAGGCGTTACTTTTGAAGAGGTAACAAAGCAAAAGAGCATCAACCCCCTTGCTCCCAGTAAAGCTGCGTTTTATTCAGCTGTTCTTCCGGGTCTAGGGCAAATCTATAACAAACGTTACTGGAAAGCACCCATAGTTTGGGGTGCTATTGGAACGGGAATTTATGTTTATTCCTACAATAACACCCAATATCGAAGTGCAAGGAATGCGTATAAACGACGACTTGCAGGTTTTGAGGATGATGAGTTCTGGGATTTGAACGGAGATGGCAATGGTCCGGACCTAACATCCGAAGCCCTGCAAGAAGCTCAAGAAAACACCCAACGGGACCGAGATCTCGCCTTGGTCATTACGATAGCTCTGTACGCCCTTAATATCATAGACGCCAATGTGGATTCCCACTTGAAGCAATACAATGTAAGCGACGACCTTGCGGTTGATTTTAACCCTTATTTAGATATAAATCCGTTTACCAACAGGCCAAACTACGGAATGGCTATGGTGATAAAATTTTAATGTATGAAGATTGGTCTGTTTGGATATGGCAAAATGGGAAAGATGATCGAGGAAATCGCTCAGGATAGAGGCCATTCCATCGTAGCAAAAATCGATGACCCTTCGCAGGATGTGGATTACGTCTCAATGGATGTCGCCATTGATTTCAGTACGCCCGAAGCTGCTTTTGAGAATATCACCAAGTGCTTTAAAAACAACGTTCCCGTTATCAGTGGCACTACCGGATGGTTGGACAAGTATTCCGACGCCATCAAAATTTGTGAAGACAACAAAAGTGCGTTCATCTATGCATCAAACTTTAGTTTGGGAGTGAATATCTTTTTTGAACTGAACAAACAACTAGCCAAGATGATGGCCGGATTGGCCCAGTACAATGTATCCATGGAAGAGATTCATCACACCCAGAAATTGGATGCGCCCAGCGGAACAGCTATTACACTGGCCGAAGGAATTATTGAAAACACCGCATACGAAAACTGGAAGCTGGATGAATCGGACAATAAAACGATTTCGATAAAATCCATAAGGGAAGGCATGGTGCCCGGAACACACAGCATTGCTTATGCAAGTTCCGTGGACACTATCGAAATAAAACACGAAGCACACAACAGGGAAGGGTTTGCTCTTGGAGCCGTAATAGCTTCAGAATGGATTCAGGGAAAAACAGGTGTTTTCTCCATGAAAGATGTGTTAAACCTAAGCTAAAAAACGTAACAGGAACTTAGACCTAGAGTCTAACAAAGAAATTTATTTATATGGACGGTATACAATGGATTATTTTTATCCTGATTATTCAGGTCATCCATTTCTTGGGAACTTGGAAACTCTACGTTAAGGCTGGCAGAAAAGCTTGGGAAGCCGCTATACCGGTATACAACGGTATAGTTTTAATGAAAATCATCAACAGGCCTTCGTGGTGGGTACTTTTATTATTTATTCCTATCATCAATTTGTTGATGTTCCCCGTAGTTTGGGTGGAAACCATCCGTAGTTTTGGAAAAAATTCCCTTGTAGATACATGGTTGGTCATCCTTACCCTTGGCTTTTACATCTATTACATCAACTACGCAGAGGACGTAACATATATTGAAGACCGCAGCCTAAAACCAACAACAGGTTTGGGAGAATGGGTCAGTTCCATTGTTTTTGCCATTGTTGCAGCGACTTTTGTACACACGTATTTTATTCAGCCTTACGTAATTCCGACAGGATCACTGGAACGCACGCTGCGCGTTGGTGACTTCTTGTTCGTGAGCAAGTTCCATTATGGCGCTAGGGTTCCCATGACAACCTTGGCCGCACCTATGGTCCATGATACTCTCCCGGTGGTAAAAACAAGGTCTTATTTGGCAGATGTAAATCCGGAAACGCACAAAACATCCTGGATCAACAAATTGCAATTGCCTTATATGCGTTTGCCCGGGTTTGAGAAAGTGGAAAAAAATGACATTGTGGTTTTCAGTTTGCCTTCTGACACGCTCTACCAATTTTTTAAGGCACAAAAAGCTGTCATAAAACCTATCGATAAAAAATCCAACTACGTAAAGCGCTGCGTGGGAACTCCTGGGGATTCACTGGCCGTTATTGATGGTTTTGTATATATAAACGGTGAGCAGCTCAAACTATCGGACCGTGCCAAACCCATGTACATATATGACATCTATGCTAACAACGGAGTATCCAGCAAATATCTAGAAGATGTTGACGCTTCTGATTATGTTAGGAAATATATTGCCAACAATATCAGCGAGGCCCAATATAATGCGGTCGCTCCTTATATTTCTGGTGGACGGCCCACAGAAGATGGAAAAATTGAGCTATATACCAGGGAAGATGGAATACCCACAGATGTAATCCGTCAATTAAGACTCTCATTATCCGAAGAAAAACCTCGTTCAAAAACGGCCAATCTCACCGATGAGATGGTCGCTGCCCTGGAACAAAACCCAGGTATCGATTCGGTGGTAAAAACAATTGACCCTAAAGGAATGTATGGTGGAAACATATTTCCACAAAAACCTAATCTGTACCCTTGGAACAACGACAATTTTGGACCTATCTACATTCCCAAAGAAGGTGTCACGGTAGAAATCAACTCCAAGACAATTCCGTTCTATAAAAAGATAATCAGGGATTACGAACACAATGAGGTCGAAGTTACAGGTGGCAAAGTATTAATCAATGGCAGTGAAGCCAATTCCTATACCTTTAAACAAGATTACTATTGGATGATGGGCGATAACCGCGACAATTCTGAAGATAGTAGAACTTGGGGATATGTACCTGCCGACCATATTGTGGGCAAACCTGTTTTCCTTTGGATGAGCTTTGACAACTTTAGACAGGGAATCGCCAATTGGAGAGTTCGCTGGGACCGAGTTTTCACTACCGTTGGCGGTAGCGGGGAACCCGTATCCTATTTCTGGTATTTCATAGCTCTTTTAGCTGCTTGGTTTATTTTTGATTTCTTCCGCAAGAGAAAGAAGAAAAACGCATAACTATTCTAAAGCCCGTTCTTTGAAAATTCTTATCCACCCTTCCTATTTTCCGAGTATTGCCACATTTGCCGCCATAGTTCAGCATGAGGTAATTTGGGAGGCGCATGATAATTTTCAGAAACAGACCTACCGTAACCGTTGTTATATTTCAACAGACAAGGGCAAACATATGCTCAATATCCCTATAAAACACGTTGGGGGCAATGAGGGACGTCAAAAGTACATTGATGTATGCACCGAAAATAGTTACAATTGGAAAAAAGAGCATTGGCGCACTTTGGAAACTGCGTACCGGACCTCACCCTTTTTCGAGTTTTACGAAGACGAAATTCGGCCTATCTATGAAGGAGATGATGATTCGCTATACAATCTTAACCTAAAGACCATTGAAGCGATTGCTGATTGTATTGGAATAAAAATTCCAACAGCTAAAACCGAAACGTACCAGATTGAACCAACCACCTATTTTGACGCCCGATTTTTGGTGGATGCAAAAAAGGAAAACGATTGGAACATAGCACCTTATACGCAGGTTTTTGAGGAGCGCCATGGTTTTATACCCAATTTGAGCATTCTGGACCTCTTGTTCAATGAGGGAACCAATACACTCAGTTGCTTAAAAAATCTATCCTTGGATTTTACAAATGACTAGGCACCTCATCCACTACGGCATACATTTTTTGGTTCCCGTTTTAGTTGGGCTTTGGTTCTTCAAAGGAGATAGTTTTAGGGTTATTTTGATACTTCTAGCTGGAATCCTAATAGATATAGATCACCTTTGGGCAATTCCTTTATATGATCCCGACCGTTGCAGCATAGGTTTTCATACCTTTCATAGCTATTGGGTAATTGCAATTTATATTTCGCTGCTGTTCTTTAAACCTACCCGACTAATCGGCTTGGCATTAACCATCCACATTATTGCAGATTCCGTGGATTGTTTATTGATGTGAATTTAAACGTACAGTCGCCATTACCGGATAATGGTCGGAAAGGCGTTCGTCAAAATTTTGATGCGAGAGCACTTCAAACCTTGGGTCGGCTAAAATATAATCAATGCGAAGTGGCATCTTCCACAAATCGTACGTGCGTCCAAAACCCTTTCCCTCCTCCAAAAAAGTATCTTGTAAATCACCTTTTGCAATTTTATAGACATTGGAAAATTGAGTGTTATTAAAATCTCCACAAACAATGTTGACATAAGGGCTCTTCTCCAAATGATTCTTGAGAATTTCTGCCTGCTCCAATTGTTTTGAAAAGGTATCGACCAATTTCTTATAAGTCCTTTCCGATTTTTCACCATCAGAAAAGTTATCCCTACTTGGCACTATTTTGAACGATTGCAAATGAACATTGTAAACCCTAAGGGTATCCTTTCCAAAAGCAATATCCGCATAAATAATATTGTTAATGGTACTTGGCAAATCCAACGACCCCTCTCCCACAATGGGGTACTTGGAGAATATGGCTTGTGTTGTCCTTGGCACAGCATTAGGTGTTTCGCTTTTATATTTGTATTGACCTAACTGCCTGTGGCGCTCCCTACTATGCTCTTGGACACAGAGAATGGCAGGGTCCTGATCTTTCACAAATTTGACTATACTATCCCCCACTCCTGGTTGTTTTATCCAACCATTCTTATTAAATCCCCATGCATTGAAGGACATAATTTTTATATTCGATGACACTCCTTCTTGATGAACGTTATTGCCTCCAAAACCGTAAAAAGGTCCAAACATAAAATAACCGAGAACGATAGCAGTGAACGAAAGCAAAAACTTTCGTTTCATTTTTGCCGCCCAGTACAATAGAAACAGTACGTTGATTGCGAATAGAAAAGGTACTACCAAACTCAGTACCGAGATGGCAGAGAAAAACCGTAATGGCACATAAGAGGTGAATCCAGTAAACAACAATAGAAATGCAATCAAAATATTGATTGCAAACACCACCCTATCCCATATTGAGGTAGATCTTTTCACTGTTTAGTCTTCCTTACCTGCCTTAAACAAAAAGTCTTTCTCCTCTTTGGACAAGCTTTCATAACCGGATTTACTGATTTTATCCAAAATCGAATCAATCCTTTTTTGCTTGGCCTGTTTGTCGTAATCTTCTTTGATGTTAGCGGCTGCTTTTTTCTTATAAACCGTCTTTAACGGCGCCTTTTTCTCTTTTGGTTTGAACATATTTGCAATGGCAACCCTCATTGTGGTAAAACCAGAACCGATATCATTTCCCTTGAACAATTGCCTGGCATACATATATCCTAAAAAGGCACCCCCCAAATGGGCCATACCACCACCAATGTTATCCCCCATTCCTATCAAAACCAGATCCTTTATCACCAAAGCAAGGCCGATATACCATAATTTTATATTGAAGAAAATTACGCGTACCTCTTGATTTGGAATATAGGCACAGACAAAAATAAGCACTGCATTTACTCCAGCAGATGCCCCTATCAATGCGGTATTGGAGTTGACAAGGGTCGGAAATACGTTATAACTCAGCAGAAATACCAAGCCGCCCAACATTAAACCTAAAAAATATACGTTGATAAACCGTTGTGCATCAAAAAGGTTGAGAAAAATCCTTCCCGCAAAATAAAGGACTATCATGTTCCAAAAAATATGTCCAAACCCTGCATGAAAAAAGGAATAGGTCACTAAAGACCAAGGTTGGGTCAAAAATTCAAAAAAATCTTTTGGCAAATGGAACCAACGTGAAAACGAATGGCCCAACAATGCCCCCGAGAGTCCGTCCAATAAAAATATAAGCACATTGATGGCAATGAGCTTTTCGGCTATGCTAAGCCTTGCAAATTGATATCGTAGTCCACCGTTCATCATGCGTTAATCCCATCTATTTTGATTGAACTGATTTCTTTTCCAGTACCACATGATTATGAACCCTGTAATAGCTCCTCCAACGTGGGCCATATACGCCGTATTGCTCGGACTAAAAAAGGACTGTCCGGTAATCGCCGAAATCACATCCAGCAATATGATACCAGGAATAAAATATTTGGCCTTAATGGGAATGGGTAAAAATATTAACATAAGTCGTGCTTCGGGGTTCATCATTCCAAAAGCGGCCAAAACTCCCATAATACACCCAGAGGCACCCACCATACTCGCATTGTATATCTGCGCATACTCCGGCATTACCGCCCTTAAGGTCGAAATCTGAACTTGCGACAATCCTTCTTGGAGTCGGTTCGAAGCCAACATATCCAAGATTTGTTGATTTGAAAGCCCCGTACTCAGCAATTCCGATTGGGCAGGCAAAAAATTAAAGTAGTAAAATCCTAATTGAAACAAAACTGCCCCCAATCCCGCAGAAAAGTAGACGAATAGAAACCGATTTTTTCCCAGAACACGTTCTACGGGCGTACCGAACATCCAAAGGGCAAACATATTAAAGGCGATGTGCATAAAGCCTCCATGCATGAACATGTGGGTAATTATTTGCCAAATTTGGAAGTTTTCATTCTTGGGAAACCAAAGTGCCAGCCATTGATACATTTGGTCTCCATATAATTGAGTGGCAAAAAACAAGATCACGTTAATGATCAAAATATGCTTTACTGCCTCGGTCATTCTACCCATCTAGTTGAATTTTTTATCAATATCCCCTTCGGAGATAATGGTATATGTTATTTTTTGAAAAGGACTCAAACTAGGTTCCTTGCATGCAAAAAGGTTGTTCACCAACATTAATTGCGATTCAGAATCCAATACGTCACCTGTACGTACCGCCAGGTTCTTACTTAGCGCCTTGGCCAACATTTCGGCCTGCGAAATGGAACCGTCGGAGTAACCCTCCATATAATCAGCAATCAAGCGATCCAATACCGTGCCAATCCCGCTTTCGGGCACCATCATGGGAACACCTGTCACTTTTACAGTCTCGTGCTCCAAGCTATCAAATATAAACCCAATGTTTGTCAGGCTTTCTTGGATTTCTCTAATCACGGCCAACTCCTGCTTGCTAAAGCTTAGTTCCAAAGGAAAAAGTAACTGTTGGCTCACCCCTTCTTTTACCGTAATCTCACCTAAAAACTTTTCGAAAAGAATCCGTTCATGGGCCCTGTTCTGATGGATGACCAACATTCCCGACTTAACGGTGCTGACCACATATTTTCTTCGCAGTTGAAAAGTAGCGGCCAAATGCTCCTCTACTCCTTCTCCCGAATACAAAGTACCCTGCTCCTCACTTTCAGATTCAATTACAACACTACTGAACTGATTGTGCTCGTTCTGATTTCCAAGGCCCTCATACAAATCCTCCCAACCTTTGGTGCTCTGTTTACGAAAACCACTCCCTGACCCGCCTTTTTTGGCCACTGTATCCTGAAACGGATTAAAACTGGCATCAACGGTCACCTTGGGGATTACGGCTCCTTTCTCTTTATAGGAATAAGGTGTATCTAGATTGGGGTCATGGTCAAAATCCAGAACAGGGGCCACATTGAATTGTCCCAAACTATGTTTGATCGTCGACCGTAAAATCGCGTACAAAGTATTTTCATCATCAAACTTCACCTCTGTTTTAGTAGGGTGAATATTGATATCGATGGATGAAGGATTTACCTCCAAAAACAAGAAATAGCCGGGATGGGTGTCTGATTTTATCAAACCTTCAAAAGCGGCTACCACAGCATGGTGCAAATAGGGGCTTTTGATATAACGATTATTGGCAAAAAAGAACTGTTCTCCCCTGCTCTTTTTGGCAAACTCTGGTTTACAAATAAATCCGGACACTTTTAAAACTTCGGTTTCCTCGGAAACAGGAACCAAACGGCTATCCATTTTACTACCGAAGATGTGCACAATGCGTTGACGAGGCTTTCCGATGGGAAGGTTAAAAATCTCCGACCCATTATTGTAGAAATGAAATTCGATATTAGGATGAACCAATGCCACCCGATGGAACTCATCGGTGATATGGCGCAACTCTACCTGCGTCGATTTCAAAAAATTTCGTCTTGCCGGAATATTGAAAAATAGGTTCTTTACCGATATGGATGTTCCCTTTGGGGTAGCCACTACCTCTTGGGACACAATTTTGCTTCCCTCAATTTTAAGGTGTGTACCAACCTCATTGGTTTCGGTACGCGTTTGCATATCCACATGGGCGATGGCCGCAATAGATGCCAGCGCTTCGCCCCTAAAACCTTTGGTAGCCAAATTAAAAAGGTCTTGCGCAGATGATATCTTGGAAGTGGCATGGCGCTCAAAAGACAAACGGGCATCTGTCTCGCTCATACCGCTTCCGTCGTCAACCACCTGAATTAGGGTTTTTCCACCATCCTTAATAATCAGCTTAATACATGATGCGCCTGCATCAATGGCATTCTCCATAAGCTCTTTTACAACAGAAGCGGGGCGTTGCACCACTTCCCCTGCTGCTATCTGGTTAGCAACATGGTCCGGTAAAAGTTTAATGATGTCCGCCATTATGGATTCAGGAATATTGATAGGTCAAAATCGATGATAAACAGAAACAGCAGCACCAGAACGGCAACGATAATCCAAAAACGAAGTTTTAAATTTTTATCCCCTTCGGTCTGCAAATCGTCCATTGCAGAGGTGACTTTGTTTTTAAGTCCTCTGGTGGAATGTGCCGTGGTTCTGAACTTATCAAGCTTATGCTCAATTTTATAAGGATTCCCCTCTCCCTTATAATATCTGGGGGAGTAATCGAAGCTCTTATTTTTTCTAAGTTTTAAAGGGTTTCGCATAGTATCCTTATCGCTGTAACCTCAAAGGTACTTAAAATAGAAAAAAGGGGTTGGACGATCGTCCCAAAAAATGTTAACAGTCCCTAGATGCTTGGATTATTGGGTTGTTGAAAATAAAACTTACTTGCCCAATACAGCCATTTGAATGGCGGCAATAGCGGCTTCAGTTCCCTTGTTTCCATGCTTGCCACCGCTTCTTGCTCTGGACTGCTCAATATTATCATCGGTCAACACACAAAAAATAACGGGCACATCGTAAGCAACGTTCAGGTCTTTTACGCCTTGGGCCGTTGCGCTGCATACAAAATCGAAATGACTGGTCTCTCCCCGAATAACACTACCAATGGCAATTACGGCGTCGACCTTTTCCGTTTGAATCATTTTTTTGCAACCGAAAGTCAATTCAAAACTTCCTGGCACACTCCAACGTAGTACGTTTTCAGGAAGCGCCCCACAATCCACAAGAGCTTCCATTGCTCCTAGATAGAGGGCTTCGGTAATTTCATCGTTCCATTCAGAAACAACAATCCCAAACCGAAGGTCCTTCGCGTTTGGGATTTTATTTTTATCGTAAACGGATAAGTTTTTGTTCTCTGTGGCCATCTTTTAATTTTGCGCCAATCCAATTAAAGCGTCTACACCGTTGGCTTCTTGAGAGTTTGGATATTCTTCCTTGATTCTTTCAAAATATCCCAAAGCTTTGCTTTTTTCACCCAATTCCAATGCTACAACACCGGCCTTATGTAAAAAACGAGGAGCTGTAAATTCGTTATCGCTATGAGAAATTGCCTTTTCATAATAATCCAAGGCATCATCATTCTGGTTCAATTGAGAAAAAGCATCACCGATTCCTCCTTTTGCCATAGCGCCCATAATATCGTCATCGGAAGAAAAACCTTCCAAATACTCGATGGCCTGATCATATTGCTTAAGGTTCAAGTACGTCATACCAGCGGAGTATTTTGCCAAATTGGCTGCTTTGGTACCACTATATTCCTCAATAATGTCCAAGAAACCATACTTACCTTGAGCACCGTTCAAAGCCATAGTGAACAAGGAATCCTTTTCGGTTTCACTTGCCAAGGCTTGGTCAAAGTATTGTTGCGGGTAGAAAAGCTCGTTTGCGGCTGTTGCTTCTTTTGGATTTTGGATGAATTGATGGTATCCCAAATAGGCCAAAACACCTACCGCGATAACGCCGATAACGCCCAAAATATAGTTTTGGTTCTTTTGAACCCATGCTTCGGTCTTGGAGGCACCCTCGTCCAAAGTATTGAAAACTTCAGCCGTTGTGCTGTCGTGTTCCTCTATCTGAGCTTCTTCCTCTTTATTTTTTGGCTTAAAGCCTCTCTTCTTGTATGTTGCCATCCGTCATTTAATTGGTCGCGCAAAAATAAAGTTTTTATCCAAAACCAAAAGGTAATTTATTCGTTATTTTTGGATTCCCTTTTTAAAAGGGCCACCTTTTAATTCCAAACCGTTTCTCTGATTTTTTATGTTTTTAAGACATTTATCTTTAGTCAATTACAAAAATTTCGACTCCAAGACACTGGAATTCGACCCTGTCATCAACTGTTTGGTGGGTGATAACGGAGTCGGAAAGACCAATGTTCTGGACTCCATTTACCACTTGTGCTTTGGCAAAAGCTACTTTAACCCCGTGTCCACACAAAATATAAAACATGGCACCGATTTTTTTGTCGTTGAAGGGGAGTTTGAGAAAAACGAAAGAACCGAAAAAATACTCTGCTCTTTTAAAAAAGGCACTAAAAAGGTGATAAAGCGCAACGGAAAGCCCTATGAAAAGTTTTCCGAACACATAGGTTTTTTACCCTTAGTGATTATTTCCCCATCTGACCGGGATTTGATTTTGGAAGGCAGCGAAACCCGAAGAAAGTTTATGGACGGTGTTATATCCCAATCGGATAGAGTGTACTTGCAAAACCTCATCAAATACGGTAAAGTTGTAACGCAGCGAAACTCCCTACTCAAGTATTTTGCCGCCAACCGAACCTTTGACCAAGATACTTTGAGCATTTACAACGAACAAATGCATTCCTTGGGAACGGCAATCCATCAAAAAAGGGTAGAGTTCATTGATTCTTTTCTGCCTATTTTCAAGGAGCAGTACCAACATATTGCCGAAAAAGAAGAACAAATCGACCTCTCTTACGAAAGCCAGTTGAGCGATGATAGCCTTTTACATCTTTTGCAGAACAACATCGATAAAGACAGGGCCCTACAATATACCTCGGTGGGGGTGCACAAGGACGATTTGAGCTTTACCATTGCCGGGCACCCTATTAAAAAATTCGGAAGCCAAGGTCAACAAAAATCATTTTTGATCGCCTTGAAGCTGGCCCAGTTTCATTTCATCAAACAACTGGCGGATACCACACCGATTTTATTATTGGATGATATTTTTGACAAGTTGGACGAGAACAGGGTATCGCACATTGTGGGATTGGTAAAGGATGAAAATTTTGGTCAGATTTTTATCAGTGACACGCATGCGGACCGCACCGAAAATGTAGTTAAAAACATTCATCAGAGTTATAAAATATTTACCTTGTAGCATCATGAAACGCATCCTTTCCCTAGTACTGATTTTATTTTTATGGAGCTGTGATGAGTCATCTGTAAACAAGGACGACCTTCATTATTTGAACGGCTATTGGGAGATTTCAGAAGTTGAGTTTCCTGATGGCTCCATCAAGGAATATGGAATGAACACCAGCATTGACTTTATTCAACTGAAAGAAGATAAAGGGTATCGAAAAAAGATGAAACCCCAGTTTGATGGTTCGTACGATACCTCCAAAGATGTTGAAGATTTTGAGATATCCCACATCAACGAAACATTCACATTGCGTTATAAAAACGAGTTCAGCGAATGGGAAGAAAAACTGGTGCAATTGGATTCGGTTTCATTTTCGGTAATCAACCAAGAAGGTATCACCTACAAATACAAACGGTTTGAACCCATCAAAATCCCGCAATAATGGCCAAACGACATAGCTCCCATATTCCATTGAGTGAAGCGCTTAGTGAGTTCATCCAAGAAAACAAGCTACAAAAAGGCATGGACAAAGTGGATGCTAGAGAGGCTTGGGTCAAATTAATGGGCAATGGGGTAAATAACTACACATCGGCGGTCGAGCTGAAAAACGAGACGCTCTACGTATCGCTCTCCTCTTCGGTATTGCGGGAGGAATTGAGTTTGGGCAAGTCCAAGATCGTTAAAATGATCAATGAGGAATTGGGCAAGGAACTGGTGAAAAAATTGGTTTTGCGGTAATTAATGTTAGTACAAACTATTGGCTGCTTAGTTGGCTAGAGATTTCTCACCTTCGTTCGAAATGACAAGTATAATCGTAATGTCATTTCGACAGAGCAGAGCGACGAGAAATCTAATTTAAATCCTATTCTTTGATTTATGAGATTCCGTGTCAAGCACGGAATAAATAAAAAAAGCCACCCGAAAAGGTGGCTTCACTAAAATTATCTTGTAAATCGATTAGTAGATCTCTCTTCCTGAAAAGTGGAAAGTACCTTCGATAGCAGCGTTTTCATCACTATCGGAACCGTGAACCGCATTTTCACCGATACTGGCAGCATACAGCTTTCTAATGGTTCCTTCGGCAGCTTCTTCTGGATTGGTAGCCCCGATCAAAGCACGGAAATCATCCACTGCATTGTCCTTTTCCAAAATGGCGGCAACGATGGGGCCTCTTGTCATAAACTCCACCAATTCGCCAAAAAACGGACGCTCTTTGTGGATGGCATAGAATATTTCGGCATCCCTAGTGCTCAATTGTGTGTACTTCATGGCCACAATTCTAAATCCAGCAGCCGTAATTTTATCCAAAATTGCCCCGATATACCCATTTTCAACGGCATCAGGCTTAATCATGGTAAATGTTCTATTTCCAGTCATTTTTTAAATTTTGCGCAAACTTAAGCTTTTTCAAGCAAGGTACAAGGCTCAATAGCTTTGTTTTAACTCTTGGAAGACAGTACCATTATCCCCCATAATCTTAAATTCGGCCCTTTTCTCTTTAATATTAAGGTTGATGATTCCATAACTTTTATCGGAAACCACCTCACCTACACGATATGGGTTGGGCTCTCCGCTAAAGCTAGAATACGAATGGGTAAGGCCACTACTGGTAAAATCAACCAAGGGATATGTTAAGCCATCAATATCGGTTCTGGAGAACTCGGAAATATGTCGGTCTCCCGACAAAATAATAACTCCATTTGCTCTTGATTGTGTTATAATGTTCTTCAATTTCTCTACCTCCAATGGAAAATTGCCCCAAGTTTCAAAACCATGTTCGCCCGAAAGCACTTGAATGCTGGACATAATCAAATTGAAATCGGCATCCGAACCGTTAAGCTCATTTTCTAACCATTTCCATTGGGTATCACCCAACACGGTTGCCGTTGAATCCATTGTAGGTTTGTAGCGTTTCCTGGAATCCGTATCATCAATAAGTTCACTTCTAAAATAACGGGTATCCAACACGATTACCTTTACCTTGCCGGCCGGTACTTCGTAATCATGCGAAGCATACACGCCTTCTTGAGTTCTCCTCTCGCTATCTTGCGGCACATCCATAAAGTCCAAGAACACTTGCTGACTTTCTGCCTTTATCGCAAAATCGGACCCTCCGTCGTTCACACCAAAATCATGATCGTCCCAAGTACCAATAATCGGAACTTCGTTCCTCAACTTCGCGTATCCCGCCACGGTATCCTGCATGGCATAGATAGCGCGTAATCGTTCAACATCGTCCGTATCCGCATAAACTATATCCCCTCCCCAAATCCAAACATCTGGATCTTCGGCCAAAATGTCGTCCCAAAAAGGATTCGGTTCTTGTGACATATTGCAGGAGCCGAAGGCTACAACAAAATCAGAGGTTGACTGCTCTTCGGTCTCAGATGTTTGCTCCGCCTTCTTTTTGCAGGCAGCGAACAAAACCAATGCCGCTAAAATTATGTAGGATTGCTTCATGATATGATTTTACGGAACCAAAAATACGGATAAACCAAGTTACCTCTATATTATATTATTGTATATTTGGCCGCATGAATTCAGCGGATATCACGACAGTAAAGTCGATTCTTTCCCAACCTCAAAAGATAGCGATCATACCCCACAGAAATCCTGATGGGGATGCCATGGGCTCCTGCTTAGCGTTATATGGATTTTTAAAGAAAAAAGGGCATACCGTACATGTGGTCGCTCCAAATGACTATCCAAAATTCCTTAAATGGATGCCAGAGAATGATGCCGTAATCAATTTTGAGAGGGAAAACCCAAAGGCAAAAGAAGTCATCAATGAGGCTTCTATCATTTTTACCTTGGATTTTAACGACCTTTCCCGTGTTGGGCAAATGGAACAGGTCTTGAAAGAGGCGAGCGCCGATTTTATAATGATAGACCACCACCAACAACCGAGCGATTATGCAATGGTGACCTATTCCGATGTAACGATGAGCTCTACCTGCGAGATGGTGTACAACTTTATTGAATTTTTAGGTGAAACCGACCAAATTGATGCCGATATGGCCACAAATCTCTACACGGGCATTATGACGGACACAGGCTCATTTAAGTACCGTTCCACATCCAGCAAAACGCACCGCGTTGTTGCGGAACTTATTGACAAGGGAGCTGACAACATGGCCATTCACCAAGAGGTTTTTGACACGAACTCTCCTTCTCGCCTACATTTGCTGGGTGTTGCGCTGAGCAATATGGTGATTCTTCCCGAATACAGAACCGCTTACATTACCCTAACCCAAGACGAACTGGACCAGTACGACTTTAAAAAAGGTGATACAGAAGGTTTTGTAAATTACGGCCTAACTTTGGAAGGCATTATTTTTGCCCTCATTTTTATAGAAAATCGGGAAGAAGGCATTATTAAAATTTCCTTGCGTTCCATAGGTGATTTTTCCGTGAACGAATTTGCACGGGCTCATTTTAATGGAGGTGGACATACCAATGCGGCCGGGGGAAGAAGCGAAACCAGTATGGAGGATACCATTTCCAGATTCAACGATGTTTTAAAAACGTATAAATACAAATTGAATCCATGAGATTTTTTCTAGCTGTTCTGTTCATTGTGTCTGTTGTAAGTTGCGGAGGACCGGAACCCAGAAGACCTGTAGAGGTCAAATCCGGTAGTTTCTTCAAGGAATCCATTGAACGTACCAAAAAATTGTTGGCCCAAGAGGAAAAAGCCATTCAGGAAATCATTTCCAAGGATACAGCCCACGAGTACATGTCCAACCCAAATGGGTTTTGGTATTATTATGAGACCGAGAACGACACTGCCACCTATCAATTAAAGTCGGGCGACCAGATTTTGTTTTCTTATAATTTGATGAACCTGGAAGGTGACACCATTTATACAGCAGAGGAAATTGGGCCGCAATCGCATGTCATTGACAAGCAACAATTGTTCCCTGGGCTTCAAAATGCCGTGAAGCTGTTAAAAATAAACGAGAAGGCTACATTTTTGTTCCCTTCCCCCCTAGCTTTTGGCTATCAAGGTGACAATAAGTCCATTGGACCAAAAACACCTCTTAAATCATCAGTGGAATTACATACAATCATTATAGACAACGACAGTTTAAATTAAATTCATAAACAATGAAGAAATTATTTTACATCATACCTTTGTTTCTCCTAGTTATCATGGGATGTAAATCGAGTAAATATGCCGATTTGGGCGATGGTATCTTTGCCGACATCCAAACTACTAAAGGAGACATCATTATCCAATTGGAATACAAAAAAACGCCTGTTACCGTGGCCAACTTTGTATCCTTGGCAGAAGGAAAAAATCCATTTGTAAACGATGAGTACAAGGATAAAAAATTCTATGACGGGATTGTTTTCCACCGAGTGATCAAAGATTTTATGATTCAAGGAGGAGACCCAACAGGTAGCGGAAGCGGAAACATCGGCTACACCTTTAAAGATGAATTCAATGATTCATTGCGACACTCAAAAAAAGGTATTCTTTCCATGGCCAACAGAGGCCCTAAAACCAATAGCAGTCAATTTTTTATCACGCACAAGGCTACACCTTGGTTAGATGACAAGCACACCGTTTTTGGTGAAGTGGTTATGGGAATGGACGTTGTGGACACCATTGCCAGTGTTGAAACCGGTGCTCAGGACAGACCAAAAACAGATGTTGTGATGAATCACGTAGAAATTGTACGTAACGGCAAGGATGCCAAACAATTTGACGCTGTTAAAATAATGAGCGACTACTTTGAAGAAGCAAAACTAGCCGAAGCAGCATTCAAAAAAATGAAGGAAGATTTGGCCGCCCAATTTGCAGAACAAATCGACCAAGCCGAAGAAACTCCTAGTGGACTTCGCATTTTAACCTTGAACGAGGGTGATGGTGAACAGCCAAAAGTAGGCCAAAAAGTACTTGTAAACTATGCAGGTTGGTTGTTTAACGGAGATTTGTTCGACAGCAATATTCAAGAAATTGCTGAACAATTCAACCAACTGAACCCTGGTAGGAGAGATCAGGGCGGATATCGTCCATTTCCTATGGACTACAGCCCAGATGCCCAATTGGCTGCAGGCTTCCGCGAAGGATTGTTGACCATGAAAGTTGGGGACAAAGTTCGTTTGTTCATCCCTCCGCATCTAGGGTATGGCGACAACGACTACGGTCCTATTCCTGGTGGTTCGACCTTAGTTTTTGATATAGAAATAGTTGGAATCCAATAATAAAATTCCAAAAGCATAACTTAAAAAAGCCGTACTTTTCCGTGCGGCTTTTTATTTGCCTTAAAAACAAATTGCTCAATTTTGATGAGACAAAAAACCAAGACAATTATTGCGATTGCACTCCCGGTTCAAATCATTTTGGTCAAATGGATAGGCAGTTATCCCAACCTTGTTGAAACGTATTACAGTAATGGCATATATCCTTACATCTCACGTTTTTTAAGAATACTGTTTGGTTGGATTCCATTTTCATTTGGGGACATACTCTATACCCTAATTGTACTGTTGGCCATCCGGTATATCTATAAAAACTGGAGAAGCATTAAGCAAAGACCTCTTTTTTTCCTAAAGGATATTACAGTGTCACTTTCCGTAGTATTCTTTCTTTTTCATCTGCTTTGGGGCATGAACTACCACCGCCAACCCATCACTTGGAAGCTCAGCATTGAACATGAATATACGATTGATGAATTGGTTGATCTGACACGGTTCATCGTAAAACAAACGAATCAATATCAAATGGAACTTACCGGAGATACTATCTCTCCTGTCCATATCCCCTACTCCAAAAAGGAAATCTTTGCCAAAACCGAAGAAGCCTATGCCAACTTTGCAGAGCAATATCCCCATTTTGGATATCAACATCTCAGTCTAAAATCATCCATTTATAGCATACCCTTAACTTTTATGGGATATGGCGGCTACCTGAACCCTTTTACTAACGAAGCTCAGGTGAATGGCGTTACCCCAAAATTTAGACTGCCCACCGTAAGCTGTCACGAAGTAGGCCATCAACTAGGGTACTCTGCTGAGGGAGCTACCAATTTTATTGGTTATTTGGTGACATCGCAAAGCAATGATACTTATTTTAAATATTCCGCCTACAACCATGCCTTAGGATATTGCCTCACCGATCTTTTTCATAAGGATGAAGAAAAGTATAATGAGATTGTGGGCACCATCAACATGGGGGTAAAGGAAAATTTCAATGAATTACGAGATTTTTGGGAAAAATATGAGAATCCGATGGAGCCCGTATTCAAATCCGTATTCAACACTTTTCTAAAGGCGAACAACCAAAAAGAAGGCATCAAAAGTTATAATGCCGTTGTAGGTCTCATCATCAACTACAGAAAACAGCAGATGGCCATCCAATAAGACTTGTAGAGTCCTTTGAGTTACGTTATATTTAAACCGACTAATTCAATTCAAACCTTATGAAACTTAAACTTTTAGCGTTGCTATTCTTTGTAGGCAGCGTTTCTTTGTTTGCACAGGATTACTTTCCAATCAATGATGGTGTAAAGGCAAAGAAAAACAACAATTACACGGCATTTACCAATGCCAAGATCTACGTAACCCCGACCCAAGTTATCAACAAGGGTACTTTGCTGATCCGGAATGGCAAAGTAGTACAAGTTGGTAAATCCGTAAACATTCCAAAAAATGCAGTGGTCGAGGATATGAGCGGTAAATCCATTTATCCTTCATTTATCGACGTGCTTTCCGGTTTTGGGGTAAAACTTCCCAAAGAAGCCAGTGGTGGTGGAAGGTCCGCACAATACGGTCCGTCCAGGGAAGGGTTTTATTGGAACGACCACATTATGCCGGAAAACGATGCCATTGGCAGTTTTGAGTATGATAAAAAACAGGCCGAGGAACTCAGAAATGCCGGTTTTGGAACCATCAATGCCCATATTGAGGATGGTATTGCCCGAGGAACAGGTGTTTTGGTCGCGTTGAACGACGAAGCATCCGAAGCACAGCGTATCCTTTCCGATAAATCCGCCCAATACTTCTCTTTTGAGAAAAGCCAAGCATCCAGACAATCATACCCAGGTTCCTTGATGGGCGCCATGGCCCTGATGAGACAGGTATATTACGATATGGATTGGTACAGCAAAGGCAATGTGGACACCAAAGATCGTTCTTTGGAAGCACTTATTGCCAATAAAGGATTGACCCAAATATATGTTGCCGGTGATAATGGCAACGTATTGAGAGCTGATAAAATTGGTGACCTTTTTGGAATACAGTACACCATTTTAGGCGGTGGTGATGAATACGAGCGCATTGAGGAAATCAAAGCCACCAATGCCAAATTGATTCTACCCGTTAATTTCCCGGATGCGTTTGACGTATCTAACCCTTATCAGGCAAAATATATTGCCTTAAAAGATATGAGACATTGGAACTTGGCGCCCTCCAACCCAAAAGTATTGGCGGACAATGGAGTCGAGTTTTCCATTACCCTACATGGCCTTAAGTCTCCAAAAGACCTAAAAGACAAAATAATGAAAGCCATTACTTATGGTCTTTCAAAAACCAAAGCACTAGAGGCCCTTACTACGATTCCTGCTTCAATATTGGGCAAATCCAATGAGATTGGGTCCTTGCAACCAGGTAGCCAAGCCAATTTCCTGATTACCTCCGGTGATATTTTTGGCAAAGGGACCACCCTGTATGAGAACTGGGTACAAGGAATCAAGAATATTGTGGAGAGTATGGACGTAATCGATATTAGAGGTGATTACGACCTTGCGGTTAATGGAAGTACATATAAAGTTTCCTTAACCGGCGATGCTGATAAGCCAAAAGCTGAAATCAAAAAAGGAGAAGAAAAAGTTGACTCAAAAATCGACTATTCTGCAGACTGGCTCAATATATCCTTTAGTGACGACAATATCGGTTCTTACCGATGGGTAGCGCAAGTTATGCCAGATGCCAGTAGCATTAAAGGTTCCGTAGTGCTTCCCAATGGAGATGAAACTACCGCTACGATGACGAGGACAGCTCCTTTCGAAGAAAAAGCGGAAGAAGATGAAACCGCGGAAAAGCCACAGCTTATGGCCGTTACCTATCCAAATGTAGGATATGGCTTTAAAGAAAAACCCAAACAGGAAAGTATTTTATTCAAAAACGCCACAGTCTGGACCGGGGAGAGCATTTTGGAAAATACAGATGTGCTGATCAAAAACGGGAAAATCTCCAAAGTTGGAAAAGACCTAAGAGCTGGAGGAGCTACAGTTGTTGATGCCACCGGAAAACACTTAACGGCTGGAATTATTGACGAGCACACCCACATTGCAGCATTGGCCATTAACGAAGGGGGACACAATTCCTCAGCAGAAGTACGCATGGAAGACGTAATAGATCCAAAAGACGTTGCCATTTACCGTGATTTGGCCGGAGGCGTTACTACTGCTCAGTTGTTGCACGGTTCAGCCAACCCGATTGGTGGGCAATCAGCCATTATACGAATGAAATGGGGAGAAAGTGCCAAGGATATGGTATTTGACAATTCACCCAAGTTCATCAAGTTCGCCTTGGGAGAGAACGTCAAACAATCCAACTGGGGCAGTTATTCCAGATTCCCGCAAACAAGGATGGGTGTTGAACAGGTGTATACCGACTACTTCCAGCGCGCCAAGGAATATGACCAAAAGAAAAAAAGCGGCGAACCTTACCGCTATGATGAAGAAATGGAAACCTTGGCCGAAATATTGAACGGAGAGCGTTTCATTTCTTGTCACTCCTACGTACAGAGCGAAATCAATATGATGATGAAAGTAGCCGAGAAATTTGATTTCCGTGTAAACACCTTTACCCACATCTTGGAAGGTTACAAAGTTGCCGATAAGATGGCCGAGCATGGTGTTGGCGGCGGGACGTTCAGCGACTGGTGGGCCTACAAGTACGAGGTAAACGATGCCATTCCCTACAATGCCGCTATCATGACAAGCCAAGGCGTTACGGTTGCCATCAATAGTGATGATGCTGAAATGTCCAGAAGATTGAACCAAGAAGCTGGCAAAACTGTTAAATACGGTGGCATGTCAGAATTGGAAGCTTGGAAAATGGTAACCCTGAACCCTGCCAAATTGCTTCACTTGGACGACCGTGTTGGAAGTATCGAGGAAGGCAAGGATGCCGATGTGGTTCTTTGGACCGACCATCCGTTATCCGTTTACGCAAAAGCGGAAAAAACATTGATTGAAGGAAAAGTGTATTTCGACTTGGAAAAAGACAAAGCACTAAGAGAATCCATCAAAAAGGAACGTAACCAGTTGATTGGAATGATGCTGAACGAGAACAAAAAAGGAGGAAAATCAAGAACTCCTGTGCAGAGCAAGAAAGAAGAGTTTAACTGTGACACCCTTTAAAAAGTAGACCATGAAAAAAATATTTTTAATCATAGCAATTGTTTTGGGGGTTTCATTGAACGCTCAACAGACCCCTGCCCCACCCCAATCCGAACAAATAGCCATAATTGGCGCTACGGCACACATTGGTAACGGAGAGGTGATAGAGAACTGTACCATTGTTTTTAAAGATGGGAAAATTACCGCCATTGGTGCCGATTTAATGGTGCCGACCATTGGTACCATGATCAATGCCGAAGGCAAACATGTGTACCCCGGATTTATCGCTCCGTCCAAATCCCTTGGTTTGGTAGAGGTAGATGCCGTTAGGGCGAGTGACGACCAAGACGAAATCGGGGAAATGATTCCTCATGTACGCAGTTTAATCGCTTATAATGCAGAATCCAAAGTTGTGGAAAGCATGCGGCCAAACGGGGTACTTATCGGACAGGTAACCCCTGTTGGAGGTACCATTTCCGGAACTTCCAGTATTGTTCAGTTCGATGCTTGGAACTGGGAAGATGCAGCGGTCAAAACAGATGACGGCATCCATATGAACTGGCCCAACTTTTTTAGGAGAGGCCGTTGGTGGGCTGGCGAAGAAAGAGGTTTCATTCCAAACAAAGAGTATGGCAAGGAAATGGCCGACATTGAAATGTTCTTCCAAAATTCCATTGCCTACGGAAAAGCCAGTGAAGATGAAAAGAACTTACCATTTGCCGCCATGCAGGGCTTGTTCGATGGTTCCCAGCGCCTATACATCCATGCGGACGGCGAAAAAGAAATGACCGATGCCATTACAATGGCCAAGGAAATGGGGGTTAAAAACGTAGTAATCGTTGGTGGATATAGGGCCAACAAAATTGTAGATCTTCTAAAGGAACATAATATTCCTGTTTTGGTCGAGCGTACACACGCATTGCCAAGTTTTGAGGACGATGATTACGATATCACCTATAAATTGCCAAAATTATTGGTCGATGCCGGCCTTTTGGTTGGATTGCAAAATGAGGAAGCAGCCAATTTCCAGGTAAGGAACCTTGCTTTTTATGCAGGACAGACCGTAGCTCAGGGATTGGACAAAGAAACCGCACTCCAATTGATAACCGGAAATACGGCCAAAATTCTTGGGATTGATGACATGTACGGAACCTTGGAAGAAGGTAAAAGTGCCACATTGTTTATTTCCGAAGGCGACGCTTTGGATATGAGGACCAACCAACTATCAAAAGCATATATTGATGGTAGGGACGTTTCGTTGGAAACGCATCAGACCGAACTTTGGAAACGGTATATGGGCAAATACGAAAGAGAAAAAGAAGGACAATAGATTCCTCTAAAATAATAAACGGCGCTCATTGGAGCGCCGTTTTTGTATTCGCGAATTAATTCATTTTAATGGGAACGTACTCCCCATTTTCCGGTTTTTCATAAAAACTGTCCGATTTGCCATCCGCATTCAGTAGTACTTCTTCGAAATTGACCGTGCTTGCCGGTTCCATTATCGTTCTCCCCTCATACTTATGCCATGTGATGGATTTTGGCATTACCAGTCCATTCACCTCTTGCCAATTATCATAGTGAATCCATTTAATATTGTCAGAACTTTCCCCGGAGCGATAGGTCACGGTATAGCCCAACCAAGCCATCTGGTGGGTATCGGCATCAAAGTGAATGTAATACTCATCTTTGGATGAAGCCCCCACACCTGATTCATAGGCTATTTGCAGACCGGGGTATTTTTCACCTTCATATTCCAAATCTTCGGTAGCAGTATACATGATGCCATCATCGGCCAACACAAAGGGCATGGCATAGAAATAAAACATCAAATTGTGATAAAAGCCAACGTCGCCTTCGTAATTGCCCGCTTCATTTAACAACCATGCTTGTTCGCCGTCAAAACCCATCGAAAATTGTTCGGTGTCAATTCTATCCTTTCGTGAACGCAAATCAATAGTATGGGTTTCGGAGAGTTCGGGTTTGGACAGCACAAAGGACAATGTTCGTTGTGCCTTCCATTGTTTCAAACCTCCATGGGCATCAAAAACCTTTAACATGGCATCGGGATAAACAGCCTCGTTCTCCAGCATTTCCTGCTGAATTGGTGTTTCCTTTTTTTCAACTTTCGGATTTTGTTTACAGGCGGTCAGGCCAATAAAAAGTAATGGGATGGTTAATTTGTTCATGGTATCTATTTTACCTGTTGGTCGAAAAGCCCTTTTTTTAATTACAGGAATGGCTATTTTTACCATGAATATGGAAGCTAAACTAATCAGCAGTGCCCAAAATCCTTTGGTAAAAAATATCATTTTACTAAAAGATAAATCTCGTGAACGCAGAAAGACAGGACTTTTTGTGGTAGAGGGACAACGGGAGATTGAATTGGCGCTAAAAGGAGGCTATGTGCTACAAACGCTTCTTTTTTGTCCAGAGTTGATGGGCACAACTTCCATTGAGGCTTTCACCAATACTACCAACCCAGAAATTATTCAGGTTTCCGAAAGCGTCTACCATAGAATTGCACATCGTGGCACCACAGAAGGACTTATGGGCTTGATGCAATCCAAGAACCATGCTTTGGAAAACATCTCCTTCACCAACAAAACCCCTTTGGTGTTGGTTGCAGAAGCTCCTGAAAAACCCGGTAATATCGGTGCATTGTTACGCACTGCCGATGCCGCAGCCGTGGATGCCGTTTTAATAGCTAACCCCAAATCCGACCTATATAGTCCAAACATTATCCGTTCCAGCGTAGGCTGTCTTTTTACCAACCAGATAGGCGTAGGAACAACGGACGAAATCATTGCTTTTCTACAAACCAACCAAATCAACATCTACTGTGCCGCCCTCACCGCTTCCAAAAATTATGTGGAGTGCGATTTTAAAGCCGCTTCTGCCCTGGTAATGGGTACAGAAGCTACTGGATTGACAGAAAAATGGCTTCAAAATTCCGACCAAAACATAATTATACCGATGCAAGGAGAAATAGACTCCATGAATGTTTCGGTATCCGCCGCAATACTTATATTTGAGGCGAAGCGCCAGCGCGGATTTTAAGCTATGGAAAAAAATGCACTCTTTTATATCATTCTGGCCATTCTTGTGGTCCAATATCTGGTCCATCAGTATTTGGAGTACCTAAATGCCAAGCGTTTCAAATCGACTTTACCACCAGAACTTGCCGATGTTTTTGATGAAAATGAATATCAAAAATCGCAACAATACAAGAAAATCAACTATAAATTTGGAGTCATTTCGGATGGCTTTTCACTAGTCTTGACCATTTGTTTTCTTGCTTTTGGAGGTTTTGAATGGGTGGACCAACTTACATGTTCCATCATGCAGGGCAGTATACCCATGGCATTGATTTTCTTTGGAATTATTATGCTGGGAAGTGCCATTTTGGGACTCCCGTTTTCCTACTACCGCACTTTTGTAATTGAAGAAGAATATGGCTTCAACAAGACCAGCAAATCCACCTTTTTCTCCGATAAAGTTAAGGGCAGCATCCTAACCGTTGTTCTTGGAGGAGGTATTTTGACATTGTTCATGTTGTTCTACCAGTCCACAGGGCAATATTTTTGGATCTATGCATGGATTGCCGTTGGATTTTTCATTTTGTTCATCAATTTATTCTACAGTCGTTTAATTGTGCCCATGTTCAACAAGCAAACACCGCTTGAAGATGGAAGCTTAAAAAGTTCGATTGAAAACTATGCACAAAAAGTAGGGTTCGAGCTTCAAAACATATTTGTGATAGATGGTTCAAAAAGGTCCACTAAGGCAAACGCCTATTTCTCAGGTTTCGGAAAAGAGAAAAGAATCACTTTGTTCGATACCTTGATCAATGATCTCAGCGAAGATGAAATTGTGGCCGTTTTGGCCCACGAAGTAGGTCATTACAAGCGGAACCATATTATAGTGAATCTTGTGGTTTCATTATTAACCACTGGTTTGACGTTGTTCGTTCTTTCATTGTTCATCAACCACCCAGAAATATCTTTGGCCATTGGGGTCTCCACTCCAAGCTTCCATGCCGCTTTGGTAGGGTTTGCATTATTGTACAGTCCAATATCCGAAGCCACTGGATTGATTATGAACTATTTATCCAGAAAATTTGAGTTTCAAGCGGATGATTTTGCAAAAAACACCTTTGCTGCAACTCCATTGGTATCATCATTAAAAAAGTTGTCCAAAAAGAGTTTGAGCAATTTAACACCTCACCCAGCATACGTATTCGTGCATTATTCACACCCCCCTTTAGTGGAGCGTATCCGGAACCTAAAGGCATAGTTTTTGTTGTTTAGATAATAAGATTATAGTAAATTTAATATACTATGACAGAGGCTGCTATTGAAAAAGAGAACAAGGAGATTGCGAAGCAGTACAAGGAATTACTTCGCATAAGCTACCAAACATTGACGGACGAGGACAAGAAATTGATTCGTTCCGCCTTTGATGTTGCGGTGGACGCCCATAAGGACCAGCGAAGGAAATCCGGGGAAGCCTATATTTTCCATCCGATTGCCGTTGCTAAGATCGTAGCTTCGGAAATAGGCCTTGATGCCGTTTCCATTGCATCTGCCCTCTTGCACGATGTCGTTGAGGATACTGCCTATACACTTGCAGATATTGAGCGGATGTTCGGGGAGACGGTTGCACGAATTGTGGACGGTTTGACCAAAATTGCGCATCTCAAGAAAGATAAAGATATAAGTCAGCAAGCAGAGAATTTCAGAAAAATGCTACTGACCCTGCATGATGACGTAAGGGTAATCATCATCAAGATTGCCGACCGTTATCACAATATGCTCACCATGGATTCCATGCCGGAGCACAAACAAGTGAAGATTGCTTCGGAAACGCTCTATATCTATGCACCGTTGGCACACCGGATAGGTCTTTACAACATCAAGACACATTTGGAAGACCTCTCACTAAAATATACAGAGCCCGAGGTCTATAATGACATTTATGCCAAAATTGAGGATACGGAAGAAGAGAGCTTGGCCTATATCGAGGATTTTTCCAATGTGATAAGAACGTCCTTGGACAAAGAGGGACTCAACTATTTCATCAAGGGTAGGATGAAGTCCATCTTTTCCATCCGTAGAAAAATGAAGGCGCAAAACGTCTCGTTTGATGAAGTCTATGATAAGTTCGCCATCCGTATTATCTATAAATCCGACAAGAAAAACGAAAAGTTCCTTGCCTGGAAAATTTACTCCATAGTAACGGACCACTTTACCCCGAACCCAATCCGTTTGCGCGACTGGATAACCTCGCCCAAATCCACGGGTTACGAAGCGCTTCACATTACCGTTATGGGGCCCAAGGGCAAATGGGTAGAGGTACAGATTCGGAGTGAGCGGATGCACGAGATTGCAGAGAAAGGATATGCCGCCCACTTTAAATACAAGCATGGCGCCCAGAAAGAACAAGGTATCGAAGAGTGGCTCAACAAGCTTCAAGAAGCGCTTGAAAGCGCGAACGGCAATGCAGTTGATTTTGTAGAAGAGTTCAAGCTCAACCTCTACGCCAAGGAAATATTTGTGTTCACTCCCAAGGGAGATTTAAAATCCATGCCGAAAGGTTCGACAGCGTTGGATTTCGCTTTCAACATCCATACGGAAATCGGGATGAAGACCCGTGGGGCCAAGGTCAATGGAAAATTGGTCCCGCTGGGGACAAAACTGCGAAGTGGGGATCAAGTGGAGATTATTACCTCCGAAAGTGCAAAACCCACCCAGACCTGGTTGGACTATGCCGAGACGGCACGGGCACGTTCCAAGATAAAATCATCGCTAAGCGAGGAGAAAAAAGAAGTCGCCGAAGAAGGAAAAGAAATTTTGCGCCGCAAACTCAAGGCCCAGAAAATCAACCTGAACGAAGACACGGTGAACAAATTGGTGACCTTCTTCAAACTAAAAACAAGTTTAGACCTTTTCTACCGGGTGGGCATCGGGGTCATCGACAACGATAAGCTGAAGGATTTCTCCTCTTCATATCATAATGCATTCATCAATTTCTTCAAGAACAGAATCCGTAAAAATCCTGCTCCAAAAGATGTTGACCGAAATGAGATTACCACCAAATACGATTTGCTTGTTTTTGGAAAGGAAGAAGAAAGACTTAATTATAAATTATCCCAATGTTGCAATCCCATTCCCGGGGATGAGGTATTCGGCTTTGTAAGTGTAAACGATGGAATCAAGGTCCATAAAAAGAACTGCCCCAACGCCATTTCGTTACAGTCCAACTACGCCTACCGTATCATTAGCGCCAAATGGATAGATTCTTCCCAAGAAGAATTCTCCGTCGACATCCAAATTACCGGAATCGATAACATGGGGCTGGTCAAGGATATCACTAAGATCATTTCGGAAAATATGCACGTAAACATGCGTAATCTGAACTTTAGTGCAGATGGTGGAACCTTTAAAGGGAAAATTACGCTAGTGGTAAAAAACAATAATATCCTGCAAAGGCTTATGAACAATTTAAAGCAGGTGGAAGGTATAGATAAAGTGACCAGAATTTAATTTTTAACTGTACCTTTGTGCATTAGCATAGGTAGAAAGCCATGGGAAATAATAAAAATCAGGAAATTGTAAAAAACGTGTTCACTGCCTTTCTTGAAGAAAAGGGACACCGCAAAACCCCTGAACGATACGCCATTTTACAGGAAATTTATGAAAGTGACGATCATTTTGATGTAGAATCCCTTTACATTAAAATGAAGACCAAGAATTACAGGGTTAGTCGAGCAACGCTTTACAATACCATCGAACTTTTATTGGAATGTAAGCTGGTAAGAAAACACCAATTCGGAAAAAATCAGGCTCAATACGAGAAATCCTATTTTGACCGTCAGCATGATCACGTAATACTTACCGACACTGGTGAGGTGGTAGAATTTTGTGACCCGCGCATTCAATCCATCAAAAAAACTATCGAGGAGGTATTTGATATAAAAATCAACAACCACTCTTTATACTTCTACGGAACCCGAAATAAAGAAAAAAACCTAACTGAATAACCCACATATTACATGGTAGATTTATTGCTTGGACTCCAATGGGGAGACGAAGGAAAAGGAAAAATTGTTGATGTACTGACCAAGGAATACGATATTATCGCCAGATTTCAAGGAGGTCCGAATGCAGGGCACACCTTGGAGTTTGATGGTATAAAACACGTTTTGCATACCATTCCATCCGGAATATTTCATAAAAATGCCATTAATGTGGTAGGCAACGGAGTCGTAATCGACCCCGTAATATTTAAAAAGGAGCTCGATAACTTGGAGAAATTCAATATAGACATCGAAACCAAGCTCTTTATCTCAAGAAAAGCACATTTAATTTTGCCCACCCACCGTTTGTTGGATGCCGCTTCCGAGGCTTCCAAAGGGAAGGCAAAAATTGGTTCCACCTTAAAAGGTATTGGACCGACATATATGGACAAAACCGGCAGAAACGGTATGCGCGTTGGTGATTTGGAGTTCGATGATTGGAAAACCAAATACAGAGCTTTGGCCGACAAGCACGAAGCCATGATCGATTTTTACGACGTGGACATCCAATACAATCTAGACGAATTGGAAGCTGAATTCTGTGAAGGTGTGGAAACATTGAAAAAATTAACCTTCATCGACAGTGAGGAATACATTTTCAAGGCGCAGGCAGAAGGCAAGAAAATATTGGCAGAGGGAGCACAAGGTTCGTTGTTGGACATTGATTTTGGAACCTATCCGTTTGTAACCTCTTCGAATACTACAGCCGCTGGTGCCTGTACTGGTCTTGGAGTTGCTCCCAACAATATCAAAAATGTTTTGGGAATTTTCAAGGCTTACACCACCAGAGTGGGAAGCGGCCCCTTCCCTACTGAACTTTTTGATGAAGACGGTGCCACCATGGCCAAAGTCGGAAACGAATTCGGTGCAACAACAGGAAGACCCCGACGTTGTGGTTGGTTAGATTTGGTTGCTTTGAAATATGCCGTTCAAATCAACGGTGTAACAGAATTGATGATGATGAAAGCCGATGTTCTCAGTGGTTTTGACACTATCAAGGTATGTACCGCTTACAAATACAAAGGAGAGGAAATCAAACACCTTCCATATAGCATAGAAGAGGAATACGTTACCCCTGTCTATCAAGAAATGAAGGGATGGTCGCAAGATTTGACCAAACTTTCCAAAGCGGAGGATTTACCGGCTACTTTGAATGATTACATAGCCTTTTTGGAAGAACAACTGAACGTTCCCATTAAGATTGTATCGGTAGGTCCGGATAGACTTCAGACCATTCATCGATAGACCTATTTTAATAAGAATAGGGTTAACCTTATGTGACCAATGTCACTTTAAGGAATGTTAGTTTGTTTTACCTTTAAATTAATCTAAAAAATAAAAACAAAATGACTCAAAACCTTAATCAAATAGGACTAGATAAAACAGCATCGAGCGATTTGGCGGATAAGCTAAATGAGTTATTGGCCAATTATCAGATTTTCTACATGAATGCCCGTGGATTTCATTGGAACATCAAAGGTGAAAAGTTTTTTGAACTTCACCTTAAGTTCGAAGAACTCTACAACGATTCATTGATCAAAATTGATGAAATTGCAGAACGAATCTTGACCTTGGGCTTTACTCCCCTGCACACCTTTGGGGATTACTTGGAGCTCTCAAAAATAAAGGTCGCCAAAAATATATCAAGCGGTACAGAGGCCATTCAGAAAATATTAAAAGGATATGAAGTGCTGTTGCCGTTAGAAAGAGAACTTTTGGAAATGTCAGGGGACTCCAATGACGAAGGCACCAACGCCCTTATGAGCGATTACATCCGTGAACAGGAAAAACTAATTTGGATGTACTCGGCATATTTAAACCAATAACTCATATGACCAAGGACATTCTCAATGACCTAATCGCACAGAATCAGAAAACGTGCGATTTCACCTTTAACGAAATCACACAGGAAAATAGTGCTCTAAGGTTGAACGACGACACCGCATCCGTCGGATTTATTCATCGTCATATTGGTGAGATCATGCACCTGCTCGCTCAATTTTTTGGGATTCCCACCGATGTTGAAAACTCAACCATGGGCCAGAAAGACGAGGGAAAAGTCTACAATAAAGAAGAAAGTCAAAAACTTATTGATGATGGCTACCAAGTATTGTACGACCTCGTCAAAAACCTTTCTGAAAATCAATGGAAGGAAACCTTGGACACTCCTTTTTTCGGACCCATATCCAGAGTCAGGTTGCTGGGACATATTTTATATCACACAACATATCATTGCGGACAAATCACCTTAACTCTTAAACGAGGAAAATAAAAATCACGTAGTTAACCGTTTGGTAGCGAAATCCCAAAGCTTTCTAAACGATGTATGCCACTTCCGTTAAAAACCCTACTTTTGGGCAAAATTTTATGGACTTGAAAAGCATTTCATTTCTCATTCTATCACTTTTCGCTTTTAGCGTTTTTGCCCAGGACCAACAACCCCAACAAGGTGGTCGACAGATCAACATTGTATACGGGGCGAATTTCACTAAGGATGAAGCTCAGTTCCCGGGTGCATCCATTTTCAGCAAGGACGATGAACGACAGGTACAGTTCGAACACCAAGGCGCCGACCTTTGGTGCGATATTGCCATTTTTTATGCAGAAGAGAACCGTTTAAAAGCCATAGGCAACATTCGCATGCAACAAGGTGATTCCATCGAAATGAACAGTGGTAAAATGGATTATGATGGAAACACCAAGTTGGCAAAGGCTTGGGAGAGCGTAGACTTGACCAATGGACAGATGCGTTTGACCACCGACACCCTTTACTTTGACAGGGAAAAACAAGAGGCCTATTACCGTTCTGGTGGTAAGGTGGTAGACTCCGCCAATGTACTTACCAGTAAAGTAGGCACTTATTTTATGACGCCAAAAAAGTACCAGTTTCAGCGTAATGTACATATCGACAATCCCGATTATATCATTGATTCTGAGCAATTGGATTATTACACCACTTCAAAAAACGCGTACATGTACGGGCCATCCACCATTACCGGAGAGGAATACAAAATCTATTGCGAACGGGGTTTTTATGATACCACAATCGAACAAGGGTATGGCATAAAGAACACCCGAATTGATTACGACAATAAAATAATCGAGGGAGATAGCCTATATTTTGACAAAGCTTCCGAATTTGCTTCGGCCACGAACAATATTCAGATTACGGATACCATCAACAATGGGGTTATCCGGGCACATTATGCCGAAGTGCATAAGGCCAAGGATTCCGTTTTTGCGACCAAAAGAGCGGTTTCCATCAGTCTGGTAGAGAAAGATTCCCTTTACATGCATGGAGACACCTTAATGGTTACCGGTAAAGAAGAAGAGCGGGTTTTAAGGGCGTTTAGAAATGCCAAGTTTTATAAAACTGATTTAAGCGGCAAGTGCGATTCCATTCATTTCGAGGAGAGAACAGGAATCACCCAACTGATCACCAACCCCATTTTATGGAATGTGGACAACCAGATTACCGGTGACAGTATCCATTTGATTTCCGATATGGAGACCGATAAACTGGATTCCCTCAAAGTGATAGAGAATGCCTTCATTATTTCTTTGGATACCATCAGTAAAACTGGTTACAATCAAGCAAAGGGAAAAAACCTCTTCGGCAAGTTCATAGAAAATGAATTGAAAATCATTGACCTGGTACAGAACACCGAGGTGATTTACTATGTATACAATGATGACGAAGAGCTCATAGGAATAGACAAGACCATTTGCAGCAAAATACGTTTACTTATGGCCAACAACGATATCGAGGACATCACCTTCTTTGTAAATCCAGATGGAGATATTTTTCCCGAGACCGATTTGCCCGTAGAGAGCAGAAAACTAAAAGGATTTGTTTGGCGGGGCGATGAACGGATAAGGTCGAAAGAAGAAATATTTGATGAAGACGACAACAATATCGAACTGGTAAAAATTAGGGGCATAGACAACCCAATCGATATTGATGCCGAGGAAAACGAGCGACAAAACAACCAGAACGACCCCATCAACGCCCCCAATAACAAAGCGGTACAACCCAAAAAGACCGTTGTTCAAAAGAAAGCGCAGACACCATAATGTCCAAAACAGATTTTTTTACATACCAAGCCCAAACCTCCCCTCATCCATTGGCCTTGGAGGTTTCTCATGCCAAGGGGAGCTACATCTATGATCAAGATGGCAATGCCCATTTGGATTTTGTGGCAGGTGTATCGGCTTGCAGTTTAGGACATGGCCATCCCAAAGTAGTCGACGCTATCAAAACACAGGTGGACCAGTATATGCACGTCATGGTCTATGGTGAGTATGTTCAACGGCCTGCGGTGGAATTCTCAATACTATTGGCCTCATATCTTCCCGATAATTTAAATACCACGTATTTGGTGAATTCGGGCACGGAAGCAATGGAAGGAGCCATTAAATTGGCACGAAGGCATACGGGACGTTCACAGGTGATCGCCGCAAAAAACGCCTATCATGGCAACACCATGGGAAGCTTGAGCCTTATGGGACTGGAAGAGCGCAAAAGTGCCTTCCGTCCGTTGATTCCAGATATCCGTTCCATTCAGTTTAATGCTGAGGAAGAAATTGAAAACATTACCGAAAAAACAGCCGCTGTGGTCTTGGAAACCATTCAGGGCGGAGCCGGTTTTATTTTACCGGAAAACGGTTATTTGGAAAAAGTGCAAAAACGCTGCAACGAAGTAGGCGCATTATTGATTCTCGACGAAATACAACCGGGCTTTGGGCGTACGGGCAAATTGTTCGCCTTTGAACATTTTAATTGTCCACCAGATATCTTGGTCATTGGAAAAGGCATGGCATCGGGCCTTCCTGTTGGTGCTTTTGTTTCCTCGCATGAGTTGATGGCCGATTTAAAAGAAAACCCAAAATTTGGGCACATCACGACTTTTGGCGGCAATCCCGTAATTGCGGCCGCAAGTTTGGCGACCCTAAAAGAAATCACCGAAACAGACCTGATCCCACAAACCTTGGAAAAGGAAAAACTGTTTCGAAAACTATTGCAACATCCATTGATAAAAGAAATACGCGGTAAAGGTTTAATGCTAGCTCCGATAATGGACAACAAGGAAATAGCTGACTTTTTGGTCCTTGAAGCCGCAAAAAACGGACTCATACTTTTTTGGCTTTTATTTGAGCCAAAAGCTGTGAGAATCTCACCTCCCCTAACCATTTCCATGAAAGAAATTGAGGAAGGTTGCGACCAAATTCTGACCATTTTAAACAGCTACAAAACCGATACTGTTAACTAATTTGTTGATAACATACCCCAAAATTGGACTTAAGAGTAGCTCAAAGGGTTAATTTTAAGTCCATAGTTCAACCAAAAACGTTCCTATGGCGTTAGAATCTAACGAATATCCTGACAAATCCATTAGCAAATTTGAGTCCATGCTCAAGACGGATGACGTCTATTTCTTTGATGCGGAGGACTTTGAGGAAATCATTCACCACTACCTGAACAACGGTAAAATCTCCTTGGGTAAAAAGGCCATACAGATTGGTTTGGAGCAACATCCAAATTCCATGGAGTTGAAACTTTTACAGGTGGAAGTTTTAGCTTTTGAGGACAAATTTGAAGCCGCGGAAACCCTTCTGGACGAGATTCAGAACATTAACGCAGCAAACGAGGAAGTCTTTATCCAACGGGCCAATATCCGGTCCAAACAGGACAAGCACCAAGAGGCGGTAAACCTACTTTTGGAGGCCTTGGATATTACGGACCACTCCTTCGATATCCATTCCCTTTTGGGCATGGAATACTTGTTCATGGACAATTACGAACAAGCAAAGCTTAGCTTTATGCGCTGTGTTGAGATTGACGACGAAGACTATTCATCCCTTTACAACGTAGTATACTGCTTTGAGTTTTTGGAAGATTTTGATGGAAGCATCTATTATCTGAACGATTATTTGGACAGAAATCCATACTGCGAAGTCGCTTGGCATCAACTGGGCAAAATGTACCTTGCAAAAAAACTATATATCGAAGCGTTGACGGCTTTTGATTTTGCCGTGATTTCCGATGATTCCTTTATCGGTGCCTATTTTGAAAAAGGAAAAGTATTGGAGAAATTGGGCAGGTACAACGAGGCCATCGAAAATTACGAATCCACCATATCCATCGAAGACCCAACTTCCTACGCATTTCTGCGACTCGGCAAGTGCCATGAAAAATTGGGGAACTTCGATTTGGCCAAATACTATTACTATCACACTGTTCACGAAGACCCATTGTTGGACAAGGGATGGTTGGCCATCACCGATTTTCATTTTGGGCAAAAGAACTACGAGAAAGCCCTCTACTACATCAACAAGGCGATAAATATTGATGGTGAAAACCCAAAGTATTGGAAAAAATCCGGAAAGATCTATGCCGCCCTCAAGAACTGGGACGAATCCGATTTTGCCTACAAACAAGCTGTGGATTTAGGTAACTACGAGCTATCCACATGGAAAAACTGGGCCGAGGTGCTCAACAAAATCGGGGATTACAATTCCGCCATCCAAGTACTGATTCAAGGATTGGAGTTTTACCCCGACAATTGTGAACTCACCTATAAATTAGCAGGCATACATTTAAAAAATGACGACTTGGCCGAATCAAAACAGATTTTATCCAAGGCCATGAAATTGGATATTGGTAAATTGCGACAGTTTGAAAAAGAATTCCCAGAATTCACTGAAGTCGATTGGGTGAAAGCGCTAGTTTCAAAAATCAGGAAAACAGCCAAGTAGCCAGTACATTTTATCCAAATCAATGCAGGAACGCAGTATATTGCAGTACGTATTTGTTACCCTAAAAGGAATGGCCATGGGCGCTGCCGATGTCGTTCCCGGAGTCTCTGGAGGCACCATCGCCTTCATTTCAGGGATTTACGAAGAGCTCATTACCTCTATCAATAACATCAACCTTTCCCTTGTTCCGATTTTAAGAAAGGAAGGGATAAAGGCTGCTTGGAACAAGGTAAATGGCAACTTTTTGCTGGCGCTCTTTATAGGTATCTTCATCAGTGTACTTTCCCTTGCAAAGTTTCTGAGCTGGCTTTTGGAGAACGAACCCATCATACTCTGGTCCTTTTTCTTTGGATTGGTCGTAGCATCCATATTTTTGGTCGGTAAGGAAATTACAAAGTGGACCGCAGGCTCCATAGTCGTTTTGATTTTGGGTGCCGCTCTCGCGTTTTTCATTACGGAGTTGCCCGCAAGCGACAATACCGACAACCTACCGTATCTATTCCTATCAGGTGCTTTGGCCATTTGCGCCATGATTCTTCCCGGTATTTCCGGAGCTTTTATCTTGGTGCTGTTAGGTTCCTACAAAACCATTTTAGACGCTGTACACGAAAGGGACATCAAAATTATCTTGACCGTTGGTCTTGGAGCCATCTTTGGGCTATTGAGCTTTGCCCGACTCCTAAAATGGATGTTCAACCACTATAAAAACATCACATTGGCCTTATTGACAGGATTCATTCTGGGCTCTTTGAACAAAATCTGGCCGTGGAAAAAAGTCCTGGAGACCAAAACTTTTGGTGAAAAAATCGTTGTTGTGGACGATATGAACGTACTCCCCGGCGCTTTTGAGGGAGATAGTAAATTAATGCTGGCCATTGTATTAGCCATCCTTGGTTTTTCACTTATTTTTATCCTGGAAAGATTAGCTTCCAAAAAATAAGGAAAACCTATTTTTGGCACATGCAGCAACCTAGAACATTTCTGGACAACTTCTTCTTGGTCATTAAAGGCCTCTGCATGGGAGCTGCCAATAAAGTTCCAGGTGTTTCAGGAGGCATCGTAGCATTTGTTGCCGGTTTTTATGAGGAGTTCATCTATTCGCTTCAAAAACTGAACTCAAAGGCACTTAAGCTATTCTTCAACGGTCGATTCAGGAGTTTTTTCCGATACATCAATGCCAAGTTTTTAGGATTATTGATATTTGGAATGCTGGTCAGCTACTTTAGTGTGTCTAGAATTCTGGACTACTTTTTAAAACACAACGAATTATTTGTTTGGGCCACTTTTTTTGGAATGGTCATTGGGTCCATCTATCATATTGGAAAAGATTTCTCCCCTTGGGACAAGCGTACCATACCCGCTGGATTTATAGGGCTCATTATTGGTATTTCCATCAGTTTTTTAAACCCTGCAAAAGAAAACGATAACCTATTCTTCATCTTTTTCTGTGGAATAATAAGCGTTTCCGGAATGACGCTGCCAGGGCTCTCCGGTTCTTTTATATTAATTTTGATGGGGAATTACGTTTTGCTTTTAGTCGATTCCGTCAATGCCCTTTACGATACCTTTTCAGAATTATTCTCAGGTGATTTCAGTTTTTGGAATAATGCCGAACGCCTCAGAACACTAAAAATTCTAGCAGTTTTTACCTTAGGTTCAATAACCGGACTGGTCACATTTTCACATTTATTGAGCTATCTATTAAAACATTACAAATCAACCACTACCGCAGTCCTGCTAGGGTTCATTACCGGTTCCTTAGGTGTTTTATGGCCTTGGAAAAAAACCATATTCAAGTTGGACCCGACCAACAATCCAATTCTGGATACCAATGGAAACAAAATAATCCTAAACTATACCCGCTATTTCCCCGATATGGCAAAGTCTGAAACATGGTGGGCGATACTTTTTATTTTACTGGGGATTCTGGTATTATTAATTTTGGATTGGTATGGCAACAACAGAAAAAAGAATGAACAGATACGGCCTTCTCGGTAAAAACATATCCTACTCCTTTTCGCAAGGTTATTTTACCCAAAAATTTAAGGATTTGGGAGTGATGGACCACAGCTACGAGAATTTTGACCTTCAAAAAATTGAAGAGGTAAAAGATGTGCTCAAACAGGAGGATATCCGAGGCCTGAACGTTACCATTCCGTATAAGCAGGAAATCATCCCTTTTTTGGATGAGCTAGATCCAAAGGCAAAACAAATAGGTGCCGTAAACACCATTCAGTTTTCAAAAAAAGGTTTAATCGGCTTCAATACTGATGCATACGGCTTTCAAAAATCTTTGGAACCGTACTTAAAACCACATCACACCAAAGCATTGATATTAGGAACAGGAGGTGCCTCCAAAGCCGTTCAACATGTGCTCAACGAACTTGGAATCAAAAACACCTACGTCTCCCGTAGCAAGAAAGATGGGCAATATACCTATGATGAACTTGATCGGCACATCATTGAAGAAAACACCTTGATCATTAATTGCACGCCACTGGGAACTTTCCCCAATATCCATGATAAACCTGAAATCCCCTATGATCACATCGGAACACAGCACTTGTTGTACGATTTGATTTATAACCCCGAAAAAACCAGATTTCTATCCATGGGGGAATCCAGGGGCGCTTCTATTTGCAATGGTTTAAAAATGTTGGAGCAGCAAGCTGAAAAGGCTTGGAAAATCTGGAGTAACGTGTAAAATAGGCTATTGATACAGCGATTTCATAGACACGTACAACCATCATATTAACGCAAAAGAAGAATCAATACTTTTGCTATTAGACAATTAAGTTGTTAAATTGGCTATAACTTTCATCAATCAAAGAGGTAAACACGCAACTAATGCAGGAAAACGATCGTAAACTTCAGCACGCTGAAGGTGGCAAAGAGGAAAATACAGACAGCACAAAAACACATTTGGAAGAGACCCAAGAGGCCGAAACAAAAGTGTCCGAGCAGACTGTACCGGAAAATGAAGTAGAAGAACAACCTAAAAAGGACACTGTTTCCGAAACCAAGGATGAGGAAGCAAGTGCCAATAGTGATGAATCCAACGAGCATTTGGACGAAATTGATGAATCCAATGCCGAGGATGCCGAAGATACCGAAAACGAAAAAAGGCATACCATTCCCATGCTGGACTATCACTCCATGTCCATGGAAAATCTGGTCGGGGAATTGCAGCGATTGGTCAAAAATGAAAAGGTCCAAGCCATTAATAAGCATGTTAGCTCTATAAAATATGAGTTCGATCAAAAGTTTCAGGATTTTTTAGATGAAAAGAAGGAGGAGTTTGTATCAAAAGGTGGTAACGAGATTGACTTCCGCTACAACTCGGTAGCCAAAAGGCAATTCAACGAGGTATATTCCGATTTCCGGGAAAAAAGGGACCAATATTACAAGCAGCTAGATCAATCCTTGAAGACCAATCTTCAAAACAGATTGGAGATCATTGAAGAGTTGAAGGGCCTCATTGATATTGAAGAAGACATTAACACTACCTATAATAACTTTAAAGATTTACAGCACCGGTGGAAAAATGCCGGTCCTATCCCCCGCACCAACTACAATGATGTTTGGCGAACCTATCACCACCACATGGAAATCTTTTACGATTTCCTTCACTTGAACCGTGAGTTGCGTGATCTGGACTTTAAACATAATCTGGAAGAAAAGCAAAAATTGGTGGAACGTGCAGAGGCATTGGCCGACGAACCGGATTTAAACAAAGCGTTCCGCGAGCTCCAGACCCTTCACAAAATATGGAAAGAGGACATTGGTCCGGTTGCCAAGGAACATCGGGAAGAAATCTGGGAGAAGTTCAGCAACGCCACCAAGGCGATGCACCAGCGTAGGCAGGAGCATTTTCAAGAACTGGAAAAAGTCTACGAAAAAAATTACGAGAAAAAGCAGGAAATTATTGCCTCAATCACCTCTATATCGGACAATGTTGCAAACAACCACCGAGGTATCCAACAGCAGATAAAGGAAGTAGAAGCGCTCAGGGATTCCTTTTTTAAAGCTGGCAAGGTTCCTCAAAAAGTAAACGAGGAGACTTGGGACCATTTTAAACAGAGTGTCCGAAAGTTCAACAGAACCAAAAACGCTTTCTACAAAAATCAAAAGAAGGAACAACAGGAAAACCTGGAAAAGAAAAAAGAACTGCTGGAATTGGCCAAATCTTTAAAAGATAGTGATGAGTGGGCCGAGGTAACACCTCAAATGAAGCGGATACAAAGCGACTGGAAAAAGATAGGCCATGTTCCCCGAAAATACTCAGATAAAATCTGGAAAGAGTTCAAGGACGCCTGCAACCATTATTTTAATCGTTTGCACTCCGAAAAGAACGAGGCGAATCAGGAAGAGTTTGAAAACTTTAAGAAGAAGAGCGAGTGTCTTGACCGTTTGAAGGAATTCCAATTGAGTGGCGACAAGAAAAAAGATATTGAGGACATCAAGACGTTTTTGTCCGAATGGAAGCAGTACGGCCGTATTCCGTACAATAAAAAGCATATCAATAGTAAGTTCAATAAAATTGTAGACGCCCTACTCAAGAAATTAGGAGTTGGCAAACAGCAATCCGAACTGCTTAAATATGGAAACAAGGTTCAGGAGTTGGCCAAAACAGAGGATAATTATGCTATTGGCAACGAACGTGTATTTGTTAAGCGTAAAGTTGATGAAGTAAAATCGGAAATACGTCAATTGGAGAACAATCTACAGTTCTTCTCGAACGATTCTGAAGACAATCCACTGGTAAAAGAAGTGGTGAACAATCTCAACAAACAAAAAGAAGCTCTCCAGACTTGGAAAGAAAAAATGAAAAACCTAAACATCCTGGAACACAAGCTCAATAAGGAATCCGAAGAAGAGGAAACCGACAGCAACGAAGAGGAATAGAACTCGGTAAATACCAAGATATCCAACAAAGGACCGCCAAATCAGCGGTCCTTTGTCATTTTTGATGATGTATTAGCCCTCAATATACTCCAATAGATAATTGATTAAATCTGTAGTGGTCACAATACCAACAAGTTTACCATTGTCCACAACCGGTAACGCATGAAACTCTTTTTTGGAAAGAAAGCGCGCCACATCACGGATAGACGTTTCAGAGTTTACACTGACAACATCATTGACCATTACCTGCGGAATGGTAAACATGTTGTACACTATGGTATCCACATATTCTTCATGCTCGTCCACAGCGTCGGCAAAACTTATGCGAAGTAAGTCGGTATAACTCAACATTCCTTTAATCACCTTGCCCTCAACAACAGGTATATGTCGAATATGATGCTTTTTAAAAAGCTGCTCAGCGGTCACCAAATCGTCATTGGCGGTAAGTGTCACCAATTTTTTGGTCATTATTTTTGAAACAGGCACACTATTTTTCATCATTCAAGTATTTATCAATTCCTTGAATGAAGTTAGTCCTATCCCCCTTGGAAAAGTATGATAATTGTCAGGAGACTATTTTGCCACGTTCACTGATCTTGTTTCTCGGATCACGGTCACCTTCACTTGTCCAGGATAAGTCATGTCCGTTTGAATTTTCTGTGAAATCTCAAAAGACAGCTCGGCGGCTTTGTCATCGTTTACCTTTTCACTTTCTACGATTACACGCAATTCCCTACCAGCCTGAATGGCATAGGCTTTCTGTACACCGTTGAAGCCAAAGGCTATATCTTCCAAATCCTTTAAACGTTGGATATAGGAGTCTAAAACTTGTCTTCTAGCCCCTGGACGCGCACCACTGATGGCATCACACACCTGAACTATGGGAGATAAGAGCGTGGTCATCTCAATTTCATCATGGTGAGCCCCTATTGCATTACAGACTTCTTCTTTTTCACCAAACTTTTGGGCCCATTGCATACCTAAGATGGCGTGCGGTGTTTCTACCTCTACCTCGGCCATGGGAACCTTTCCTATATCGTGCAACAAACCGGCTCTTTTGGCCAATTTTGGATTTAGTCCCAGTTCTGCGGCCATAACCCCGCAAAGTTTGGCAACTTCGCGAGAGTGCTGTAACAGGTTTTGTCCGTAAGAGGAGCGATACTTCATTCTACCTACTGCTTTAATCAACTCGGGGTGCAATCCATGGATTCCCAAATCGATTACGGTACGCTTACCTATCTCGGCTATCTCTTCGTTGATTTGTTTTTCGGTCTTTTTCACCACTTCTTCAATACGGGCAGGGTGAATACGGCCATCGGTCACCAATCGGTGGAGGGACAATCGTGCCACCTCTCTTCGTACAGAATCAAAACAAGATAGAATAATCGCTTCCGGCGTATCGTCTACTATAATTTCAACCCCTGTAGCAGCCTCAATGGCTCGTATGTTTCGACCTTCACGCCCAATGATCCGTCCTTTTACATCATCGGATTCCAAGTTGAATACGGAAACACAATTTTCCACCGCCTCTTCGGTACCTATACGCTGAATGGTATTGACCACAATTTTTCGCGCCTCCTGCTGTGCGGTAAGCTTTGCTTCTTCCAGAGTATTCTGCAAATAGGCCATGGCATCGCTCTTTGCGGTCTCTTTTAAAGATTCCAACAATTGTGCTTTGGCATCTTCCGCGGAAAGACCGGAGATTACCTCTAGTTGCTGTACTTGACTTTTATGGAGTTTTTCTACTTCAGATTGCTTCTTGTCCAGAATATCACTTTTATACTCGACCTCCTTTATCTTTTGTTGATATTGATCGTTGAGTTTTTTGTTCTTGGCCAATTCGCTGCTTACCTGTGATTCTTTATCCCTGGTTCGCTTTTCGGCCTCCGCTATTTTTTTATCCTTGTTGATAATAACTTTCTCATGCTCCGCCTTCAACTCCAAAAACTTTTCCTTGGCTTGGAAAATCTTATCCTTTTTAATGCTCTCTCCTTCTTTATTAGCCTCTTTCACAATGTAGGCAGCTTCCTTCTTTGCATTGGCAATGGTCTTGGATGCTTTGCCTTTCTCCATCATCTTGGCTATTGCGAACCCTATTGCCAAGCCCACTACAGCTGCGACAACAATTACTATGATATTATCCATGTTTGATTGTGTTTAGTTTTAAAAAAAAAGCCCACATCGGAAGAAGTTTTGTACAAACTCCAAAATACAGGTTTAGGGCTACCAAGCTGATCAAGGATCCCTATACAAGTAGGGCCTGCTTTTACAGCCTAAACTCACCCTCTCTAATTATATTAGTGTTGAGTTTGTCAAAAATAAATTACCAATGTGGGCAGTAACAATATTTTATTTAAAAGAACTTATTCCCCCAATTTAGAATGTACCAGTTCGTCCAAGGCCCTGAGGCGCTGCATGGCAGCCTCGGCATTTTCCGAACGGTCTATTCCGCTTTGCTCAATTTTAGATGCAAATTGCAAGGCACACATGGCCAAAACATCCTGCTTGTCCCGAACGGCATAGTTTTGCTCAAACTTTTTTGCCAGATTTTCTATGTTCTTGGCCGCTTTGCGCAACCCTTCCTCTTGCTTGGGGTCAATTGTTAAAGGATACACCCTATCAGCAATGGAAAGTTTTATTTTGAGCTTCTCGTCCATAATCTCGGTACCAGTTAATCCGCCAACTTGGCTATGCAAACATCAAGTTCGCGAATCAATGTATTTATCTTGAGCTTAGCTTCTGTTTTACTAGTATTACTACCCAGCATCGTGTTTGCCATTTTCAGGGATTCGTATTTCTCTTCCCAATCGTTGAGCGCTTTCTGCTGAAGTCCGTTTTCTTCTTTTTGGAGTTCCAATTCTTGCCTTAAATTGGCGTTGAGTTGGTGCAACAGCTCCATTTTGTGAAGCAATTTACTCACCTTGTTCTCCAAAGAATCAACAATCTCAACAAGTTCGCTCATATTTGCAAACAACAATACGTATTACACAAAGTTAACGATCCTCGTACAACCTCGCAATACTTTTAAGATTTATTCTTAAAGCTTTGCTTCAAGTAAAAAGTGGTTTCCTCCAAAACTTTTTATCAAATCAAAACATTGGTTACTTTCGTAAAGAATTATTGTTTTTATATGCGCCTCTATCTTTTTTTTATCACTTCTTTTATTGCATTGCACCTATCTGCCCAAAAAGAATATCCTCAGGATGTATTCGGCTCTCCGTTGGACATACCCTTGGTTTTGGCCGGGACTTTTGGCGAACTGCGTTCCAATCATTTTCATTCGGGGATGGATATTAAAACGCAACAGCGCGAAGGCCTACCGGTATTTTCCATTGCAGATGGTACGGTGACCCGCATCGTGGTTTCGCACTGGGGGTACGGAAAAGCTCTTTATATAGCACACCCCAATGGCTACACTTCGGTGTATGCGCATCTTAAAAAGTTTGGTCCAGAAATAGAGGAATACGTTAAAAAAATGCAATATGATAAGCAATCGTACGAGGTGGAAATGTTCCCTGATTACGGCGAGTTAAAAGTGAACAAGGGAAGTGTCATCGCCTATTCGGGCAATACGGGCGGTTCCGCAGGCCCACATCTTCATTTTGAAATACGTAGCAGTGTAAGCGGTAAACCTACCAACCCGCTTTTGTATGGTTATGAGGTACGTGATGCCACCGACCCAACCCTCCTAGGACTGTACGGCTATCCTATTTCGGAAGGCGCTCTCATAAACCAAAGCGCAAAAAGAATTCAATTGAACTACAAAAGGCAAGCGGATGGCTCGTACTTAGCGGACAAGGTAACCGCCAGCGGCACTATTGGTTTTGGACTCAATACTTTTGATCGCCTGGATATGGCCGCTAATCAAAATGGAGTGTATGCCATAAAACAAACGGTGAACGGGAGGGTGCATTCAGAATTCGATTTTGAGACCTTCTCCTTTGCCGAGACACGCTACATCAACACACTTATTGATTACGCCTATTATTATGATCATCGGCAGCGTATACAAAAATGTTTTAGGGAACCTTATAACCACCTAAGCATTTACAAATCGCTCTATAATGATGGAAAAATAAGTATTGAAGAAGGCATGTCGTACAATGTTGAATTGCTCATTTCGGATTTGGCAGGCAACACTACAAAACTTGTTATTCCAATTGAAGGCAAAAAAGAAGAGGAGAAAATCGCAAAAGGGGACAAAGCCACGGAAAATTATTTGATTGCGGAGAAACCGAACAACTTTGACCTTGGTGCTGCCAAAGTTTACTTCCCTGCCAGTACGTTTTATGAAGATTTCTTCATCAATTTGGAAAAAGGGAACGATACAATCACCATTCACGATAACAGCATTGCCGCACACCGGAACTTCACCATCAGTTTCGACCCATCCAAATATGCAATGGAAGATAGGAGCCAGATGTTTATTGCGCATTTGGACAGCAGAATGAGACCTTCGTATTCGAAGACATACAAACGCGACGGGGCATTTACCACCCGAACCAGGACCTTGGGTACTTATACATTGGTAAAGGATAGCGTAGCACCACAGATACGCCCCAAAAACTTTAAGGAAAAGCAATGGTTGAGCAATTACAGCTACCTAAGCCTTACCATTACGGACGACCTCAGCGGGATTGACTCCTATTCCGCCACACTGAACGGGAAATGGATTTTGATGGAATACGAACCAAAAACCAATACCATCACCTATAATTTTGATGACAACATTGCAAACGAAACGGAATGTGAACTTAAAGTTACCGTTACGGACAATGTCGGCAACTCTAACACCTATACAGGCTCTTTTTTCAGGAAATAGCGTTATTTTTGCACACGGAAAGCGGCTAAACCAAAAAAATCCGTTTTTATAGTGCTAACAATCAACCTATTTAAAAGCAACCTCATCCAAAGATCAAGATTGTTGAATTAAAATTTGATGAATGAAGAAAATTGTCTTTGTTTTTGTTCTTTTCTCCAGCGTGCTAGCAATGGCGCAAAAGAACATTTATGAGAGCATAAGGTTTGATGAATACACCGAGGATCATGAGATTTTAGCCATTATCCCCTTTATTGCCCATTTGGAGCTAAAAAAGGCCGTGGATACCGATGAGTTGACCCTACTGGCCAAAAAAGAGGGCTATGCGGTACAAAATGCCTTGGAAACCTATTTCTCCAAACGTAAAAAGCGTAAAAAGTTCAATGTGGATTTTCAGAACATCATGAACACTAACGCTATTTTAGCGCAAAACAATATCGACTATAACAATATTGATACCTACACTACACAGGAACTTTGTAAAATTTTGGAGGTAGACGGTATCATAAGCGGCAACTTAAACCTCAACATTCTACTTTCTGAAGGAGTCCCGACCGATTTCAGTATTCTGGATTATTTCAGTGGTAATGCCAACTATGGAAGAATCGGGGTAAAAATAAGTGACGGTGAGACCGGGAAACTACTTTGGAAGTACGAGAACGAGATTTCCAAAAAAACCGGAAAGAACACCACCGAGCTTATCGACAAAATGATGAAGACCGCTTCCAGAAAATTTCCTTACGACAGGGAAAAAAGAAGAAACCGAAATTAATCAGCTATTCGCAAATTCTTTTAAGACCCCAACGACATAATCCAACTCCTCCTTGGTGTTGTACATAGAAAAAGAAAAGCGCAGACTGGGCTTGTCCAGCTCCTCGCCTTCCAAAATTTCGTTAAGTACGTGCGAACCTTGATTGCTTCCCGATTGGCAGGCGCTTCCTTTGGAACAGGCAATACCTTTCATATCCAAATGGAACAACAGCATCAGACCTTTCTGTTTATCAAAAGGCAAGCGAATATTGGCCAACGTATAGGTACTTTTTTCTAAATCGCCGGAAAGTCCATTGCATTCGGCACCTGGAATCTCTTCCAAAATCCTATCCACAAAATATTTCTTGAGCTCTTTTACCCCCTCAATTTCTTCTTCCAGATGCTCATACGCTTGTACAAATGCCTCTTCCAGACCAACAATGTTATGGAACGGTTCTGTACCTGCCCTAAACCCACGTTCCTGGGAACCTCCTACAATCAACGGTTTCAAACCTGAATTTTTTCGGATAAAGGCAAAGCCTACACCCTTGGGCCCATGGAACTTATGGGCTGCAGCTGTCATAAAATCAATATTCACGGCCTGCACATCCCAAGGATAATGCCCAATGGATTGTACGGTATCTGAATGAAAAAGTGCATTGTTCGCCTTGCATAGCTCACCCACGGCGGCGATATCGGTGATATTACCAATCTCGTTGTTCACATGCATCAAACTGACCAATTTTTTGGAGTCATCTTTTTTGAGCAATTCCTCCAAATGCTTCATGTCAGGATTGCCAAATTCATCCAAGTTTACATACCAAATATGGACACCATACTCCTTTTCCAGTTCCTCCACTGTATGGAGCACCGCATGATGTTCAATCTTGGAAGTTATGATGGTCTTAACACCCAAATCTCTTACGGCACAACGCAAAATCATGTTATCCGCCTCGGTACCTCCAGATGTAAAGATGATTTCCGATGCTTGGGCGTTCAACGTTTTGGCAATGGTTTTACGTGCTTGCTCCACGGCGGTTTTTGCAGATCTACCAAAGCTATGGGTAGATGATGGGTTGCCATATTGCTGTGCAAGAGCCTCCTGCATCCGTTCAATTACCTCTTTCCTTACCTGCGTGGTGGCAGCATTGTCCAGATAGATTTTTTGCATGATCGGGTTTACTTTTTAACAGGTGCAAAAGTACAGGAAATAAAGTTAATTTCTTTTAAAGTGATCCTAAGGATTAGTGTTTTAAAATGGAATTGCTTTAAATTTGGTGCATGAGAAAATGTATCTTTTCAATTCTTGGTGCAATCACAATCCTTTCCTGTAGCGATGGGGATCTTCAAATCGAGACCATTGACTTTGACAGTGCCTCGATACAATATTGTGTCAATCCTGTTGCCAACGCCAAAAATTTGATGTTCAAAATAAATGATAACGAAGCCCTTATACTTGAGCTTCAAAGCGGGGTCTTGAACCGTGGGGTTGCCGGAGATACTGTAGTAACCGAGAGTACGGTTCCGGGACAATCCCAGGTAACGTACAGGGTTTTCTCAGATGCCGTTAACAAGGATTATTTTTGCAACGACATACCTACGGTGGATCCTAAAGTAATTGACGAAGTTGTTGCCGAAGGAGGTATGGTAATTATTGAGACCATGCCGGTAGAAAACGACACTACACGTTTTGAACACAACATAAACCTTAGCGGTATATCATTTGTCACCGGAAATGGGGAGCGTATCACTAATTTGGCCATAAATGAATTTGGAGAGGTTATCACCGTAGTACCGGACTAGGTGTTTTGGTAAATATAGACCTCGGTAGCCCCCAAACCATATTTTTGATAATCGGCATCGTAAAATTTCACATTATCGTACCGATTGAAAAGATAGTGCAGTTCCTCTTTTAGAACGCCTTCCCCTACCCCGTGGATAAACACTACCTTTTGAATTCGCTTGTTAATGGCAAAGTCCAATTGTCTTTTGGCTGCATCCAATTGAATGTTGAGCATATCATAGTTACTCATGCCCTTGCTTGATTTCACCAGTTGATGGATGTGCAGGTCCACCTCAATTTTTGGGGTACTTCTTTCTTTGGGCTTAATGGTAAGAGCCTTTCTTCTTTTGGGGATTTCTTTTTCTTTTTTGATTTGGGCCACCTCATGATTGGAAACCGATATATCGCCACCTATTTTAACGAGATCACTACTGGCAAAATGCATGGAAAAACCATCGTCGGTAATTAACGTTACCTGATTGCCATCAATTTTTTGAATGACACCCGAAATGGCCTCATCCAATACCTCTGCCCTATCCCCTATCGAAAATTTCCCCATACACGATTTCTATCTATAAAAATGACATGAAAATTAAACTTGAATACAAAAATAATAGTATTTTCGGGCTCTACAGACAATGATGTACCTAACACCGACCATAATCGCCTTTGATCTTGAAGATTATATGCTTCCCTGTCTTAATAAACGGATTACAGGCATAGATTGTCCAGGGTGCGGTTTGCAGAGATCGGTAAACCTTTTACTGCATGGAGAGTTTGTAGCTGCTTTTCAAATGTACCCTGCCATATACCCCATATTGTTCCTATTGCTGTTTTTGATCACCAACATTTTTGTGAAGTTTCAACATGCCAATATGATCAAAATGGTTTTAACGCTATTGACAGTGGGTACCGTTATCATAAGTTACATCCTAAAAATGAATAACCTTTTTAATTAATACTTAAAATTATGGAACAACAAAAACTTCCAAATGCGACCCTGATATTGGTCTTCGGAATCATCTCTATTGTAACTTGCTGTTGCTATGGGGTTATCGGACTTATTTTTGGTGTGATTGCTTTAATCTTGGCCAACAAGGCCCTTAAACTATACGCTGAAAACCCAGAAATTTATGAAGGCGTACAAAATGTTAAAACAGGTAGAATACTTGCCATCATTGGTGTTATACTCAACGTATTGGCTCTTGCCTATTTTATCTGGGCCCTTTCTTTCTTTGGATGGGAAACCTTACAAGATCCACAGAGAATGCAAGAAATCCTTGAACAATACCAATAATATAATTTTATGAACCAACAACCCTTACCCGGGGCAAGCACTGTGTTGACAATGGGAATACTCTCCATTGTCCTCACTTTGGTGTGCTGCGGGCCATTCGGTGCTATTTTTAGCATCATTGGATTGGTAAAAGCTAAGACCGCTACCCAATTGTACGAGCAAAGTCCTGAAAATTACACTGATTTCAGCAATGTGAAAACAGGTAAGATCCTTTCTTATATAGGATTGGCCCTTGCTCTCGTTTCTTTAGTATTCGTAATCCTTTATTTTGGATTTATAGTAGCGGCAATAACTACAGGTGAGTTGAGTGGCGAATTTTAATTCGCCACTTCACTTATAAATTTAAGACGGTATAAACGGAGTTCCTCATCTTCGTAATCGCCATCAAATTCATCAATGGCAGCGGATATGGAATCCGTATCGGCCTCCAAGAAGTAATCGTGGATTTCTTCCTGTTGGTCCTCATCCAGTATTTCATCTATCCAATAACCAATGTTCAATTTGGTTCCACTGAAGACAATCTGCTCCATTTCCTTGATAAGTTCGGGCAGCTCCAAACCTTTGGCAGAAGCAATATCGTCCAAAGGCAACTTTCTGTCCACGCTTTGGATTACGTAAAGTTTTAAAGCGGAGTTGGCCCCTGTACTTTTTACTACAAGATCATCCGGCCGTATTATGTCGTTCTCATCCACGTATTTAGAAATCAGCTCCACGAAGGCCTTACCATATTTTTTCGCCTTTCCTTCCCCAACACCCTGAATATTGAGAAGCTCGTTCATGGTCACTGGATACTTTAAGGACATATCTTCCAATGATGGGTCTTGAAAAACCACAAATGGTGGCACTTCATGTTTTTGTGCTTCCCTTTTGCGAAGGTCACGGAGTAATTTCAACAAATTCTCATCTGCGACCCCACCATTCGATTTTTCTGCAGTAACAATATTTCCTGTATCATCTTTGGAGTACACATGGTCCTTGGTCATCATAAACGACTCAGGATTCTGGAGATATTTCTCACCTTCTTTGGTCAGGTTCAAGATACCATAGCGTTCTATTTCCTTTTTCAGGAGTCCGGCCACCAAAACCTGTCTGGTCAAAGCCATCCAAAATTCTTTGTTCTTATCCTTTCCTATACCAAAAAAACTTTTCTCATCGGTCTTATGTGACGAAATCATAGCATTGGTCTTGCCGACCAGCACCCTTACAATCTCCTTGGTCTTGAACTTTTCCTTGGTTTCCCTTACCACCGTCAAAAGCTTTACGACATCGTCCTTGGCCTCTTCCTTAGGTTTGGGGTTTCTGGAATTATCGTCCATATCCGCCCCCTCACCGTTCTCTTCATCAAAATCCTCACCGAAGTAATGAAGTATAAACTTTCTACGGGAAATGGACGTTTCAGCATAGGCTACGATTTCCTGTAAGAGCGCATTTCCAATCTCTTGTTCCGCAACGGGCTTACCTGACATGAATTTTTCTAACTTTTCCACATCCTTGTATGCGTAATAGGCCAAACAATGTCCTTCTCCCCCATCTCGTCCCGCACGGCCGGTCTCTTGATAGTAACTTTCGATACTTTTTGGAATATCGTGATGGATGACAAAACGGACATCGGGTTTGTCTATACCCATACCAAAGGCAATGGTGGCCACCACCACATCCACCTCCTCCATCAAAAACATATCTTGGTATTTGGAACGGGTCTTGGCATCAAAACCTGCATGATAAGGAACGGCACTCACTCCATTTACTTGGAGCACTTGGGCCAATTCTTCCACTCTTTTGCGGCTCAAACAATAGATGATTCCCGATTTTCCTTGATTTTGCTTCACAAAACGGATGATATCGGCATCCACATCCTTGGTCTTGGGCCGTACTTCATAAAATAAATTAGGCCTGTTGAACGATGCTTTGAAAACCTTGGCATCCGTCATCCCTAAATTTTTAATGATGTCTTCCTGTACTTTTGGCGTAGCTGTTGCCGTTAGACCGATTATGGGGATATTGTCTCCCAAGCGATTGATAATACCTCGAAGATTTCGGTATTCTGGTCTAAAATCGTGCCCCCATTCTGAAATACAGTGGGCTTCATCCACAGCAACGAAGGAAAGTTTTACATTTTTTAGAAATTCCACATTTTCTTCCTTCGTCAAGGATTCTGGCGCCACGTAAAGTAATTTGGTCACGCCATTGGTAATATCTTCTTTTACCTGCTTCACCTCGGTTTTAGTCAAAGAGGAGTTCAACACATGGGCAATACCATGCTGCTCGGATATGCCACGAATGGCATCCACTTGGTTTTTCATTAACGCAATCAAAGGGGATACAACTATCGCGGTACCCTCCTTCATTATTGCCGGCAGTTGATAGCACAGGGACTTTCCTCCCCCTGTGGGCATAATCACAAACGTATCGTTATCATTAAGAATGTTCTGGATTACACCTTCCTGTAATCCTTTGAACTTCGAGAAACCAAAATATTTTTTGAGCGAGGAATGTAAATCAGTATTCATTAGGCTCATTTCCGCATTTTTCAATTTATAACAAGCAGCCTAAAAGGCAGTTGAAGCATTCATTTTTAACCTTTCTTGTACAGATGCATCTATTATTACTCCCATAATAGTCTGTAAAAGATAGTTTGATTAGTTTTGTAATCTTAAATATAAGACATTCTTTTAGGAATGCAATCAGTTAATCGGTTTATTACTTTTTTATACTTTGAGCGACATAAAGTCAATATTATCCATAGCAAAACGCACCCTCGAAATCGAGAGCAAAGCCGTAGCAAATTTGATCAGCCTTTTGGACGACCAGTTTGCGCATGCCGTACAGCACATTTTACAGTGCAACGGAAGAGTTATCGTTTCAGGGGTAGGCAAAAGTGCCATTGTTGCCTCCAAAATTGTGGCAACTTTAAACTCTACGGGAACGCCGGCCATTTTTATGCACGCAGCGGATGCCATTCATGGTGATTTGGGAACCATTCAAGAAAACGATGTGGTTATCTGCCTATCTCAGAGTGGAAATACACCTGAGATAAAAGCATTGCTCCCCTTGATCAAAGTTGGGAGCAATAAGCTCATCGGCATTACAGGAAATATGGAATCCGTACTGGCCAAGCAGGCTGACTTTGTGCTAAACACCTACGTGGAGAAAGAAGCGTGCCCCAACAATTTGGCGCCTACCACCAGCACCTCGGCACAAATGTCCATGGGTGATGCCCTTGCCATTTGCCTTTTGGAGCTCAAGGGGTTCAGCAGTTCGGATTTTGCCAAATACCACCCCGGTGGAGCTTTGGGAAAGAAGCTATATTTGCGCGTTGCCGATATTGTGGCCAACAATCAAAAACCCCAGGTAGATATCAATGCCAAGGTAAAAGATGTAATTGTGGAAATATCCGAAAAAATGCTCGGCGTTACAGCTGTATTGGACCAAGAAAAGGTTGTGGGCATAGTAACTGACGGCGATGTACGAAGAATGTTGAGCAAATACGATAATATAAGTGGACTTACCGCGAAGGACATTATGACCTCGAACCCTAAGACGATAGATGTGGACACTTTGGCCGTGAAAGCGTTGAAACTGTTACAGGAAAAGAGCATATCGCAATTGTTGGCCTTTGATGGTGACAAATATGCCGGTGTGGTCCACATTCATAACCTTATAAACGAGGGAATCCTATAATGGCTAAAAAAGAGAGAAAAAGTCCAGATGAAATGTCCTTTTTGGACCATTTGGAAGAATTACGTTGGCATTTGGTACGCTCAACTTTGGCAGTTGTAATCATTGCCTGTGTAGCCTTTGTTTTCAGGGGCTTTATTTTTGACACAATATTGTTCGGGCCCAAGAGCATGGATTTCCCGACCTATCAATTTTTCTGTAATATTGGAAAGTTTTTCGGGGTAGATTCCGAATTCTGTGGAGACACCATCCCGTTCACCATTCAGAGTAGATTGATGGCCGGACAGTTTTCCGCACATATCTGGACATCAATTTGGGCGGGGGTTATTCTAGGCTTTCCTTATATTTTATGGGAATTGTGGAAATTCATCAGTCCAGGGCTATACGAAAACGAAAGAAAGCATTCCAGAGGATTCATCATTACGGCCTCAGGCTTGTTCTTTCTTGGCGTACTCTTCGGTTATTACATTGTTGCACCATTGTCCATCAACTTTTTGGGATCTTACCAAGTAAGTAAAGAGGTATTGAACGAAATCGACCTTGCCTCCTACATTGGAACGGTAAGGGCTTCTGTAATTGCTTGTGGGATTATGTTTGAGTTGCCCATCGTTATTTTCTTTTTGACCAAGGTCGGATTGGTAACTCCAGAAATCCTGAAGAAATACAGAAAGATAGCTTTGGTAATAATCTTGATACTGTCCGCGATCATTACACCACCGGATATAACAAGTCAAATCATTGTCTGTATTCCTGTACTTATATTGTACCAGGTAAGTATTTTTATTTCCAGAATGGTTGTCAGAAAAGAAGAACGAAAAGAGAAAGCAAGAAAAAATGCCAAATAAAGTAGAAGAGTTCAATGCCTATCGTGCCCAAATGAACGATAAGCTGCTTGCGGAAAACAACAAACTCATCAAACGCATCTTTAACCTGGACACCAACGCCTATATGGCCGGCGCTTTGGACGTAAAGACCAAAGAGCTCCTAGGCTTGGTAGCCTCCGCAGTTCTCCGTTGCGATGATTGTGTAAAGTACCATTTAGAGAGCTCCAAAAAAGCCGGTGCCAATAAGGAAGAGGTAATGGAAACCTTGGGCATAGCCACCTTAGTCGGCGGAACCATTGTAGTACCCCACCTAAGACGTGCATACGAATACTGGGAAGCATTGGAAGAAAGCGAAGCTTAAAAAAATCCAAAAGACCATTCGGTAGACAAAGAATATGTTTAGTTTTGGCAAATTCCTATGAAGCTACGTGCAGAAAATATAATGAAAGCCTACCGAGGCCGAAAAGTTGTTAAGGGTATTTCCCTTGAAGTAAACCAAGGCGAAATTGTTGGACTGTTAGGTCCAAATGGAGCTGGGAAGACCACATCTTTCTATATGATTGTTGGTTTGATAAAACCCAATGGCGGGAATATCTATCTGGATGATATGAACATTACCAGTTTCCCCATGTACAAAAGGGCCCAGAACGGTATTGGCTATTTGGCGCAAGAAGCTTCTGTTTTTCGAAAATTGAGCATCGAGAAAAATATCCTGAGCGTGTTGCAGCTTACCAAATTGAGCAAAAAGGAGCAACATATGAAGATGGAGTCCCTGATTGATGAGTTTGGTTTGGGGCACATCCGTAAAAACCGTGGCGACCTGCTCTCGGGGGGAGAGCGCCGACGAACCGAGATTGCCCGTGCCTTGGCCACCGACCCTAAATTTATTCTTTTGGATGAACCATTTGCAGGGGTCGACCCCGTAGCGGTGGAGGATATTCAGCGAATCGTGGCCCAATTAAAGAACAAAAACATCGGCATTTTAATCACCGACCACAATGTTCAGGAAACTTTGGCCATTACCGAACGTTCCTATTTAATGTTCGAAGGTGGTATCCTAAAAGCAGGGGTGCCCGAAGAACTTGCCATGGATGAAATGGTTAGAAAAGTCTACTTGGGCCAAAACTTCGAGCTACGGAAAAAGAAGCTTGATTTTTAAACCTACTTCTCGGAAGGCGTCAATAAAGAAGCCAAAACATAAAAAAGTATAATCACCGGTATAGCCAAAAATCGTAAGGTCAAAAGCAATACCAAGCTGCCAATGATAAACAAATAACGAATACCGTTATCCTTAAAACTCCAATTTTTAAACTTTAGGGCAAAAAGTTTGATGGGCGAGTTCAGCAAATACGAGCTCAAAACCGTCAAAACCACCAAAAACCATGGATTTAAGATAATGTTGCTCAATACCTCGTTATTATGGTACAGGAGAATCATGGGCATCGATAAAATCAAAAGGGCATTGGCCGGTGTTGGCAGCCCCACAAAAGAAGACACTTGGTTCTCATCCACATTAAACTTGGCCAATCTGTAGGCCGAAGCCAGTGTAATGGCAAAACCAATAAAAGGCAACAGGGTGATTTCCGCATCATGACCAATAAAACCAAGGTTCCAACCGCCTCGTTCGGCCATGCTCAATAACTGGAACATAACCACTCCAGGCACCAAACCACTGGTAATCACATCGGCCAAAGAGTCCAACTGCAACCCTATTTCACTTTGCACCTTGAGCAAACGAGCTGCTAGACCATCAAAAAAGTCAAAGAAAATCCCGATAAACACAAAAAGGGCCGCCCACTCCAAGTGATTGAGCACCGCAAATACCGTGGCAATACAACCGCTCAACACATTGAGCAACGTTAAAAAATTGGGAATGTAGGACTTCATGAAATTAGATTTCCGTAAAAATAAAGGAAAAATCAAACTGTACACAACGGATAGTAGGCCGAGTCGTTTTTATTCTGATATTTGTTCTGACAACAGAACAAATGAGACGAAGGCTCCATCTATTATTTTTTTGCTTCATTATTGGGAAGTTCCTTTTTGCCCAAGCTCCACAACTCACGGAAAATGCACAAGTAAGCCTGCTCACCTGTGCCGCAGGAGACGAATTGTACTATGCTTTTGGCCATAGCGCTTTTCGCGTGCAAGACCCGGCACTCGGAATAGATGTGGTCTATAATTACGGAACTTTTGATTTTGACCAACCTAACTTCTACCTCAACTTCACCAAGGGCAGAATGATCTACTCCCTTTCCCGCAGAAGTTTTGAAGCTTTCCTGTATGAGTACGAATTGGAAAAAAGATGGGTAAAAGAGCAGATTCTAGACCTCAGTCTTGAGGAACGCAATCAGCTCCTTGCCTTTTTTGAAGAAAACTATCTGCCCGAGAACAGGGATTACCTGTACGACCCGCTTTTGAACAATTGTTCCAGCATTACAGGCGATATTTTAAAACAACAATTTGGAGATGCCATTGTTTTTGATGGCTCATATCTTGACAAACAATACACTTTTCGGCAATTGGTACGCCAGTTTATGGCCGTTAATACATGGTCCATGTTTGGCATTGACCTCGCCTTTGGTTCTCCTGTTGACAGAAAAGCCACGGTGCAAGAACACATGTTTTTGCCTTACTATGCCATGGAGCAACTGAGGCACACCTCACTTAACGGAAAGCCTTTGATAAAAAGGGAGCGGACCATTTTGGACTATAGCGAACACCTTCAACAGAGCTTTTTCCCGCTCTCACCCCTTTTTTGGTTTTTGATGTTGATGGCTTTTACGGCGATTATCACCTATTTTGATTACAAACATAAAACTCGAAGCCGCTGGCTGGACTTTTCCCTGCTGTTCATCACAGGATTGGTTGGAACCTTTCTCTTTTTGCTCTGGGTGGCGGCGGACCACACTTCCACCCCATATAATTTTAATATTTTATGGGCATTCCCCGCCAACGCTATCGTCGCTTTTGCCTTGGTTTTTCAAGATAAGATACCCCAATGGGCACCAAAATACCTGTGGACGGCTCTGGGGTTAATGGGCATAGTGCTTTTGCTTTGGATAATCAAGGTCCAGATTTTTTCTCCTGTAGTTATTCCATTACTTTTGACGCTGGCCATTCGATACCTTTACATCATCAGGTATTCCAAATTATAGGCTGGCCCACAAACAACATCCATGAACTTATTAACGGTCGAAAATATATCAAAATCGTATGGAGAGCTGGTGCTCTTCTCCGATATTTCCTTTGGAATCAACAAAGACCAAAAGATAGCCCTCATCGCTAAAAACGGGAGCGGCAAAACCTCTATTCTCAATATCATGTCGGGAAAGGATACTTCCGAAACGGGTCAAGTTACCTCGCGCAAGGGCATCAAAATTTCCTTTTTGGAGCAGGAGCCCGACCTGAACCCGAACTTGACCATTGAAGAGACCATTTTCACTACCGACAACGAAATACTAAAGGTAATTGCCAATTACGAAAAAGCCGTAGAGAATCCAGAGAATACAGAACAGTACCAAAAGGCCTTCGAGGCCATGGAACGACTGAATGCCTGGGATTTTGAGACTCAATATAAGCAAATACTTTTTCAATTACAGCTCTCCAAACTTGATGCGAAGGTCAGCACATTATCCGGCGGACAAAAGAAACGTCTGGCACTTGCCAATGCGCTGCTCAACAAACCAGACTTATTGATTCTGGATGAGCCTACCAACCACTTGGACCTAGAAATGATAGAATGGCTGGAAGCTTACTTTGCCAAGGAAAGCATCACCCTGTTCATGGTAACGCACGACCGCTACTTTTTGGATAGGGTCTGCAATGAAATTTTGGAGCTGGACGACAATCAGTTATACACCTACAAAGGCAATTACTCGTACTATCTGAACGAAAAAGATGCCCGGATGGAACGGGAAGCCGTAGAGCGACAAAAGACCAAAATGCTCTACAAGAAGGAGTTGGATTGGATGCGTAGGCAGCCCAAGGCCCGTACAACGAAATCAAAATCCCGGATTGATGATTTTGCCGAGATAAAGCAGCGTGCCCACAAACGTCGACAAGAGCACGAGGTACAGCTAGAACTCAACATGGAGCGCTTGGGCAGTAAAATTTTGGAGCTGCACAATATTTCAAAATCCTACGGGGACAAAACCATCTTGGACAAGTTTGACTACAACTTCACCAAAGGGGAACGCGTGGGTATTATCGGGAAAAACGGAACGGGGAAATCTACTTTCTTAAATATCCTTACACAACAAGAAGATGTAGAAGGCGGAAAGGTTGTGGTTGGCGACACCATTAAATTTGGATACTACACCCAAAAGGGAATCCCAGATAAAGAAGGTCAAAAGGTTATTGATGTGATTCGTGAGTTCGGGGATTACATCCCTTTAAAAAAGGGAAGACAAATCTCCGCGCAGCAACTTTTGGAGCGTTTTCTTTTCGACCGTAAAAAACAATACGATTTTGTTGAAAAACTAAGTGGCGGGGAACGGAAACGACTGTATTTATGCACCGTGCTCATTCAAAATCCGAACTTCCTGATTCTGGATGAACCTACCAACGATTTGGACATTGTTACGTTGAACGTACTGGAAAGCTTCTTATTGGATTTTCCCGGATGCTTGATCGTGGTCTCCCACGACCGATACTTTATGGACAAAATCGTAGATCACTTATTTGTGTTCAGAGGAGAAGGTATTATTGAAGATTTTCCTGGCAATTACTCGGATTATCGAGCATACGAGAGCAGTAAAGTTATAGAGGAGCGCGAAAACAAGACCACATCTTCAGAAAAAACGGAAAACAATTGGCGGGATACGAGTGGTGGCAAACTTTCCTATTCCGAGCAAAAGGAATACAAGCAGTTGGAGAAGGACATTCAAAAATTGGAAGAAAAGAAAGTAGTACTCCAGAACAAGTTTACAGACCCAGAGCTTGATGGAGACGAAATTGCCAACATTTCCATTGAACTTAAAGAAGTAACCGATGCCATCGAAGAAAAAACAGAGCGCTGGTTCGAGCTTTCTTCCATTTTAGAAGGATAAAAATGTGGTTCCAATTCACTTCATATCTAGACTTTTTATCCAAATCCACCAATCAGCATGGTGTGCACTCCCCTTTTGTGTTCCTATATGTGACAAAATGCCTCTATTCCAAAAAAAGACTTCACAAGAACAAAAGCATCAATACATTACTCAAGACCATAGGTTATTTTAGTTTTCAAAATATCAGCATTGAAAATAATACCGAGGTCAAAGAAGTGGTGAAACAGACTTTTCCCAAAATTCGATTTGATGAAAAACTCTTGGACCTTCTTTTTGTAGATGAAATGGACGTGCTATTATTTCAAAAAATATATTCCGAAGGAAAATTGCATAACGACAGTATTATATTGATCGACTCGATGTATAAAAACAAGGAAGCCTTGGACCAATGGAAGCATTTGATTGCCTTACCGGAAATCACAGTAAGCATAGATATGTATCATTGCGGACTTATTTCCATTCGAAGGGAACAGGCAAAGGAACATTTCACGATTCGAATTTAAAACGGTAATTTTAGGTTATGGAAAATATAGCTACAGATAACACCATTTGGTACATACTGGCCGTTTTGGGACTTATCTATCTGATTATTTTGTTCAGAAACAAGAAAGCGACCAAGCGTAGAAAGTCCCGCAAGTTTATGGAGGGAAAACGTCAACACGACAAAAACAATGAGCACTGATCAATTTACAATCAGCGTTATCCAGAAATACAAGTAAGCATCCCTGACTACTGAAAAAATGAAAATATATACCAAAACTGGAGACAAGGGCACCACATCGTTATTTACAGGCACCCGTGTACCCAAACATCACGTTCGCATTGAAAGTTATGGTACCATTGATGAACTCAACTCCCACTTAGGGCTTTTGAGGGACCAGGATATGGATGAACATTCCAAAAAAACACTTTCCTTTGTCCAAGAAAAGCTTTTTACCGTAGGCTCCATATTGGCCACAGAGCCCAAAAAGGACAATAGACTTAAGATTCCGCGTATAAGTTCAGAAGATATTGAGTTTTTGGAGCAGGAAATGGACAAAATGAACGAGGAGCTTCCGGAAATGACACATTTTATTCTTCCGGGAGGGCACACCACAGTGTCATACTGTCATATTGCCAGAACGGTTTGCCGTCGTGGCGAACGTATGATTTCCTACTTGCATGAGAATGAACCAGTGCCGGAGAACGTCTTATCCTATATTAATAGACTTTCTGATTATTTATTTGTTCTGGCACGCAAGTTGTCCAAAGACTTACATGCCCAAGAGGTCAAGTGGATTCCAGAGAAGTTGGACTGACAAAATCGCTTTTTTGCCCTAAATGTTTTGTCAACAATAAAATAATTTTTAAATAATGGTGTTTTTACTTGGCAGATTGAGTTTAAAAATTATTTTTGCAAAAAATTTAAAATCAAACCGTTACTATGTACTGGACTTTAGAACTAGCCTCATATTTAAGTGATGCGCCTTGGCCAGCAACCAAAGACGAACTGATAGATTACGCCATTCGAACAGGAGCGCCGTTGGAAGTTGTAGAAAATTTACAATCCATGGAGGAAGAAGGAGGCGAGATATATGAGTCAATAGAAGAAATTTGGCCCGATTATCCCACCGAAGAGGACTACCTCTGGAATGAGGATGAATATTAGATCCGAAAGCACAAACCACGTTAAAAAGTCTCATTTGAGGCTTTTTTTTATGTAATTTTGACAGCCTGGCCAAAGAATTCCATCGTAATCCCATCAATGGAACGGCTTTTGACAATCAAAAGAAAAAACATTTCATGAGTTTTATTAATTCCGTACTTAAGGTTTTTGTAGGAGATAAATCGGAGAAGGATGTAAAGTCCCTACAACCTTTGGTAAAAGAGATAAAATCCTTTGAGCAACAACTTGAAGGATTGTCACATGATGAACTGAGACAAAAAACTACATCTTTTAAAGCAAGAATAGCTGAAGACTGTAAAGAGATCAACGATAAAATTGCCGAGCTAAAAGACGAAGTGGAAAATTCGAACGACATTGATCGTAACGAAGAAATCTATTCCGAAATCGACAAGCTCAACGAAGAAGCCTATAAAATTTCCGAAAAAACACTGGAAGATATCCTTCCCGAAGCCTTTGCCGTGGTAAAGGAAACCGCAAAACGATTTGCGGCCAACGAAACCTTAACCGTAACGGCCAGTGAATTCGACAGAATGCTTTCTGGAGATAAGGATTATGTCTCCTTGGAAGGCGACAAAGCGGTTTGGCAAAACTCATGGGATGCCGCTGGAAAAGAAGTTACCTGGGACATGGTACACTACGATGTACAGCTTATCGGAGGTATTGCACTACATCAAGGTAAGATTGCCGAGATGCAGACAGGTGAAGGTAAAACCTTGGTAGCTACCCTCCCACTCTACCTCAATGCATTGGCCGGAAAAGGCGCACATTTGGTAACGGTAAACGACTATTTGGCAAAAAGGGACAGTGCTTGGATGGCTCCCTTGTTCGAGTTTCATGGACTTTCCGTGGATTGTATCGACAAACACCGACCCAACTCCGATGGAAGAAGAGCTGCTTACAATGCGGACATTACATACGGAACCAACAACGAATTTGGTTTTGACTACCTCCGCGATAACATGGCGCACACCCCAGATGATTTGGTACAACGTCCGCACCACTACGCCATTGTGGATGAGGTGGATTCTGTATTGATCGATGATGCCCGTACACCTTTGATAATTTCCGGTCCGGTTCCCGAAGGAGACCGTCACGAATTCAATGAACTAAAACCACAGGTTTCGGATATCGTCCAAAAACAACGTCAGCATTTAACCGGCGTTTTGGCAGAAGCCAAAAGATTGATTAAGGAAGGTAACACTAAGGAAGGTGGCTTCTTGTTGCTACGGGTTCACCGTGGACTTCCTAAAAATAAGGCACTCATCAAGTTTTTGAGTGAAGAAGGGGTTAAGCAATTACTTCAAAAGACCGAAAACTTCTACATGCAGGACAATAATAGGGAAATGCCAAAAGTGGACGAAGACCTATTATTTGTTATCGACGAAAAAAACAATCAAATCGAATTGACCGATAAAGGGGTTGAAAGCATCTCTACCGATCAGGACAAAGAATTTTTTGTGATGCCCGACATCGGTAGTGAAATTGCCAAAATCGAGAACCAAAACCTCGAGATTGAAAAAGAAGCTGAACTCAAGGAAGAACTCTTCAAGGATTTCGCAATTAAAAGCGAGCGCATCCATACCATGACCCAGTTGTTGAAAGCCTACACCCTGTTCGAAAAGGATGTGGAGTATGTGGTGATGAACAACAAGGTAATGATCGTGGACGAGCAAACAGGTCGTATCATGGACGGTCGTAGGTATTCCGACGGTCTCCACCAAGCTATTGAGGCCAAGGAGAACGTAAAAATCGAGGCCATGACCCAGACTTTTGCGACAGTTACCCTACAAAACTACTTTAGAATGTACAGCAAGCTGTCAGGGATGACGGGTACAGCAGTAACAGAAGCAGGCGAATTTTGGGAAATCTATGAGTTGGATGTGATGGAAATCCCGACCAACCGACCCATTGCCCGTGACGACAGACAAGATTTGATCTACAAGACCAAACGGGAAAAATACAATGCCATCATTGACGAGGTTACGAAACTATCTCAATCGGGCAGGCCTGTATTGATTGGTACCACCTCTGTTGAGATTTCGGAATTATTATCCAAATTGTTGAGCGTCCGCAAGGTTCCTCACAATGTATTGAACGCGAAACTCCATAAAAAAGAGGCCGATATTGTTGCCGAAGCCGGTAAGGGCGGTATAGTAACCATTGCCACCAACATGGCCGGTAGGGGTACCGATATTAAATTATCCCCAGAGGTAAAAGAAGCAGGTGGTTTGGCCATTATTGGTACGGAACGCCACGATTCCAGACGTGTGGACAGACAGTTAAGAGGTCGTTCCGGACGTCAAGGAGACCCCGGTAGTTCCCAGTTCTATGTTTCTTTGGAAGACAACCTGATGCGCTTGTTCGGGTCTGACCGAGTGGCCAAAATGATGGACCGTATGGGCTTGGAAGATGGAGAAGTTATTCAACACTCCATGATGACGAAATCCATTGAGCGTGCTCAGAAAAAGGTGGAGGAGAACAACTTTGGAATCCGTAAGCGTTTGTTGGAGTATGATGATGTAATGAATGCCCAACGGGAGGTTATCTACAAAAGAAGAAGACACGCATTGGAAGGTGAACGTCTAAAAGTGGACATCGCCAACATGATCTATGATACCTCCGAAGCCATTGCGGAAACCAACAAAATGGCCGATGATTTCAAAAACTTTGAATTTGAGCTCATTAAATATTTCTCCATTACATCACCTATTGATGAAGAAGAGTTCAAAAAATTGAGCTTTCAACAGATTGCCAATAAAGTCAACGACGAGGCCTACAAGTACTACAAAGAAAAAATGGAACGTAGTGCCACGGTTGCCTTCCAAGTCATCAAAAAGGTATACGAAGATGAGGCCAACAAGTTTGAACGTATCGTAGTTCCATTTACGGACGGCATCAAATCCTTGAACGTTGTTACCAATTTGGAAAAGGCTTACAATACCGATGGAAAACAGTTGATTACGGATTTTGAGAAGAACATCACACTGGCAATCATCGACGATTCTTGGAAAACGCATTTGCGTAAAATGGATGAATTGAAACAGTCCGTGCAATTGGCGGTTCACGAGCAAAAAGACCCATTATTGATCTATAAGTTCGAAGCTTTTGAACTCTTCAAGGAAATGATCGATAAAGTGAATCGAGAAGTAATTTCCTTCCTTTTCAAAGGGGAATTACCCTCGGAGAACACCTCTCAGATTCAAGAGGCAAGAAATGTTCGCCGACCTAAGGAGAACATTCAGACTTCTAAAGAGGAAATACCAAACAGCGACGAATTGGCCGCACAGAACAGGGCTGCAGGCCAAACCCAAGGGCAGCGTCCTCAAGTAACTGAAACCATTGTTCGGGAAAAACCGAAAATCGGTAGAAATGATAGGGTCACCATTAAAAATGTGATGTCAGGGGAAAGTAAAACGGTAAAGTATAAACAGGCCGAACCCCTTATAGACAAAGGAGAATGGGTCTTGGTCAACGACTAACCCATCTCAAATAGAAACCTAAAGTGGCAGTTATTAAAGCTGCCACTTTTTTTATATCAAAAACATAGTTAGATTTACATCATAAAACACCCCATAAAGCTACTCTATCATACCGATTCAACCTTTTTATGATAGAGGCATATTCACACGCAGCATATGAAAAGTCCTGATAAGGATACATATAGGATACAAGACAAAGTTACTTTGATACTAAAGGTAAATTATAATTCTTCCTTCTTTGCTGCCATCTTTGGATTGGTATGCTACTTCTTTTTGGGTATAGATGGTATTGTTCCATATACTTTTTGGGGCTATGCAATCATCAATCTTATAAATACATTGCTTTACAAGGAACATGAAAAATTAGTGCTCACCTATAACTTCACCTCCATTTTGTCTATGTTGGGTGCAATTGTTATTACCCTATACAGCGGAGGTATAGATAGCCCGTTCGTTTTTGTTTTGGCGATAATAGTGTTTGCCGGTTATGTGACCACAAAAGTATTTGGCCAATTGTACCTCATATTAAATTTGGCCGTTCTCACCCTCCTGTTCCTGTATGATACAGGTGATTTCAAGATATCTGAAAACACAATCCCTTTAGAATCGCGCGATTGGTTTGCTTACTTGAGTGCAATGTTTGCTGTTTACTTATTGGGAGGAGTATTTGGTAAGAACCTTTTAAGTGCCCACCATAGGTTGTACAAATCACGTAATGAAATTCAGGAACGTATAGATGAAAAAGAGATACTTCTGAAAGAGGTACACCATCGCGTGAAAAATAACTTACAGACTGTTTCGAGCTTGCTGAGCCTACAATCTAGATCTATCGACGATAGTAAAATCAGTAATATCATTAAAAGTAGCCAAAACAGGGTAGTATCAATGGCCATGGTACACGAAATGCTCTACAAGCGTGATGATTATCTATCCAAAATAGAACTGAAACCATACGTTCAAGAATTGTGCGACTATTTGGTCAGGTCCGTCAAAGGAAGTGTGAATGACGTTAAAGTCAATTTGGACATCAAAAATTACAAGTTGAGCATTGACACGGTGATTCCCTTGGGCTTGATTATCAATGAAACCATTACCAACGCACTAAAGTATGGAATTGCAGAAGTCCAAAATGGTGAAATCCATGTCTCTGTAGAAAGAATTGATGATAACCGTTACAAAATGCACCTTGGGGACAATGGTATCGGATATTCGGAGGAAATAAACCCGAAAACATCCAACTCGCTTGGGCTAAAGCTTATCTACAACTTGGCGAGGCAGCTTAGGGGCACCATTACCAGGGACTACGACAAAAAAGGTACTCACTACACCATTGAATTTGAAGAAGTCATAGAACAGTTCAACTCTGTGGACCAGTAGACCAAACAAGGTCCAAGATTTGGCTAAAATGAAAAGGTCGGCTTACACCGACCATTCCTATCTATTTCCAATATAAACTTAAACTTCTATAATTTTCTTTCTCTAAAAGAGAATGCTATGCTTGCTAAAACAAAGGCAATACTTAACGACAACAAGAAAGGTATCAACATATCCAACATCATGATTAAGCCAATTTAGACTTATCGTTCTTTGTTTTAAAAGAAAGCTCCTTTTTGATTTTAGAGTTTTTGAACTTGTACAATCTAACTGTTTTTCTATCCTTTCTGATTGTTTGGTTGAATTCAACTTTCAACTCAACACCCATTGTTAGTGTATCCACTTTAGCTTCCTTTGAGATATCTTGGGCAAATGCCATTGTTCCGAAAAAAGTTACTGCGATGATGGTGAAAATTGTTTTCATTTGTTCTGTTTGTTTTACGATGTAAAAGTACTTTCACCTGCAACCCCGACTCGATTTCCATCGCTCAATGACATTTTTCTGTCGGTGAATAAATTTTTATCGGTTAAAGTGTTTTTTATCGACGACGAACGTTTTTGGGTCCAAAAACAACATACCGAACGCATGTGCATTTCATCGATAATCCGCTTTGCAGTTCATCTGTAACCCACTGAAAGGCAATAATTTATTTGTAAGAAAAAGATTATATATATGTAGTCCAACTTGAGTTGTTACTGGTTGTTTCCTACGTTTTTGATACTCCGCCAATGCTGGCGTTCAATCCGTCCAATAGACGATGATTAACATTTTTTAACGGCTATATAAGTAATTGTTGGTATCTTATTACTACTAAAGAAGAAACTAAAATGAAATCTGTGAGAACTCCATTTTTAATTCTGCTGCTGTTGGCATCAATAAGTTGTCAACCCAAGAACAAATCCGACAATCAAGAAGTAGCTCAAACAAATGAGTCCGAAAACCATTCTATAGCTAAGTTGAGCTCAGAAGAACTTCAAAAATACAAGACCGCCTATTTTGCCAGTGGATGCTTTTGGTGTGTTGAAGCCATTTTTGAAAGCGTAAAGGGCGTTAAGGAAGTATATTCTGGTTATTCCGGTGGGTTCGAAAAAAATCCCACCTACGAAGAAGTTTCCTATGGCAGGACCCATCATGCCGAAGCTGTAGAAGTATATTACGACCCAGAAACCATATCATTCACACAATTGGTACAGGTTTTCTTTGGTTCGCATGATCCAACTTCATTGAACAGACAAGGTCCAGACCGTGGAGCACAGTATCGTTCCATTGCGTTTTACAAGAATGATAAGGAAAAGAAAATCATTCAGGATTATATAGCCAAGTTGGAAGCCGAAAATGTATATGGTGACCGTAGTATAGTTACTGAGGTCACACCTTTTGAAAAGTTTTACAAGGCTGAAGAGTATCATCAGGACTACGAAAGGCGGAATCCAAACAACAGCTATATCAGAAATGTATCTATTCCTAGATTAAATCGCTTTAAAGAAAATTTTAAGTCCTACCTGAAAGAAGATGTTCACTGAAGATAATGTGGTAGGCACTGGTCGTTGAAGAGTTATATCGACCAATAGGTTCGGGGTGGTTCCTTGGGACTGGCGATTGAAGCTAGTTCTTTAGAACCACCTCGCTGTACTTAGAATTGATTTTGATGGTCTTACCATCATTTTTGCTAATGTGGTAACCTGTGTATAAATTACCCCCTTGATTCTTCATCGATGTTAGTTTTAGCGCCTTGGGATACTGAAAACCTGAAGTCGTCTCATTTACCGAAATAACATAGGGCGTCTCGGGCAGTTTACAATCCAACTCACCATTCTCCAAGGATATATCAATAGAGTTGAAACCATTGGATACCTCATCAATATTCAATACGCCAAAATTATTGGTCACCAAAGCCTTGCCGGCTACCCTACCAATCACCACATTGGATGACACAGAATTCAGTTTTAAATTCTTTACTTCTTTTAAATTGACCCTATCCGAGTAATCGGCACTAAGGCTGCCATAGTTCCAGTTTTGAACCACTACGGGAGAGTATGAAACCCGAATATCGGTGCTGGCACCTTCGATGGTTGAGGCAAGCAAGCTTGCATAAGACAAGCTTGCTTTGATGTTTTTAGCATTTTCTGCCAATTTTACCTCGCCGTGTCGTACATTCATTTTTACCTTAATGTACTTCGGCATTTTGATGATAATTCGTTTTTTGACCTTATACTCTTTATGCTTACCTCCCGATGAAAAATAAAATACATTGGGGCTTCCATTTACTCTGATTTCTTCCCGTAACTGCTTTCTAAGTTCTGCCTGCTCTTTTCGGATTTCAGCCTGCTGGGCGCGTATCTCTTCTTGTTGCTCTCTCCTTTGTTCTTGCATCTCCCTGCGTATTTCCTGTTGCTCTTCACGGAATCTCTCCCTATCTTCCCTCATCTCCTCTCTTCTGGCCTCGCGTTCCTCTGCCATTTTCTCCATCTCTTCTCCCCATTTCTCAAAACGCTCCTTATACTCTTTATCAAAGGTTTTGTCAAACTCCTTTTTCCATTCCTTCATGTATTTGTCACCATCCTTTTTGTAGGCATCGTAATCAAAATCTATAGGTGGCATAGGAGGTAACGGTGGCATGGAGGGCATCACCGCTATTTCTGGAATAATGATTTCAGGGATTTCCGGAATTTCAACATTGGCGATAATTTCTGCCACCGACGGCATATCTGGAATATCGATGTTCACCGTTCTAAAATCATAATCATAGCTAGGTCCCGCACCTTCTGTGCTTACCTCAATTTCCTTACTATTGCCCATTATTTTGACCAGATCCTGCTCAAAATAAAAATCCGCATCTTTTTGATCTACGCCTTCCAGCTCGATTACAGCTGTGATTTCCACTTGGTCCTTTGCCCAAGTCTCGAACTCAATATCGGCATAACTCGTATTGATGCTCAATTCCGTGTCGTTTTTGACATCGAAGGTTTCCTTGTAGGTTTTGGATTTCTCCTGCGCTTGGCCGGTAAAGCCGACCAAGGCCAGAAACAATCCGCTACACAATATTTGATGATTCCTGTTCATTTTTTGATGATTTTAATTGATTCAACTTTGATTTTAACTTTTGCAACAACTGCAATCTCAACTGCAGGTTATTGATGAGTGCGCCTATCGTCTGATCATTGGGACCATAATCGTTCAATTCTTGATTAAGTCTTTGGTATTCCTTGTTCAGTTCCGCCAATCGGTCCATATAGCTGCCCACAAGCTCCTTGTTACCAGGGTCATCGGCCAGTTCCGACAACTGTAGGTTAATATTGGTGGTATAATAGGTCTCTATCTTTTTCAAATCTGGCGATAGGTCGCCCAAGGAAATGCCTTGAGCCTCCTTACTTGGATTATCCCTGTCCACAACGGTTATCTTTTCATCAGGTTCAACCGTTCCTCCATTACCACTGAAGTAATAGACCGACAAGCCCACAGCAACCACAACCGATGCGGCAATCTGCATCCAAAGTGAAATCACCTTTCGCTTGGGAGGGTCTTTTGGTAACTCTTTTTCCAACTTGGCAAAAAAGCGATCCTCATGCCCTTCCTTCATTTTAAAGCTTTTCTGCTTTCTCTCCTTTTCAAATAATTCTCTAAGATCACGTGCCATAAGCCAAATCTTTTAGTTTATCTTTTAATTGTGCTTTTCCTCGAAGCAATCGGGTCCGCGAAGCCGTTTCGGTTATTCCCAGTATTTCAGAAATTTCCTGATGGTCATACCCTTCCACTAAAAACAATTGCACTACGTATCTATATTTTTGGGGCAGTTCCTCTATCGTCTCTTTCACCTGTTCAATAGAAATTCCTTCCTCCACCGACCAATCATCTTCCTCTGCCACTTGCAAATAACTTTCATTAAGCTCCACTGTTCGCTGATGTTTCGATTTTAAGAAATCGATACTGCCATTCACTACAATTCTTTTCAACCAAGCCCCGAACGTAACATCACCCTTAAACTGTCCTATTCGCTGAAATGCTTTAATAAATGAATCTTGAAGCACATCCTCCGCATCATCCGCATTTTTTAGGAACCTCATGGCCACACAGAACATACCATCACAATATTGACGGTACAGTTGCATTTGTGCCTGACGGTCGTTCGCCTTGCACTTTTCTACAAGCTCAATATGGAGCACACTTGGTTCTATGTCTGGTTTTTTAGTTGTTCTGTACTAATGACGATGCAAAAAATGCAACGTTGCAAATTAGGACGTTTTTTATTCAATTTTAACAAAAAAAGCCCCGTTGAACATATCAACGGGGCTCATTATTAAAAAGTTACACAGTTTATTCGTCCAATAATAAATTTAGGTGAACTGTGATGTTATCACGCGTTGCCTTGCTGTACGGACACATTTCATGTGCTTCGTTGATAATAGTTTCACCTGTTTCCTTATCTACCGTGGGCAAATAGGTATCCAACGTAACCTCCAAGAAAAACCCATCGTCCTCCTTATTAAAGGCAACAATAGCGGTAACGCTAAAATCCCCAAGGTCATCAATATCGTGATTTTTGGCAACAGCCTCTACTGCACCTGCGTAGCAAGTAGAATATGCGGCAGCAAAAAGCTCCTCTGGATTTGTAGATTTTGGATCAGGTTTACCCTTGGAGTTGGGCATTGAAATAGGAAAATCCAAAACGCCATCTTCACTCTTTACATGTCCTGCTCTTCCTCCTGTATTAGTGGCCTGGGCCTCAAAAATAGTCTTCATCTTTTAAATGTTTATAGGTTCGTAAAAATCGGCACCTCTTATGATTACCGATCATTTAACGAATAAGGTACCACTTTGCTTGCGGAAGTCCGCTTTAACAGATATTAAATTTTTGTGAAATGGATGGTAAAATAAAGAGGCAAAACCGAGCAAAGTCCGAACAAACCCGTAAAATCTTTATAAATTCGTACAAACTGATGAACCGTACACTTGGCAGAAGAGAACAAGATACCTTCCGATACCATTTCCAAAATCAAGTCACTCAGAAAACAAGAACTTTCTGTCGATGCTTTGGCTCAGGGAATTTTTGATGGCAACCAAGCTATGCTTGCCAAAGCCATCACCTTATTGGAGAGTACAAAAACAGCCCATTTTGAAAAAGCCAATGCCGTTATAGAAAAGTGTCTTTCCCGACCCACGAACAGTATTCGTTTGGGAATTACGGGGGTTCCCGGAGTCGGTAAAAGTTCATTTATAGAAACCTTGGGCAAAACCTTGACGGAAAAAGGCAACAAAGTTGCCGTTTTGGCCGTGGACCCGACCAGTTCATTGAGTAAAGGCAGCATTTTAGGGGATAAAACCCGAATGGAAACCTTGGCAAAAGACCCGAATGCCTTTATTCGCCCTTCCCCTTCTGGTAGCTCATTGGGTGGTGTGGCACAAAAAACACGGGAAAGCATCATACTATGCGAAGCTGCAGGTTACAATGTTATTTTGGTGGAAACCGTAGGTGTTGGACAAAGTGAAATTGCGGTACACAGTATGGTCGATTTTTTCCTTTTGCTGAAATTATCAGGGGCCGGAGACGAGCTCCAAGGGATTAAGAGAGGAATCATGGAAATGGCCGATGCCATAGCCATTAACAAAGCAGACGGAAGTAATTTGGAACATGCGAAGCTGGCCGTAACTGAATTTTCCAGAGCCTTGCACCTTTATCCTCCCAAAGCCAATGGCTGGGTACCCAAGGTGATGAAGTGTTCCGCCATGGAAAAAACCGGCATTGAAGAAATCTGGGACATGGTGCAGCAATTCGTGGAACACAACAAGGAAAACGGCTTTTTTGAAAAGAACCGACAGCAACAGAACAAAAACTGGTTCCTTCAGACCGTGGATGAACAGATCAAGCAATTCTTCCATCAAAAAGAAACTTTTAAAATAGAACAGGCCCAATTGTTGATAGAAATCGAAGAGCATAAAATTTCGCCTTTCTATGCAGCGAAACTCCTATTGGACAAGATTACCAAGGAACTTTAAATAAAAGCAATAAATTTGCACAGATTTTATATTGAATGAGCACCGTCACCGATTCCCTTTTATCTATAGTGGTTCCTTTGTACAACGAGGAGGACAATGTGGTCCTTTTGACCCAAAAAATCAATGAAAGCCTTGAAGGGTACAATTATCAAATTGTATACGTAGATGATTTTTCTACCGACAAAACCCGAATCAAGGTCAAGGAAATGGATGACAAGAGAGTCCATTTGATTGAATTGAAAAAAAACTATGGCCAGAGTTTGGCCCTGGCTGCCGGGATTGATTATGCCGAAGGAGAATATATCATCACGATGGATGGAGATCTCCAAAACGACCCCTCCGATATTCCAAACATGTTGCAATACGCCATTACCGAGGAATATGACGTTGTGACGGGTATTCGTCAAAAGCGAAAGGACTCACTGGTTAAAAAGATACCCTCTAAAATCGCCAATTTTTTGGTGAGAAGGGTCACTAAATTGGACATCAAGGATAACGGATGTGCCCTCAAGGTTTTTACCAAAGATATTGCAAAAAGCCTGAATTTATATGGCGAAATGCATCGTTTTATTACGCTTTTGGCCCATTTGGAAGGCGCACAGATAAAGCAGGTTCCCGTAAAGCACCATGCAAGGCACGCCGGGGTTTCCAAATACGGCCTAGAGCGTGTTTTTAAAGTTGTGGCGGACATGATGCTGTTACTTTTCATTAGAAAATACTTTCAACGCCCCATCCACTTGTTTGGGATTTTTGGAGTTTTGTTGGTCATCCTTGGAGTTTTGATCAACATTTATTTACTAATCGTTAAGCTAGAATTTGATCAAGATATCGGTACGAGACCGCTGCTCATTTTCGGGATGATGTTTATTGTCGGTGGAATCCAATTGTTTACCATCGGAATTGTAATGGAACTTTTGATTAGAACCTACTACGAATCACAGCAGAAGAGACCATATCGCATCAAAAAAATAAGCATAGGTGACGGAAAAGCTGCGTAAAAAGCTCATAACCGCCTTGAAGATTATCATCAGTGCGGTACTGATTTACTTTATTTTCACCAAAATAGAGTTGAAAGATGTTCTCCAAACCTTAAAAAAGAGCGACCCATTATATTTATTCTTGGCTTTACTGTTTTTTGTATTGTCCAAAGTTTTATCCGCCTTTCGTACCAACTTGTACTTTCATCAAGTCGGGGCTAAGGTTTCCCAGTTGAGCAACTTAAAACTGTACCTGTTGGGAATGTTTTACAACCTCTTTTTACCGGGAGGGATTGGCGGCGATGCCTATAAGGGCTTCGTTATCCAAAAAGAGTTTCAACCGGGCACCAAAAAAGTGATTTCAAGTTTGCTTTTAGATCGATTAAGCGGCATGCTCTTGCTTTTTGTGTATGCCTGTGCACTTGCACTGTTTTCAGAAAATGAATTTTTCCAAACCTTTTACTGGTTGCTCATAGCGGCCATTCCGCTGAGCATTTCAGTATTTTGGTTTGCGAACAAGACCTTTTTTACCACTACTCTAACGGTTTTTTGGAAATCTTTGGGACTCTCGGCGTTGGTACAATTGGCACAATTAATCTGTGTACTCTTTATTTTGCAATCTTTGTCCGTTAACCTGAATAGTATTGAATACCTGTTTGTATTTCTGGTCTCCTCAATTGTCTCCGTTATTCCATTGACCATTGGAGGGATTGGAAGTAGGGAGGTCACCTTTTTATACGGGGCAAAATGGCTGGGATTGGATGAGAGCACATCCATTGGCATTAGCTTTACTTTCTTTTTGATTACGGCACTTACTTCGCTCTTCGGTGTCATCTACCACTTCAATAAGCCAAAGTTGGAATCGGTAGATTAGTCCAAATGCACCAAATGCATTTTGTTCAATTTATCTTCTCTCGTATTCGGGTTCAGGAATTTGATCTGCAATCGGGTAATGCGAAATTGATCCACGGTAATTTGCTCGTCCCAAGCAATTCCATTGTCTTTCAATTGCTTTAATTCTTCATCCGTGGCGTAGACCCAAACATCGTCCTTTTTGGCAATTTCCGGTATTGAAACTATTTCAACAGGCTTTTTGTTATAGAAATCCAACGACCAAGAATATCTTTCGGAAACCTTATAAATATTGTCCACGGGAATATTGTTCTCCCGCACCTTTTCCGCCATATTGGAACCGCCTTGGTATTCGAGCAGTTTTGGGTAAAAATGGGCATTCATTAAACCATTCAACAGAACTGAACTCAAAATAGCGACCGTTACAATTTTAGTGTATACGGCTTCTTTTTGAAAAAGAAGATATGTAACCAATACGAGTGCCAACAACAATAACAAATAGTTATACCAATATTCCAATTTGAAAACATAGAGACTTACCAACAGGGCAAAGACCACTACCAATCCCAATATAAAATACTGGATACCCAAGATGATTTTTGCCATCTTCAATTTTTCCTGTTGGTGCAAAACATATAGGAAAGCTGCTGATAGGATCGCATATAACGGCATCAGGATATTCATGTAGTGCGGCAATTTAAACTGCGCAAAACTGATGAGAAGGAACAAAATGGAAATCCCGCCCACGGTCAGAAATTCTAAATTGGGCCTATAAGCGAACTTCGCTTCCCAAAAGGCTCTTACTTTGGTCCAGTAGCCAATCAATGCAAGAACCGTCCAAGGCAGGAACACCCACAAAAAGGTATGGAAGAAAAAGAAAAAATCGCTACTGTTCTTCCCTACGCCTTCGCCACTCATCCGTTCAAAGCTCTGCTCCCAGAAAATAAAGAAGATACCACTACGGTGATCCTTGCCGCGAATTACTTTCTCAGGGTGCAAATCAAACTGATGGTAATAGGCATATAACATGGGCGTAATAGTTAAGCAAAAAACAACTAATGCAACCAGTAACTTCCAATTGAGCAATCTTTCCCATTTTCGGGTATAGGCCAAGTGGCAAAGTATCGAGATTCCAATGACCACTAAGGCAATCTGCCCTTTGGTGGAAAAGGCCATTCCAGCTCCAAAAGCACCCAAAGCGATACTTTTTAAGGTATTCTTTTCGATATAAGTGGCCAATTGCCAAATGGAGAATATCGTAAATCCAGTCAAAACAGCATCGGTACGGACATCAATGTTGGCCAAGACCATGGTTTGGGCCGTCATAAAAATCAATGAGGCATATCGACCAACATCCTTATTGTATAACAATTTACCAAGACCGTAGCAGCTATAGGCACCTAACAAAGTTGACAAAATACCGGGAATGCGGTATGCCCAATCGTGAATGCCAAAAATTTTATAGGAAAGTGCTGCCAACCAATAATGCATGTGCGGTTTGTCCAGATACTCTTCGGGACCTTTGAAAAGGCTCAAAAAATCATTTTCCTGAACCATCCGCATGGCCATTACCGCAAATTGAGCAGAATCGTTCTCCATTAAGGTTACAAACATGCCAATGATGTACACCAACACAATCAATCCAATATAAAACCAATATCTAGCGGTTGAGATCATACCCCTATTTTTTGAAAAGCAAATATAGCCAACTTGGCCCACAACCATCCGAACAGTGAGCCTACAAAGGCTCCTGTAATCACATCCAACGGATAGTGCACGCCGATGTAAATACGGCTATAGGCCACAATGCAGGCCCAAAGCAGCAAAACCCAAGAAATATATTTCACCTTATTTCTGAACAATACGGCAAAGAAAATCGCTGGGCCAAATGAGTTGGCCGCGTGCGCAGAAAAATACCCAAATTGTCCACCACAGTAGCTTTTTACCAAGCGCATTGCGCTGCTCACATCAGGTTCGTGGCAGGGACGCAAGCGACCGATACCATACTTGAAAAAATTGGACAGCTGATCGGTACAAGTAATCAACAAAGCAATGGAAACCAAAATTATTCCAGTTCCCTTCCAACCAAAAGTTCGATAGGATAAATAAAGCAATAACAGATAAAGTGGTGCCGAGTTTCTGGTCGTCGTCATAAACATCCAGAAACCGTCCCAAGTCTCGGTTCCCAATCCGTTAAGGAACAAAAACAGTTCTTTATCGTGTTGCAGTAATTGTTCCAGCATTATTGGTCGTATCTGGAAACTTCCCGGTCATAAAAAGCCGTGGCGGCCTCAATTAGGCTTTCCGCTTCTTCCAATAAATCGGCTTCATCTTGTTTGGAGAATTCTTCCATCCATTCCACTTCATCATTCTCCAGATTGATGATGAATCGTGGGTATTCGGTATGTACAATAAAAATGGCCTCGGGAAAATCCGTATTGTCGGCCAATAAAAATTTAGGTAGCTCCATGTGTTCTTATTTTGATTCCTAGCTAGGAATGCCTCTTATTGCGTTATAAGTTTCTTCGTCAAAAAGTTGAATCGAAGATACAACATTACAGCCGATGCCGTAAGCCCTGACAACAATCCAATCCAAATCCCTGTGCTTTCAAAATTGGTATGCAACCCCAGGTAATAACTGATCGGAAAACCAATTAACCAATAGGCAATAAAAGTAATCAGTGTGGGTACCTTTACATCTTGCAAACCACGTAGGGCACCCAAAACCACCACTTGGAGACCATCAGAAATCTGAAAAAAGGCCGCCACCAACAACAGTTTGGCCGCAATAAAAATCACTTCGCTATTATCGGCCTGGTTGGCTATGTCATCCACATCCAAATAAATCGTAGGGAACCAATGTCTTCCCAATAGGAAAATGGCGGCAAAGGCTATTTCCACAAGCAAGGTCAAGAAAAATACGGATTCAGCGATTCGCTTCAATTCTTTATGGTTCTGAAGTCCTTTTTGATTTCCGACCCTGACCATTGCCGCCACGCTAAGCCCGGTCCCTACCATAAATGTCATACTGCTCAAGTTCAAGGCAATCTGATTGGCGGCCTGCGCATTTTTGCCCAGTACCCCGCTCAACCAAATGGCCGCGGTAAAAATGGCAACTTCAAAAAACATCTGCAACGCGGATGGAAAACCAAGATTGATGATTTTTTTCATCACTTTCTTTTCGATGCTTCTAAAGTTGAAATGGGTCACGTAGAATTCAAATTTCTTTTTTCGCTGGAGCAGATACCAAATAAACGCTACCATGATTACACGTGAGACCAAGGTGCCTATTGCTGCCCCTACAATCCCCATTTTGGGAAATCCGAAAGAACCAAAAATGAGAAGGTAATTTAGGGTGATATTGACCACATTCGCCACGATGGTGGTATACATGGGGTATTTGGTCTGCGACAGACCATCAGAAAACTGTTTAAAAGCCTGGAATATGATCAAAGGCACCAGCGAAAAAGCCACCAAATCCAAATAGGGCATGGCAAGTTCCACCACCTCTGGGGGCTGCTCCATATGGTGCATCAAAGGTTTGGAAACTTGTATAAGCCCAAAAAGTGACAACCCTAATAAGGTACAAAGTACCAAGCCGTGTTTCAGGGCGCTTTTGCCCGCCGCTTGATCCTTTGCACCATCCGCTTCGGCCACCAATGGCGTTATGGCCGTGGAAAATCCAATCCCAAGGGACATCGCTATGAACACAAAACTGTTGCCCAAAGAAACTGCGGCCAGTTCGGCCGTACCCAATTGCCCCACCATAATATTATCGGCAAAAGCCACAAAAGTGTGACCCAACATCCCCAAGATTACGGGATAGGACAGTTTTAAGTTATAGGCAAATTCTTTGGTGTAGCTTTGAAACACAACGGATATTTAAAAAAGGATGGCAAATATAGTCAGTTTGCCCACAATTATAGTGGATGTAACTGTTATGGATTGGCTAAATATTACAACTGCTTCGCCTCTTCCCAGAAAACGTCCATCTCGGCCAAGGTCATATCACTCATGGATTTACCTGCATCTTTTGCTTTTCTTTCCAAATATTGAAATCGCTTGATGAACTTTTTATTGGTGCGCTCCAGTGCATTCTCTGGGTTGATTTTTAGGAACCGGGCATAATTGACCATAGAAAAAAGCACATCGCCGAATTCAGATTCCATTTGATCGGTATTATTTGCTTCTATCTCTTCTTGAAGCTCGCCCAGCTCCTCTTTCAATTTTTCAAAAACCTGCTCGGGATGCTCCCAATCAAAACCCACACCGGAGACTTTATCTTGAATTCGGTTGGCCTTAACCAAAGATGGAAGCCCCTTCGGAACACCTTCCAACACGCTTTTTTTGCCCTCTTTTAATTTGATGTTTTCCCAATTCTGTTTTACCTGCTCTTCATTCTCCACCTTAACATCTCCATAAATATGTGGGTGTCTGTTAATGAGCTTTTCGCAAATACCATTGGCCACATCGGCAATATCAAAATCCTGTGTTTCGGAACCGATTTTAGCGTAAAAAACAATGTGCAGTAAAATATCGCCCAGTTCCTTTTTTACTTCTTCCAAATCGTTGTCCAGTATAGCATCACCCAATTCGTAGGTTTCCTCTATGGTTAAGTGACGAAGGGTTTGCATCGTCTGCTTTTTGTCCCACGGACATTGTTCGCGCAATTCGTCCATAATGGTCAAAAGGCGGTCAAAAGCGGCCAACTGTTCCGGTCTTGTGTTCATGGCTTTTGATTTTGTCCAAAAATACGAAGTCCCATTGGTTGAAAATCCAATGTCAAAATTTACTTATGAAAAGTATTTTGGTATTTTTCAACAAAGCCGGTTTACGGAAAAATATCACTATCTTCAACGTCATTTTAAGGCTAAAATAGTAGAATGAAACATCTTTTTGTGGTGTTGCTCGTGGTTCCTTTGATGGTCATTGCGCAAACCGATAATCCTTTCAAAGACGAAGTCAAATCAATTCAAAAGAAGAATGATTCCCTTTGGGACCCATCCAAACCTACGATTGTTTTTACAGGAAGTTCGAGTATTCGTTTGTGGGAAGATGTTCAAGAGCGCTTCCCGGAACACCAAGTACTCAACACTGGATTTGGAGGCTCTCAATTTTCCGACCTTGAGCTTTATTTGGATGAGTTGATATTGAACTACAGGCCTGTAAAGGTTTTTATTTATGAGGGCGACAACGATATTTTTGCCAAGAAAAGACCAAGAAAAATCATTGAAAGAGCCGAACAGATCTTGGCCGACCTACAACAGAGAAACCCCAATATGGAGATTGTTCTGATTTCGGCAAAACCGAGTATTTCCCGGTGGAAATATAGGGGCAGATACCGCAGGTTAAATCGTAAACTTGACAAACTGGCCTCGGAGAACGAAAAGATAGATTTTGTGGATGTTTGGTATCCCATGCTGGACAACAAAAAAGTAAAACAAGATATTTTTATTGAAGACGGCCTGCACATGAACGATAAAGGCTACGACATCTGGTACGATGTGATTAAAGACTACATGGACTAAAAACTAAACAAACGTGATTTACAAATCAATTTTGCTGTTCGTTGCAGTTATCTGCATGGCAGCTTGCCAAACCAAAAAAGAGGAAATCAATTTTCCGAAAACCGACCTAGCTAGTGTTCCGTTGATTCCGAAACCCATTAAAACCATTCCGACCGGGAGTGCTTTTGGATTGGATGCCGGAACGGCCATTTATACTTCGACTACAGATCCTGAGTTTGAAAAAATAGGAGATTTTTTGTCCAGCAACATTAAATCCAAAACGGGACTTGATATTGCGGTGAACACAGCTTCCGAAGATAAGTTGGAGCGATTGATCTACATTAACCAATCTGATAGCGTGGATTTGGAATCTCCAGAATCCTATCAACTCTATATTAAAAAAGATTCCATTTTATTGAATGCCAAAACAGCAGCAGGTGCTTTTAGAGGTATTCAGACGCTTCACCAATTGATTCCAGAAAAAAGCAATGATACCTTGACGGACCGCCCCATGTGGGTTATTCCTTCAGGAAAAATCATAGATGCTCCCAAATTTGCATACCGCAGCTCCATGCTGGACGTGGCCCGTCACTTTTTTACCGTGGATGAAGTCAAAAAATACATTGATGCCCTGGCATACTACAAGTTCAACACATTGCACCTTCACCTATCCGATGATCAAGGTTGGCGCATTGAAATCAAATCTTGGCCTAAACTTACCGAAGTCGGAGGTGCCAGTGAAGTTGGTGGTGGCCAAGGTGGATTTTACACCCAAGAGGAATACAAAGATATAGTAGCCTATGCAGCGGACAGGCACATAACTATTGTACCCGAAATTGACATGCCCGGACATACCAATTCGGCATCATTGAGCTACCCGTTTTTGCACTATGCCGGGGCTGAAACCCCACGTGTACGTACCGATATGAAAGTAGGTTACAGTTCCTTTGATGCAAAAAAGGATACGGTTTACAGTTTTTTGGATGATGTAATTGGCGAGATTGCATCCATAACGCCCGGTCCGTACTTCCATATTGGTGGCGATGAAAGCCACGTAACCAAGAAGAACGATTACATCCTTTTCGTAGAAAAAGTAGGGAAGTTGGTGCAAAAGCATAACAAGAGAATGATCGGTTGGGATGAAATTGCCCAAGCGGACATTGATCCCAATTCGGTTGTTCAACTATGGAACAGTGCTGAAAATGCCTTGAAAGCAAGTGAAAATGGTTCCAAAATCATTATTTCACCAGCCAAAAAAACCTATTTGGACATGAAATACGATTCCATTTCGGAATATGGCCTGAAATGGGCTGGGTACATCCCTGTTGATGTAGGGTATAATTGGGACCCTGAAACCTATGTTGAGGGACTTTCCCACAAAAACATTCTGGGAATTGAAGCCCCTCTTTGGTCCGAAACCATCAGCAATGGAACCGAATTGGAATATTTGGCCTTCCCTAGATTGATTGGATATGCAGAATTGGGATGGTCTCCAAGCGAGCACCTTGATTGGGACGATTATAAAAATCGATTAGCTGCACAGGTTCCTTATCTGGAATCCATGCAGATCAATTACTATCCATCAAAATTGGTGGACTGGAAAAAAGAATAGTGTTTATTCTTCCTCTTCTTCGGAAGCAGATACAGTAGGTTCCTCGGCATCCTTTTCTTCTTCAACAAAATCAGTGATGTTGTTGTCGAGAAGGATGTTGTACCACTGTATGATTTTTTTAATGTCACTTGCGTAAACACGATCTTCATCATAGTTGGGAAGTATTTCGAAGAAATACTCTTCCAATTCGATTTTTTCGGCTTTGTGGCTAATCGAGGTTTTTTTACCGTCTTCCTTTTCCTTTATTTTTTGAAACACTTCCTTTAAAGGAACTTCCTCTTCCAAAGTGTAAATGGCTATTTCGGACAACACGCTTACATTGCTTCTTAAACCAACGGTTACGCGTTTGCCATCCAAAAGGGATTCGCCGACAAAGCCTCCTCGCGTTTGGGTCAATAATTTGTAAAGTCCTGGTTTACCTCCAATGGATAAAATCTTGTCTAATGCCATTCAAATAATAATTTATGGGCGCAAAAATATGTTTTTATCGCAAACTGCGATTTTTTTAACGTCCTTTTTTGATATTGGGAAACCTCATTCGGTAGTCCACGGTTATTTTCCCTTTGGAAATCTTTTCCAATCGGCTTTTTAAAAGTCGTTTCTTTAAGGTTGAAAGCTTATCGGTAAACAAAATACCTTCAATATGGTCGTATTCATGTTGGATAACTCGGGCCAAAAGGCCATCAAAGGTTTCCGTATGTTCTTTGAAACCCTCATCTAAATATGTAATGGTGATTTCTGGCTTACGCTTTACATCTTCACGGACATCAGGAATACTCAAACAACCTTCGTTAAAGTCCCACTCCTTGCCGTTTTCTTCTTGAATCTTTGCATTGATGAATACTTTTTTGAATCCATCGAGTTGTTTCTGCTCGGCTTCGGTCAATTCTTCATCATCAGAAAAAGGTGTTGTATCCACCATAAACATACGTATGGGAAGCCCCACCTGTGGAGCAGCCAGGCCAACACCATGGGCATTGTACATGGTCTCCCACATATTTGTTATCAACTCGTCAAGTTTTGGATATTCGGATGTGATATCCTTTGCCTTTTTTCGCAAAACGGGGTCTCCGTAGGCTACTATGGGTAAAATCATAAATCAAAATCTGTTTAAGTAGGCCTGCAATATGAGCGTGGCACTTATTTCATCGACTAGGGCCTTATCCCTTCTCTTCTTTTTTTTCATTCCGCTGTCCAACATGGATTGAAATGCCATTTTGGATGTGAACCGCTCATCTTGTCGCTCCACAGGAATGGAAGGAAACTTGGCCTTTAGCTTTTTTAAAAAAAACTGGATAAGTTCCTCGGACTCGGAAGCGGTGTTGTCCATTTGCTTGGGCAGCCCCACAACAAAAAGTTCAACGGATTCTTTATGGGTGTACTCGTCCAAAAAGGATAACAAGTCCTTGGTTTCAATAGTGGTCAATCCAGAAGCGATCAGCTTAAGTTCATCGGTAATCGCTATTCCGGTCCGCACCTTTCCAAAATCCAAAGCCAAAATTCTAGCCAAAATAATTTTTTGGCAAAAATAACCTTAAAAATGTTATGCGCTTAAAAATGGCAACCATAATTCTGCCATGGGGCTTATCTTTGTATAAACTTTAAGAAAAATGACAGAATTAAGAACGCTAATTGAAAAAGCGTGGGACAATAGGGAGTTGTTGCAGGATGAAAAAACTCAAGACGCCATACGCGAAGTTGTAAAGCTTATTGATTCGGGAGAACTGCGTTGTGCAGAACCTACGGAAGATGGTTGGCAGATAAATGAATGGGTAAAAAAAGGGGTAGTACTTTACTTCCCTATCCAAAAAATGGAAGTGCTCGAAGCTGGCATTTTTGAATATCATGATAAAATTCCTTTGAAAAAAGGATACAAAGAAAAAGGTGTTCGTGTGGTCCCCCATGCGGTGGCAAGACATGGAGCTTATATTTCTCAGGGCACTATTTTAATGCCGAGTTATGTAAACATCGGTGCCTACGTTGATGAAGGAACCATGGTGGATACTTGGGCCACGGTGGGAAGTTGTGCACAAATCGGTAAAAACGTCCACTTAAGTGGTGGTGTTGGTATTGGTGGTGTTCTGGAACCTTTGCAAGCGGCTCCAGTAATTATAGAGGATAACGCCTTTATCGGCTCTAGATGTATTGTTGTGGAAGGTGTTCGAGTGGAAAAAGAAGCCGTGTTAGGTGCCAATGTGGTGTTGACCGCCTCTACCAAAATTATTGATGTGACAGGTGATGAAGCTGTTGAATTGAAAGGACGCGTACCTGCTAGGTCAGTTGTCATTCCCGGAAGCTATACCAAAAAATTCCCAGCAGGTGATTATCAAGTGCCTTGTGCCTTGATCATTGGAAAGCGAAAAGAAAGCACGGACAAGAAAACTTCTTTGAACAATGCCTTGCGTGAGCACAATGTTGCTGTGTAATCCCTTGTTCAATTAATTTAATACATTACTGACGGCCGCTTGTAAAAAGTGGCCGTTCGTGATTTTATGCCTTATCCTATCCACATTGGAGACCATTTTGGAATAGGTCTCCTCATCAATATTATCCAGCTTTTCGGATAGTTCATCCAAAGATCCAATCGCAAAGCCCACCTGTTCCTCCTCAATTATTTTGGCTACTGCAGCTTTGTCCCAAACAATTACAGGCAAACCAGCCAATAAGTACAAAGATGTTTTATGCGGATTATTGTACTGAATATATTTACCAAATGCTCCATCACACTCCTTAATGGCATTTCCGTTCCACACCAATCCAAAATTCCCTTTCATTTTATCCAACACCTCATCAGGGGCAAAAACCCCTTGATAGTCCAAAATGGATTTTTCATCCACTTTTTCCTTTTGATAGCCATTTCCGTAGAGCTTTAGGGTAAAATCCTTTTGTTCCAACTCGTCAACCTTGTACAGGAAGGCGCTTTTTTCCATTCCCAATCCTCCAGCAAAAACAACCTCCCTCCCAGCTTCTTTAGGAGATTTGGGCAATTCCTGATTTTGAGCGAGCAAATAATCGAATAAATATAACGGCACCATTTTTCCCTTATATCCATTTTCTGCAAACCATTCAATCATCACCTCATTGTGCAACACAAGAACATCAGCTTTGTTGAAGCATTTCATTTCTTTTTCCACATTTTTGTTTTTGCCCATCAAGGTTTTTACATCATGGACAATCAAAACAATTTTACATCTTTTGAGCTTGGCCACTTGAACTTTATAGCTAAAAAACTTGCTCAGGGGATATTGCATGCACAATGTTGATGAAAAGGGCAATAAAATCAAACCTTTGGTTATCCCCAAAAAACTAATGATGGCCCCAATGGCCGAACTGGGATGATTGCTCTGCTTAAACCCTAAATTTTCAAAACCTAGTTGGGACAAGACATTTTCACAATCCATTTTGGGTTTGGAGGCCGCATTCTTGGAAAATTTATAATTTCTGGAAATGTAGAACTGGTTAGTGTTTTGCATTTTCAAAATTTTAATTTTTTCTAAAAATATCATTTTTCAATTACCTAATCCATAAATTGCAACTCCCCTTTTTTAAAAATCTTCAAAAACTAACCGAATGAATCCCGCCGCGGAATATGATTATCTTATTGTTGGTGCTGGCCTTTATGGAGCGGTTTTTGCCTATGAAGCAACTAGGCGCAATAAAAAATGTTTGGTAATTGACAAACGGGACCATCTTGGTGGCAATACCTATTGCGAAGACGTTAATGGAATTAATGTGCACAAATATGGCGCACACATTTTTCACACCAATGACAAAACCATCTGGGATTATGTAAATAGCTTTGTTCCCTTCAACCGATACACCAACTCACCTTTGGCCAATTTTGAAGGCAAACTTTACAACCTTCCCTTCAATATGAATACATTTTACCAACTTTGGGGAACAAAAACCCCGGAAGAAGCGAAAGCAGTTCTTGCCCAACAGACCAGAAAATATCAAGATATTCAACCATCCAATCTCGAAGAACAAGCTCTTAAACTGGTCGGAGATGATATTTACACAAAATTAATCAAAGGGTATACCGAAAAACAATGGGGACGAAAGACCAGCGAACTACCTGCCTTTATTATAAAAAGGTTGCCATTGCGGTTTACGTACGATAACAACTATTTTAACGATGCCTACCAAGGCATACCCATTGGGGGCTACAACAAACTTACCGAGGGATTGTTAAAAGGTATAGAATGCAGAACAAATATTGACTTCTTCAAAGAAAAAGAAGCCTTGACCGGTTTGGCGAAACAAATAGTTTTCACCGGAAAAATTGATGAATACTTTGATTATTGCCATGGTAAATTAGAATACCGAAGCTTGGATTTTAAACATGAAGTAGTGGATATGCAAAACTATCAAGGCAATGCAGTTGTAAACTATACGGAATCTAACATCCCATATACCAGAATCATTGAGCACAAGCATTTTGAATTTGGTAAACAAAAAACGACGGTGATCACAAAGGAATACCCATTGGAAGCTTCATCAGAAAAAGAGCCGTATTATCCCATCAACGATGCAAAGAATACTGCTCTTTTTAAAGCCTATAAAGATATGGCCAAAAAAGAAACCACAATATTCGGGGGAAGACTTGCCGAGTATAAATATTACGATATGCATCAGGTTATTGGGGCAGCTTTAAGTGAGACAAAGAGGTTGTTCATCGAAAAATCTTAATCCTACACGCAACTCTAGATCCATATTACCGTCTAACTAAATAAATAGCTCAAATTAGAGCTTTAACAAATATGAAGTAGGGAAATTGACGAGTCGATTGTTTATAAGAAAAAGAAACGCCTAAACAATTTTAACGCTACTTTTTTGTTATAGATTTGTAAAATATTAAACACTACACCAATAAATTATGGCTGAATTGCGCACCCCAAAGCAAAAAATATCAGCACTTGTGATTACCTATAATGAAATGGGCTACATTGAAAAATGTATTGATTCCGTTTCTTTCGCTGACGAAATATTGGTCGTTGACTCTTACAGTACCGACGGCACTTACGAATATCTTTTGAACCATCCAAAAGTAAAGGTGATTCAAAACCCTTTTGAAAATTTCACCGCTCAAAAGTCGTTTACGCTTAAACAAGCAGCCAACGATTGGGTTTTGTTCTTGGATGCCGATGAAGTGGTTACAGAAAGTCTTCAAAAGGAAATCGTAGCAACCATTAATAATCCAGATGCTCATGAGGCCTATTGGTTCTACCGAAAGTTTATGTTCCAAAACGAACCTTTGAATTTCAGTGGTTGGCAAACGGACAAAAATTATAGACTTTTCCAAAAAAGCAAAGCTCATTTTACCGATCAAAAAATTGTTCATGAAACTTTGGTAGTGGATGGCAAATCTGGAATCCTTAAAGAAAAATTGATTCATTTTTGCTATAAAAACTATGAAGACTACAAAGGGAAAATGCTCAAGTATGGCCAATTAAAGGCCAAAGAGGATTTCTACAAGGAAAAGCATTTTAACTATGTCTTGATGACAGTGAAGCCCGTTTGGAAATTCTTCAACCACTATATCCTCCGTTTAGGGATTTTGGACGGCAAAAAAGGATGGACCATTTGTTACTTGAACGCCCTTGGCGTTTTGGAGAGGTTCAGAGAGTTAAAACGTTTGGAAAAGAAAAACGAGCTTGCCTATTATTTGGTGATGCCATAGTGCGTCCACACTACCTTTTTTGATCTGGTCTCTTTACGTATTGCTTGATTTTTAGCAATGGATTCTGGCGTTTTATAACCTCTCTTATGATCTAAGTGTACACAGACTGCACTATAGCGCAATTGTTTGGATTTAATTCCAAAATTGAACAAGCGCTCTCCCAACTCACGGTCCTGTCCGCCATACTGCATGCGTTCATCAAAACCGTTTACGTTTAATATATCCTTTTTCCAACCTGAGGAATTATGCCCGTTCCAACTGGCATTGGTCGGAGTAACCGTATTCAATAACTTTGATATTATTCCACTGGCGGTAAGCTTGTTGTTCTTGAAAGTCTTAGGAATACCTTTTTCCTTAAGCCAATGAATGTTGAAACATTTCTGCTTTTCGATATCCTCCAAAGTAATCATTTTGGAAATGTTCATCGGAAGCATATAATACCCGCCCGAAATAAAATACCCCTGCTCCTTGTTAATGTAATGCACCTCTACAAAATCCTCACGTGGAATACAATCACCGTCCGTCATAATAATGTAATCAGCATTACAGGCTTCGACCGCTTTATTTAAAATCCTAGATTTCTGGAAGCCATCGTCCTTTTGCCACACATGGACAATGCTATAAAACACCTTCTTGGACATTTCCTCCAATAATTCTTTGGTCTTGGGACCAGAACCATCATCCGCAATAACCACCTCAAAATCCTTGAAAAGCTGGCAATTGAACCCCCACAACACCTTTTTCAGCCACTCTTCGGCATTATAGGTGCTAATGATTACTGATATTTTAGGTAATTCTGTTTCGTTTGGGTTCATCTGGACAAAAATAGAAATATTAAATGTTATCTCATATGCTTAATTTTGTGATTCTAAACTCTTAGAATGAAGGTCAAGGAAATTCCTGTCTCACTTTTTCATCAAGCCAATTTAACACGGCAATCCAAAGAAAAACTGACATCCAACAAAAAACAGGTGCCAGTTATAGTTTCCTTGGCATCCATTCCTTCTCGGTTAAGCATTGTTCATTTAACTATCAGGAGTTTGCTGAATCAAGATATATTGCCCGAAAAAATTTTACTGTGGCTACATGAGAACCTAGAGGATAAAGTTCCAAAAAAACTTAACGACCTAGTTGGAAATATCTTCAGTATAGAGTTTACCGACTACTTCAGTTCGCATAGAAAATTGGTAGAGCCTCTAAAAATGTATCCAAACAAAATCATTGTGACTTGCGATGATGATATGATGTATCGTAAAAACTGGTTATCAAACCTTTATGAAGCCTATCAAAAGAACCCAGATAAAATCATTGCAAACCAAACACGGTGTATAACCTACAATGAATCGGGAGAGCTACTACCGTACAAACAATGGAATTCCGATTTAGCAGAATGCAAAAACAAAAAACTTATTTTACCTATCGGTGCAGGCGGAACGTTATATCCCCCCGATACAATGGACCAGCAAGTGTTTGAGCGAGACTTATTTCTAAAACTGGCACCCAATGCGGACGACCTTTGGTTCAAAGTCATGGGGCTATTGAAAGGAACACAATCCATACAAGCCTATAACAGCGGAAAAGAATCGATTCCTATTTGGGGCTCACAAAAAGTCTCGTTAAAAAAAGGAAATATCGGGATGGATAAAAACAGAGTACAATGGCAGGCTTTGACCGACCATTTTCAACTAAAATTCTAGAACATTGACCGAAGAAATCAACAATTGCATTAAAGTGCTGCAAGAAGGTGGACTCATCCTCTACCCGACCGACACGGTCTGGGGCATTGGTTGCGATGCAACAAACCCGGAAGCAGTAAAAAAAGTGTACGCCCTTAAAAAGCGCGAAGACACCAAAGCCCTCATTTGTTTAGTTGCCAATCAGGCCATGTTGGAGCGTCACGTAAAAGAGGTCCCCGATGTGGCTTACGATATTATGGACCTCGCAACCAAACCAACGACTATAGTTTTTGACGAACCCATTGGGATAGCGGAGAATCTGGTCGCAGAAGACAATACATTGGCCATCCGCGTGGCTTCCGATAAATTTTGCCAGTATCTCATCAATAAATTCAGAAAACCCATTGTTTCCACATCGGCCAATATTTCGGGTAACCCTACCCCAAAACAATTCAAGGATATTGATGAAGAAATTTTAAAAGGAGTGGACTATGTGGTAAATTTGCCCGATGAAAATATAAACCCTTCCCCCTCCTCCATCATTAAATTGAGCAACAACGGACAGGTGAAGGTTATTCGGGAATAACAATGGCGAAGGAATTCCATACAAAGGCAATACAACATCCTATTTTTAAACTTATTGGCGAAGCTTCAGATGAGTTGGGCGTAGACGCTTATGTAATCGGTGGCTTTGTACGTGATTACTTTTTAAAAAGAGGTACACCCAAAGATATTGATATCGTTGCCATTGGCAGTGGAATAGACCTTGCCAAAAAAGTAGCCTCCAAACTAAAGGGGAAACCAGAGATTTCGGTATTCAAGAATTTCGGTACGGCCATGATCAAGCACAAGGATTTAGAGCTTGAATTTGTGGGTGCCCGCAAAGAAAGCTATAATCGGGACAGCCGAAAGCCCATTGTGGAAGACGGCACTTTGGAAGACGACCAAAACCGCCGCGATTTCACCATAAATGCCATGGCTTTGGCATTGAACCAATCCAATTTTGGAGAACTTTTAGACCCGTTTGATGGTTTAGCGGATTTGGATAGGCAAATCATTCGAACCCCTTTGGAACCGGGCATTACCTATTCCGACGACCCGCTACGGATGATGCGTGCCATTCGGTTTGCAACACAACTGCATTTTACCATTGAGCTACAATCGCTTCAGGCCATTACCGAGAACAAGGACCGCATCAAAATTGTTTCCAAAGAGCGAATCGTGGACGAACTCAACAAAATATTGATGAGTTCCAAACCATCCCTAGGATTTTCGTTGATGCACAAAACCGAACTTCTGCCAATAATTTTGCCCGAACTCACCGCCTTGCAAGGCATAGAGGAAATAGAAGGTCAACGCCATAAAGATAACTTTTGGCACACCTTGGAGGTCGTGGACAATATTTCCGAAACCACAGACAACCTATGGTTGCGATGGGCGGCTTTACTGCACGATATTGGAAAGGCGCCCACCAAAAAATTCCATAAAAAAATCGGCTGGACTTTTCACGCCCACGAATTCGTCGGTGCCAAAATGGTCTATAAACTTTTTAAAAGACTTCGTCTTCCATTGAACGAGAAGATGAAGTTTGTACAGAAAATGGTATTGATGAGTTCAAGGCCCATCATTTTATCAGAAGACCACGTCACGGATTCTGCCGTACGACGATTGGTTTTTGATGCAGGGGATTTTGTGGAAGACTTGATGACGCTTTGTGAGGCCGACATCACAACAAAAAATCCGCGAAAACAGAAAAAATACAAGAACAATTTTAAGATTGTTCGTCAAAAAATAGTGGAAGTCGAGGAACGGGACCATATCCGAAACTTTCAACCGCCAGTTTCCGGTGAAGAGATCATGAAGACCTTTAACTTGAAACCCTCCAAAGAAATCGGCATCATTAAGGACGCTATTAAAGAAGCGATTTTGGAAGGCGAAATTCCCAACGAATACGAGGCTGCCTACAATTTTATGTTGGAAAAAGGCAAAAAATTGAACCTAAAAGTCCATTCCGAATGAATAAGAACAAATATGTAGTGTATTGGTTGTTAACTGGTTGTTTTCTCATTTTTGTGATGGTTTTGGTAGGCGGAATTACACGTCTTACCCATTCGGGGCTTTCCATATCCGACTATAAACTGATTCATGGGACCATCCCTCCCATGAACGAACAAGAATGGCAGGAAGCCTTTGACCTGTACAAACAATATCCTGAGTACCAAAAACTCAACAACCATTTCGGAATTGAAGAATTCAAGGATATTTATTTCTGGGAATGGCTGCATAGGGTCATTGGACGATTTATAGGAGTGGTTTTTATTTTGCCGTTCCTCTGGTTTCTCTTGAAAAGAAAATTGGACCGTCCAACAGTGAAAAAATGTTTGGTTCTGCTCTTTTTAGGAGGATTCCAAGGTTTTTTGGGCTGGTACATGGTAAAAAGTGGACTTGTGGACCGCCCAGATGTAAGTCACTTTAGACTGGCCGCGCACTTGACCACTGCGTTTATCACATTTGCTTACAGCCTTTGGGTCGCTCTGGACCTCATCTACCCATACAAGAAAGAAATCAATACAAAAATCAGAAACCTGATTCGATCGGGACTTGTGGTTCTATTGCTTCAAATTATTTGGGGCGCCTTTGTAGCAGGTTTGGATGCCGGTTTTATTCACAATCATTGGCCGTTGATGAGCGATGGCAAGTTGATTCACGAAACTGTTTATATTGAGCAGCAACCCGTTATCAAAAACTTTTATGAAGGTAAGAGCGGCGTACAGTTTGTGCACCGGTATTTGGCGTACATCGTAGTTGCGTTTATCGCATTGATTTGGTATAGAACCCGTAAAATCCAACGTACTCCTCTTCAAGAAAAAGGATTAAAAACCCTATTGGGCTTGGTATTTGTGCAATTTTTATTGGGTGTGCTCACGTTGATTTACGCTGTGCCGCTTTGGTTGGGAATAGCGCATCAAATTGGTGCATTTTTCCTTTTGGCCGCCATGACTTTTACCCTGCACAGGTTCTCCAAATAAGGTCTATTTATTGTACCTTTGTGCCCACTCTAAAATTTGATGGATGATTTATAAAATCAGGATAATACTTGATGCTGAGGAAGATATCTTTAGAGATATCGAAATTGAAGACCAAAGTAGCTTGGAGGATTTCCACAATGCCATTACCCAAGCTTTTGGTTTTGAGGGAAGTGAAATGGCCTCTTTTTATACTTGTGACGAGGAATGGAACCAAGATGAGGAAATAGCTCTTTTTGATATGAGCGAGAACGGTTCCGATATCCGTTTGATGAACGAGACCTCTATTGATGATGTGCTTTCTGAAAACACCCCAAAAATGATTTACGTGTACGACTTTTTTAGCATGTGGACCTTTTTTGTGGAACTGGCAGACGTCGTCGAAAAAGAAGATGGAAGGGTATATCCCAACCTATTGTTCACTTTTGGTGAACTCCCGGATGCCCCGCCGGAAAAACAATTCGAAGCAGAATCCAATGAAGAGGAAGAAGGAGACTATGACGACCTTTTGGACAGCTACGACGATATGGACTTCGACGAAAACTGGAATTAACCGATCTCTTGACCAAGTTTTTTAACCATTAATATTTACTCTTAGCATGCTAAACCTATATAACGCCCAAATTGAAAGTATTTCACTTCATCGTGTCGGCAATAAAAGTAAGAACGAGTCTGCCTTTTTATCCGCAGAACCTTTTTCACTGAACGATGAAATGGCCGGACTTTTAAAGGAATACTTTTTTAAACCGTTTAGGGAGAAAGAAGAAAACTACTATAAGTTTGGTCATGAGGTAGATTTGGAGTTCAATGAGGTGCATGCAGCGGTAACTGGTATTTTTGAAAATCCATCTGACAACCATAGACTTTCAAAAAAAATCACCACCTACCTTTTTGAGCAATCCAACCATCCACATATAAAGAGCGGGGAAGTTTACGTGGTCCATTTTTCCGATATGGTCATCGACAATCAAAAAACAGACGCCGTTGGTATTTTTAAAAGTGAGTTGAAGCACGATTTCCTTCAATTTGAAGAAAATGAGCACAACTTGGAAATCTTGATTCGACAAGGCATCAACATCAACAAGCTTGACAAAGGATGTATCGTATTCAACATCAACAAGGAAGAAGGCTTTAAAGTTCTTTCCGTAGATAGCAACCGTTATGATGCCAAATATTGGCTCGAAAACTTTTTAGGTGTGTTGCCGTTGACGGATGATAATTTCTACACCAAAAACTACCTAAAGTTCTGCCAGAACTTTGCAAAGGATGTTGTACTTCCCGCAGAGGACAAGCAGCAAGAGGTTATGTTCATGAACCGGGCGGTGAACCACTTTGCCAAGAACGACAATTTTGAGGAGACCTCATTCTTGAACGAGGTTATGGAAAACCCTGAGCTTATACCGGAATTCAAGCATTACAAGGTTGAGAAAGGTCCAAAATATAGCATTGAGGATGTTTCCAATTTTGATATTGCGAACAAAGCTGTGAGCGATGCCCGTAAGAAAATCAAGAATGTCATCAACCTCGACACCAACATTCAGATAAAAATGGATTTCATCAACCCGGAATCCGCAGAAAAATTTGTGGAAAAAGGTTGGGACGAGGAAAGACAGATGTACTACTACCTGGTATATTTCAACAAAGAACAGAAAAGCTAGAACTTTTTATCTATAATCTGTTTCATACTTACATCTTCGTAGTTTCGTTTCACAAAATCCAAGGCGTGTATTAGAACTTCGCCCATAGTTTTGCTGTCTCGGAAGTTAATATCTCCAGTTAGGTCCAATAGCTGCGTTTTGAGCATTTCTATATTTTCTGGCGGCGCAATAGTATCCACTTCACAAACATCGAGCAATCGTTTCAGCCTGCGTCCCCAACTGAGTATTCTTTTGGCAATAATGGAGCGTTCCTCCACAATGTATTGGTTAACCGAGTCTACGGTCAACTTGCTTTGCACCAAGTCCACCATCACTTTGTTCTCTTTAAAAAATTGGGGACGGTAGACCTTTATTTTTCCTTCGTAACATTGCTGGTCAAAATCGATGGCCCTTATCTTGTAGTTCACACTATCAAAATCGTGTGTGGGCACAATCACATAGTTGTACGAACGCATATCGCCCAATAAACGAATCATACAACGCTCATTGAACTTTACGAATTCTTTGGCAATCTGTGCTTTATCAAATTCTGAGCATTCGGGAAGATTTTTTTTGAAGAACACATCACCGGGAATACCTACAATATGCTCCTCTATCAATGTATTTTGATAAATAACAAAATTGAGGTTGTACGGGGATAACATATGCTCCAACTCCAGTCCATACACACGGGAAGCATCCGTTTTTTTTACATAGAACAAGGTGTAGTTATCGTTCAAGATATTCCTCACCTTAATTCTGAAAGGCTTAGAGTTCCCAAACGTACAGTAATCCACATAATCCACGTTCAGGTATTGGAAAATCTTATCGCTACCATCCGATACAAAATTCGAGTAGACCCTCTTTAGAGCCAGGTCTATCTCATCCCTGTCAAACTCCGGATAAAACACCCGTACCCAAAGGGTATCCTCGTCATTGGCATCATATACCGCAACACTTCCCGAGAACCTGAGAAGGTCATCATAATGGATTGGGATTTCTATTTTTCGGTTGTAATATTCCAAATATTCATCGAGTTCCTTGCTTATGGGGTAAGCAGGTTTCTTTTTCGACATCAACTTTTCTTCCGACATTATATTCGATTATTTGTAACAAATTGCACTATTCTTCGTCAAGTTAGTATAAACCATTCAAAAAACGATAGCATCTTTTGGAAACAATACTTACCGTAAACCATCTTACCAAAAAATTTGGTTATCTCACTGCAGTCAACGACCTCTCCTTCACAATTGAAAAGGGAAATGTTTATGGCATTTTGGGACCCAATGGAAGTGGGAAATCGACCACATTGGGTATTATTTTGAACGTTGTAAACCGAACTTCTGGGGAATTTAGCTGGTTTGATGGTTCCACAACCACCCATGATGCCCTAAAAAAAGTGGGGGCCATTATCGAGCGCCCCAACTTTTACCCTTACATGAACGCCATCCAAAACTTAAGGTTGGTATGCAAAATAAAAGATGTACCCGAAACCAAGATTCAGGAAAAGCTGGAATTGGTCGGGCTTTGGGACCGTCGTAACAGCAAGTTCAAAACGTATTCGTTGGGTATGAAACAACGTATGGCCATCGCCTCTGCCCTACTTAACGACCCGGAAATTCTGATTCTGGACGAGCCAACCAATGGCTTGGACCCTCAGGGAATCCATCAAATCAGGGAAATCATCAAAACTATAGCAAACCAAGGCACCACGATTTTATTGGCATCTCACTTATTGGACGAGGTGGAAAAGGTATGTTCCCATGTTATCATTCTAAGAAAAGGAGAAAACCTTTACTCCGGTCCTGTCGACAGTATGCTGGCAAGTCATGGCTTTTTTGAATTGAGATCTACCGACTTGGACCAATTGCAAACCTTATTGGAAAAAAGTGCCAGTTTCGGCAAAATAGAAAACTTCAATGGAACGCTAACTGCCTATTTAAAAGAGGAAATGGATGCCGAAAGTTTGAACAAAATGTTGTTCGAAAAAGGGATTACGCTTTCCCATCTTGTAAAGCGAAAAGAAAGCCTTGAGGAACAATTTTTAACCCTGACCAAAAACCAATAATCAAAAAACGAATGTTACGTCTCCTACAAATAGAATTTATAAAACTGTGGAACAATAGGGCCAGCAAGGTACTGATCATCTCCTATTTTGTGCTCCTGACTTCCATCGCCCTTATTGCGGCAATTAAATTTGATATTGGCCCGGTAGAGTTCCACCTTGCAGATCAGGGAATATTTAACTTCCCCTACATTTGGCATTTCAATACTTTTGTCACAGCACTTTTCAAGCTGTTTTTGGCCATTGTTATCGTTTCGATGATGTCCAATGAATACAGCAACAAGACCATAAAACAAAATTTGATAGACGGCTTGTCCAAAAAAGAATTCATTACTTCCAAGGTTCTCACGGTAATATCCTTTGCCCTTATATCCACCATATTTGTTTTTGTGGTGTCTATGATTCTTGGTTTGGCCTATTCGGACTACAACGAAATGTCCATTATATTCTCCGATTTGGAGTTTTTGCCCGCTTTCTTTATCAAGTTGGTCGGGTTCTTCTCCTTCTGCCTGTTCTTGGGGATATTGGTGAAACGGTCGGCATTTGCCCTTGGTTTCCTTATTCTTTGGACCATATTTGAGCAAGTGGTATTTGGCTTATTGGGATGGAAAGTGATGAGCTGGGAAGCTGCTAAAGCAGTAAAACGCTTCTTTCCGTTGGAATCCATGTCCAATTTGATCAAAGAACCCTTTACAAGACTATCTGCGGTTCAAAATATAGGACAACAGATTGGAGAGGATATGAAGTTCGATTACCATGTCTATTGGTATGAGTTCTTCATAGTCATTATCTGGACGGCCATTTTCATCTATTTTTCCTACGCCTTGTTGAAGAAACGCGATTTGTAGCAACATCAAGCAAGAATATTAGAGCTTTGCTTCTATTTAGCGACTGCCTTTAGTATTTTTACTTCATGAAATTTCAGGTAGTTTCCGACTTTAAGCCAACGGGCGATCAGCCCGAGGCCATACGACAATTGGTAGAGGGTATTGAAGCCAAAGCCCAACATCAGACCTTGCTCGGAGTTACCGGGTCGGGAAAAACATTTACCGTTGCCAATGTGGTGGAATCGGTTCAGAAGCCTACCTTGGTTTTGGCGCACAATAAGACCTTGGCCGCGCAATTGTATTCGGAGTTCAAGCAATTTTTTCCCAACAATGCGGTGGAATATTTTGTATCCTACTACGATTACTATCAGCCAGAGGCCTATATCCCCACAAGCGGACTTTATATTGAAAAGGACCTGTCCATAAACGAGGATATAGAGAAATTACGATTGAGTACCACCTCCTCTCTGCTTTCAGGAAGGCGTGATGTACTTGTGGTGGCCTCCGTCTCCTGTTTGTACGGTATCGGAAACCCAATAGAGTTTCAGAAAAACGTCATTACTATCCATAGGGACCAAGTCATCTCAAGAACCAAATTTTTGAAGCAACTGGTGCAAAGCCTCTATGCTCGGACTACCGCGGATTTCAGAAATGGTAATTTTAGAGTAAAAGGCGATGTGGTGGATGTATTCCCTGGCTATGCGGACCATGCATTTCGCATCCATTTTTTTGGTGATGAAATTGAAGAAATCGAAGCATTGGACCCGTACAACAATAATGTCATCGAGATTTATGACACCTTGAACATCTACCCGGCGAACATGTTCGTTACCTCACCGGATGTGCTTCAAAATGCCATAAAGGAGATACAGGACGACCTTGTGAAGCAGATAGATTATTTCAAGGAAATCGGTCGGCCTCTGGAGGCCAAACGCTTGGAGGAGCGCACGAATTTTGACCTTGAAATGATTCGCGAACTGGGTTATTGTTCCGGAATCGAAAATTACTCAAGGTATTTGGACGGAAGAAAACCAGGCACCCGACCGTTCTGTTTGTTGGATTATTTCCCAGATGATTATTTAATGGTCATAGATGAAAGCCATGTTACCATTCCGCAAGTGCATGCCATGTATGGCGGTGACCGTTCGAGAAAAGAGAATTTGGTCGAATACGGATTCCGTTTACCTGCGGCCATGGATAACCGTCCGTTAAAGTTTGAAGAGTTTGAAGCCCTTCAAAATCAAGTGCTTTATGTGAGTGCCACACCAGCAGATTATGAGCTGGAACTCAGCGAAGGGGTCTATGTGGAACAGATTATCCGCCCAACAGGATTATTGGATCCAATAATTGAAGTTAGGCCCAGTGAAAACCAAATAGATGATTTGGTAGAGGAAATTCAACAACGGGTAGAACTGGATGAACGCACATTGGTCACCACCCTGACCAAACGAATGGCGGAGGAGCTCACCAAATACCTCACACGGATAGATGTACGTTGTCGCTATATCCATAGTGATGTGGATACACTGGAACGGGTGGAAATTATGCAGGACTTACGAAAAGGAATTTTTGATGTACTGATAGGTGTAAACCTGCTGCGTGAAGGCTTGGATTTGCCCGAGGTATCTTTAGTTGCCATTTTGGATGCTGACAAGGAAGGTTTTTTACGAAGTAACCGTTCCCTGACCCAGACCGTGGGTCGCGCTGCCCGCAACTTGAACGGAAAGGCCATTATGTATGCCGACAAAATCACGGAGAGCATGCAAAAGACCATTGATGAGACCAATTATCGTAGGGAAAAACAGATGACCTACAATAAGGAGAACAACATTACACCAATGGCCCTCAAAAAAAATCTGGACAGCGCTTTGGCCAAAAATTCGGTCTCTACCTACCATTTTCAAAAGGAGGAGATGCGTGCTGCCGAACCTGATTTAAAATATATTACAGAAGATCAAAAGGAAAAACTGATCAGGGAGAAAAGAAAAGCCATGGAAAAAGCGGCCAAAGAGCTCGATTTTATGCAAGCGGCCAAACTAAGGGACGAGATAAAAATGCTTCAGGGAAAGGAATAAAAAATGGCCCGTAATTATAATTACGGGCCATTTTTTATTTAATTATTGATTTCCTCCACCAGGGCCACAATTCGTCAGAACTGTTTTTTTAGATATAGTACAAGTACTGCCATCGGACAATGTTATATAAGCATAAATCCATAGATCATAATTGCTCCAATTATTTGTAGGAAGATATAATGCCTGCGGTATCGTATAATTACCATTGGGGTTATTTGTGCTGCCGAACGATACATGATTATAGGGTCCAATGGTATATTCCCAGTCAACCGATACCACATTGTTAGCGCAATGTAAATAGGCAAGGAAATCAATACATCCTTCTACATGCGAAATACCCAAACAAGATTGATCAGGACAGCTAATACTCGGAACACGCCTGAAAGACTGTATGTCAGAGCATTCAAGGGAGCCATTGGTCCCGTATGCTTTTATACTTCCCCCATTAAAGTTAGAAGCAAATTGGAAAGTAGCAGAATTGCCGGAACTACTTATCAGTGTGATAGCCCCACTCTCAACGGTCCATGTAACCGTAGGATTTGAAATATTTGAGGAATAAGTAAAGGAATATTGATTTCCAGCTTGTGGGGTAGTAGTCCCTAATATATCACATGTGGTCTTAGCTGTAGTAGAAGATGAAGATTTGTTATTTAAACCTTCCCCACTCGTAATAACCGAACTATCCACCTCTAAAGTTTCAAGATTTTGATTTTCAAAAGCAGGGGTTTCCTCCTTTGCACATGAACTTAATGCAAGCACAACACAGCTCACATAAAACATTTTGACGATTGATGTTTTGATAAAATTTTTCATAAAAAATGGTTAATGGTTAAACTTACTTTAAATGTAAGATTTTTTTTATTAATTTTTTTAAGGAAATAAAAAACGCGCTCCCACATGTGCAGGAGCGCGCCTCAACTAACCAACTAATCCAACCATCATGAAACACCTATAGTTGGTGTTCTAATGCCTTATGCAATTTCTATCAATCTTTTTGGTTTTGGCAATGCCTCTTGCTTTTTGGGCAAGGTCAATTTCAAAACTCCATCCTCGTACTTAGCGTCGATTTTGGAACCGTCTACTGTCTCTGGCAATGTAAAGGCTCTTTTAAATGAAGAATATGAGAATTCCTTTCTTGTATAATTATCATTGCTTTCTTCATTCTCGGATTTTATTTCACTGGAAATGGTCAGGACATCATTGTCGATTTCAACTTTGAAATCATCTTTTTTCATACCAGGAACGGCAAGTTCCAATTCAAATCCTTCGGTATTGTCCTTTATGTTTACGGCAGGAATGGAAGTATTCCACTTCTCTGTTCCACCGAACCAATCTGGACTTACAAAATCGTTCATCAAGGATGGAAAAAACAGGTTATTTCTTTTTACTATACTCATGGCGATTCAATTTTTAGTTAAACATTCAAATCACCATGTATAAGACAAAACCTATACCAATAGAAAAAACATGTCTACTTGACATGAATCAAACAAAATTAACTGTCATTTTGACGTTAATTATAGTATGCCTTGAAGATATTTATAAGCACATGGGGCGGAACAATATTGTCTGGGTAGCGGTGCATCACCTCCAACACTTGAGTTATAGCAGATGGAGGCAAACCCATTTTCAAGCCAATATTATAAAGTGTATCAATCTCCTTTTTATGTTGTTCCTGATCTATGTTCATCAACAACATAAGTCTATGGAACTGTACAATGCGTTCTGCTTGGGTTTTTAATCGAATTTTGGGAGATTTTTGTTTGAGGAGACCATCGAGAACATCTTTATCTATCTCCAGACTATGGGCTACTTTCAGTAAAAAATCATATTCCGATTGTTTCAGGGAATGATCTACCCTGGCAAAGGCGATCATCTCGGAGAGAATGCTCAGTTTTTCCTCGTAACTACCCATAAATTATGGTTTTGGTTAGCAATCTTAAATAGATAACTCCAAAACAGCTCATTTTAGTACACAAAAAAGCCCTGAAATTCAGGGCTTTTTCTAACTAACTCAAACAATTCCCGTTTATTAAGCGGTAATTCGTACTGGGATTTCGTAAACTCTACCGGGAGCAACATTGTCCAATTGCACTTTTTTATAGTTCAATCGGCTTTTTACGAAACCTTCCAAAACTTCATCTTTGGTCTCTACAGAAAGTACGATCAATTCACCTTTTTCGTTAACGATGAACTTCACTTCTGCTGTCAACTCATTCTGGTCGGCATTAAATTGATTGTCCTTCAACATTTCATAAATCTGACCGGAAAGGTTGTTGTCGTTTGTAGCTTTCTTTCCTTTTGTTGCAAAAGCACTCATAGTTGCAAAAAATGCCAACGCTACTGTAATCGTTTTAAATTTTCTCATGATTTTTGTTTTTTGATTAAAATTGATGATTAACAATGTGTCAATATTCAGGGTTGATTAAGCTCCCTTTTTAATGACACCTCAAAAATAAGACGATAAAAAAACATAATTGTTACACTCTTTAACGATTTAACAAATGTTTAATGTAGGTGCCACTGTAACAATATCACTAAATGAACCCTTTTCTTTATAAAGAATTCAAAGGATGGCAAGGAACACATTCAATACGTAGGGAATATTGTTAACAGTCTAGAAAAGCACTAAAATTTATCACGGAAGATTGCGGAACAAAAAAAGGGCAACGTTAAAAAAACATTGCCCTTTGTGTATTCTTTATGCGGCTGAACTAGCTCAAAACTTCCTCTACCTTATCTGCTGCTTCTTTAAACTGTACAGCTGAATGTACCGCCAAACCTGAGTTATCGATAATTTCCTTCGCCAACTCGGCATTGGTTCCTTGCAATCTTACAATAATTGGCACTTGGATGGCATCGCCCATGTTTTTATAAGCGTCCACAACACCTTGGGCCACACGATCGCAACGAACGATACCTCCGAAGATGTTGATAAGGATTGCTTTTACATTTGGATCTTTAAGGATAATACGGAAGGCCTCTTCTACCCTTTTCGCATCAGCAGTACCTCCTACGTCCAAAAAGTTGGCTGGTTCACCACCTGCCATTTTTATCAAGTCCATAGTGGCCATCGCCAAACCGGCGCCGTTCACCATACACCCTACGTTTCCATCCAAATCAACATAATTAAGACCAACTTCACGAGCTTCAACCTCGATTGGATTTTCTTCACGAAGGTCACGCATCTCTGCATAAGCCTTTCTTCTGTAAAGTGCGTTATCGTCTATGGTCACCTTGGCATCAACTGCCATAATTTTATCATCCGAAGTCTTCAACACCGGGTTGATTTCAAAAAGACTGGAATCACTCTCAACATACGCTTTGTACAAAGACATCACGAACTTCACCATCTCTTTGAACGCTGTTCCTGAAAGTCCAAGGTTAAAAGCAATCCTTCTGGCTTGGAAAGGCAATAGGCCCAATCCCGGATCTACCTCCTCTGTAAAGATCAAGTGTGGGGTTTTTTCCGCTACTTCCTCAATATCCATACCTCCTTCGGTAGAATACATGATCATGTTTTTTCCCGTACCTCTATTTAGAAGAACTGACATATAAAATTCGCTGGTTTCACTATCACCTGGATAATACACATCCTCGGCCACCAAAACCTGGTGCACTTTTTTACCTTCGGCAGATGTTTGCGGGGTAACCAAGTTCATTCCTATAATGTTACCTGCCAATTCTTCTACTTCCTTCAAGTTTTTGGCAAGTTTTACACCACCGCCCTTACCACGGCCACCAGCATGCACTTGTGCTTTGATTACATGCCATCCGGTTCCGGTTTCTTCAGTAAGCTGTTTTGCGGCATCTACCGCTTCCTTGGCGTTGTGGGCAACTATCCCTCTCTGGATTCTAACTCCAAAACTCGCTAAAATCTCTTTTCCTTGATATTCGTGAAGATTCATCTGTGAATTTACTTTTGTTTGAAGACAAAAATAGAAAACACCGCTGACAAATTGAAGATGTTAAATGATTAATTAAAGATAAGCACCTATAAATTGCATCTTTTGTTCCATGGAATCACTACAACTTAAAATCTTGGAAGTCCAAAGGGTCAAAATTTTTGAAATGCCCGTTCATTTCAATTACTTCTTTGGTTCGGTTCACCTTGTTGAGCACATGTGTCGTTGTCTCTAGATGGGCTTTGATAAAATTCAAGCGGTCCGTCTCTTTGGTCATCAGCAATAATTCATATTCTTGCTCAAAGGAAAGCCCCATTTTATGAGCAAGCGAATAACTGTTGAATTGCTTTGGAGATGTTTTGGCAAAGGGTACGTCCATAATATCATACAGCTCTTCCACTTTTTGAAGCACCTCATCCCTTAAGTTTTCGTCGGCATCGTTCTCGACATCCAAAAACTCGACCTCACCGCCACCATAAAGCTTACCTTCCATCTGCTTTTCAAAGCTCAGCACCTTAAAAACTTGACGCGCTACGCAAACGACATCCATTTCACCTGTATCATAAGTATTCACCACCTCCACCAATTGTACCTCGGTGCCATAAGAAATAGAATTGTTGATATAAACCGGCACACCAAACGTCATGGCCTCCTTTCTACAATCGTTTATCAATTGTTTGTAACGGTCTTCAAAAATATGTAGCGGCACCGTTTCTCCTGGATAAAATACCGACTGTAATGGAAATAAGGGTAGTTTCATTGTTGCGATTTGCCTAAAAATACACAGGAAAACCTAAAACCGCAACTCCGAAAAAACCATCATTGTTTTAAATCAAACAACTTGTTATATTTTGATAAAAATGTTTTATTTCTTGCGTGTATAAGCAACAAGATATAGTTTTGCTCAAAATACCGTACAATATGAATTCTAAGGACTTACTTCAGCTTACTGAGCAATTTGGTGCACCGCTATATGTTTATGATGCCGATAAGATTACATCGCAATATAAAAAACTCACCAATGCTTTTAAGGGCGTACCAAGTCTAAAGCTGAACTATGCAGCCAAGGCCTTGTCGAACGTTAGCATCTTACGATTGTTGAACAGCCTTGGAAGTGGTCTCGATACGGTATCCATACAAGAAGTAAAATTGGGACTTTTGGCCGGTTTTAAGCCTGAATCTATCATTTTTACGCCTAATGGAGTTTCTTTAGAAGAAATCGAGGAGGCAGCAGCGCTTGGGGTTCAAGTGAATATTGACAACCTTTCTATTTTGGAACAGTTTGGAAGTAAGCATCCTGACATCCCCGTTTGTATCCGAATCAATCCACACGTGATGGCGGGAGGAAACTCCAACATTTCTGTGGGGCATATCGATTCCAAGTTCGGCATCAGCGTACATCAAATTCCACACTTATTGCGTATTGTGGAGTTGACAAATATGAACATCAACGGAATACACATGCATACCGGAAGCGATATTTTGGACATTGATGTATTCCTGTATGCTTCGGAAATCCTTTTTGAAACAGCCAAAAACTTCAAAGACTTGGAATTCATCGACTTTGGCAGCGGTTTTAAAGTTCCATATAAAGAAGGTGATATACAGACCAATGTGGATGAGTTGGGCAAAAAATTGACCAAAAGATTCAATGAGTTCTGCAAGGAATATGGCAGAGAACTGACCCTAGCTTTTGAACCGGGGAAATTCTTGGTTAGTGAAGCTGGCTTCTTTTTGGCCAAAGTAAACGTTGTAAAGCAAACCACCTCTACCGTTTTTGCCAGTATCGATTCAGGTTTCAACCATTTGATTCGCCCCATGTTGTACGGATCTACTCATCAAATTGTAAATATTTCCAATCCAAAAGGCAGAGAGCGTTATTACTCCGTAGTGGGGTACATTTGTGAAACGGATACCTTTGGAAGCAACCGCAGAATCAATGAGATATCCGAAGGCGATATCCTTTGCTTTAAAAATGCAGGTGCCTATTGTTTCACCATGGCAAGCAACTACAACTCCAGATACAGGCCCGCGGAAGTACTTTGGTATCAAGGCAAAGCACATTTGATTAGAAAAAGGGAAACCTTTGATGATATCTTGAACAATCAAGTTGACGTGAAGGAACTTTTTGAACCATCAAAAAAGCAAACTGTAAAGTAGGTACAAAGTCATACAAGACTGTTAAAGACAATACTTTTTTGGCACAATTTTCGTTAGTTTTGTATTGATACGACGACGATTACGTCAAAAAACCAAGACTATGCGCTCAATTTTTACCCAAATCAGCTTACTTTTTCTAGTATTCACTAGCGTTAGTGTTCAAGCCCAAGATATTAATTGGATATCCTGGGAAGAGGCCGTTGAACTTTCCAAAACGGACACCAAGCCCAAGAAAATCTTTGTAGATGTTTATACGGACTGGTGTGGATGGTGCAAAAAAATGGACCAAAACACCTTTCAGAACCCTGAGGTTTCCAAATACATGCAGGACAACTTCTATATGGTAAAAATGGATGCCGAAGGAAAAGACCCAATTGAATACCAAGGCAAAACATTCAAATACATACCTTCTGGAAGAAGAGGCTACCATGAGCTTGCAGCGGCACTATTACAGGGAAAAATGAGCTATCCGACGGTTGTTTTCTTGGATGAATCCCTAAATATGTTGTCTCCAGTTCCCGGTTATCAACAGGTGGAACCTTTTATGCAGATTGCCAAATACTTTGGCGACAACATTTACAAGGATAAAGATTGGCAAAGCTACGCTGGGAAATAAAATTCCCCAGCAAGCTACCTACCTGATATTTTATCTACTATAATTAGGACTTTCTTTGGTGATGGTCACGTTATGCGGGTGACTTTCGTGAATTCCGCTTGATGTTATCTTCACAAATTGCGCATTGTTTTTCAAGGTCTCAATATCCTTGGCTCCACAATACCCCATACCTGCGCGCAATCCTCCAATAAATTGGTGCATACTTTCCACCAACTCACCTTTGTAAGGCACACGCCCAACAATACCTTCGGGAACCAATTTTTTGATATCGTCCTCAACATCTTGGAAGTAACGGTCCTTACTACCTTGCTTCATGGCCTCAACAGAACCCATTCCACGGTAGGATTTGAACTTACGACCTTCATAAATAATGGTCTCTCCTGGAGATTCTTTGGTTCCGGCCAGTAACGACCCCAACATTACGGTGTCGGCACCAGCGGCCAAGGCTTTTGGAATATCCCCGGTATAACGGATTCCTCCATCTGCAATAACAGGAACTCCCGTACCCTTTAATGCGGCAGAAACCTCCAAAACTGCGGAAAACTGCGGAAAACCAACACCTGCTACCACTCGGGTGGTACAGATGGAACCTGGACCAATACCAACTTTTACTGCATCGGCTCCTGCTTCTGCCAAATACTTGGCCGCTTCGGCAGTGGCAATATTACCTACCACAACTTCCAATTCCGGAAAGGATTTCTTGACCTCTTTTAAGATACTGACAACACCTTTGGTGTGTCCGTGGGCGGTATCAATAATGATGGCATCCACACCTGATTTCACCAACGCTCCAGCGCGATCAACAGCATCAGCAGTAACACCAATGGCAGCAGCTACGCGCAAACGACCATACTGGTCTTTGTTAGCTATAGGTTTTTGGGTAAGCTTGGTAATATCCCTAAACGTAATCAATCCGATAAGTTCCTCCTTATCGTTGACCACGGGCAATTTTTCGATTTTATTTTCTTGGAGGATGACCTCGGCTTGTTGAAGAGATGTTCCTTCGCCCACAGTGACCAAATTTTCCGATGTCATTACTTCGGATATCGGTCTGTCATCATTCTTTTCAAAACGAAGGTCCCGATTGGTTACGATTCCGATAAGCTTTTTATTGTCATCAACAATGGGAATACCCCCGATACTGTGCTCTTTCATGCTCGCTTTGGCATCGCGCACAAAAGAATTGAGAGGAAGCGTCACGGGATCCATGATCATGCCACTCTCGGCACGCTTCACTTTTCTTACTTTGAGCGCTTGTTGCTCAATAGTCATATTTTTATGAAGGACCCCAATACCCCCTTCTCTTGCCATGGCTATAGCCATGCGGGATTCCGTTACCGTATCCATGGCCGCAGAAACAATGGGCACGTTTATGGTAATGTTTTTGGTGAATTTTGATTGAATATTTACTTCGCGGGGAAGTACTTCGGAGTATGCCGGCACAAGAAGAACGTCATCATACGTTAGACCTTCTCCAACAATTTTGTTCTGGTGAGCTTCCATTGCAATTACGGATTAATTGCGTGCAAATATACCACTAATTTATTGGATAACCTCACCTCGTTCGGATTACGTTATTGGAAGCTTTCAGAATTTTCTTCAATTATTTAGAATCATTCTATATAATTGTTATCTTTAGGGTTCAAATCTTTTTTATGTGCAGATTTTTGAATGTAATGAACCGGTCGAAAAATGGTGTATTGACTTTCTGTGACCACACCAAATTATTTCAATTACTATACAACAACCTTTGTTTTGAGCTGTATGAGTGGGAGCTCGACGCTTTAAGGGAATATATTGAGCAGTTGGATATACCCTATTGGGAAAAACACTTGAAAAATTGGAGCCATCAACGTAAAATTCCCATCTCCGTGGGCAAAAAACATTTCATCATCTTGGTAAATAAGGAGGAAGTCAGTGAACTACTAAGCCTACTGTGTTTTGAAAAGCAAGGCGTAGCATTATTAAGTCACGATGAAATCGACTATCAATTCATCGAGAACTGATACCTGATATTTTGAATTTATTCGGAAACAGACATTGCCAAAGCACCAAAATTGCCGAGCCCGTATAGGTAACTGTCATCAAAATTCCGGAAAAAATAACGATGTACCTAAACCAGCTTACCCCAGACCACATCACATAGATACCACCGAAGGTCAGGATAATAGAAAGAAATGGTTCTAATGTCAAAAATAGCTTTAGTTTTTTGGGAGCTTTTGTAAGCCAAACCAATCCACCCAAAAGAAAAAATATGAGAGACATTGAGAGTACATGCGTGTGAACCACAGTTAACATTTCCCGATTTCCTTTTTTAAATTTCATCACCTCGGCATCTTCATCCTCTTCATTGCCCAAGTAATTTTCTTCAATGCCAACCGGGGTGGTAGACTCGGTTTCTTGGATAAAAAGCAATCCCGTGAAATAACCTACGGATAAAACAAATACGAATGTTGCTATAAAAAAACGTAGTTCTTTAGGGAAGCTGGGCAAAAGACCGTTATATCTCATAATGATGAATGATTGGAAGCATCAAAGATATCAATTTAGACTCAATCTAAATAAATAGCGAAGGATTTAAATCGATTAAGGAATCAATGATACACGGAAAACAACTCAGTGGCTTTGTTGTATGCCGCTTCAAAAACCATCCAGTTAACACCTGAATCTGCCTTTTCTGTAGTAAAGTAGGACAGCATTTTCTCTGTGGGCATGTTGCCGGTCAGCTCGTCTTTCGCCATGGGACAACCACCAAAACCTTGCACTGCTCCATCAAAACGGCGGCAACCGGCCTTGTACGCCGCATCCACCTTTTCGTGCCACTTAACGGGCGTAGTGTGCAAATGGGCACCGAACTCTATTTCTGGGTATTTCGGAATCAGATTGCTGAACAAATAATCGATTACTTCTGGTGTTGAGCTTCCAATGGTATCGGACAAGGATAGGATTTTAGTCCCCATATCTGCCAATTTCTCCGTCCACTCCCCTACTATCTCCACATTCCATGGATCACCATATGGATTTCCGAATCCCATGGAAATGTAGGTGACCACCTCCTTGTTGTTTGCGTCTGCTAGTTCCAAGATTCCCTTTAGCGTTTCCACCGATTGGTCTATCGTCTTGTGTGTGTTCCGCATCTGAAAGTTTTCGGAAATGGAGAATGGAAAACCCAGATAATCTATAGCTTCGTGTTCACAGGCATCTTGAGCGCCTCGTACATTGGCCACAATGGCCAAAAGTTTACTTCGGGTGCGGGACAAATCCAACTTTGCCAAAACCTCAGCGGTATCCTGCATTTGCGGTATGGCCTTGGGAGATACAAAACTTCCGAAATCGATGGTATCAAAACCACAGCCCAAAAGCGATTGAATATACTTCACCTTTTCATCCGTAGGAATAAAGGTTTTGATACCCTGCATGGCATCCCTTGGACATTCTATGAGTTTTACTTTTTGCATAGTCTCCCGTAAAAATAGCACTTATTTCTCCGACAGAAACAGATAAAGAGCAATCCCCACAAAAACAACTATCTGCACCCATTTTAAATAGAATCCTGTTTTTTGATGACGCGAAAGATACTTGGTGATTTTACCCGCCAAAACTGCAATTGTACCGAAAACAATGAATGCGGAAAGCATAAAAAGTAATCCCAAAATGTAAAATTGAACTACAGTACTTAGACTCTCACTGAACAAAAAACCAGGAAAAAATGCCAAAAAGAAGATGGTAACCTTAGGATTAAGCACATTCATGGTGAAACCGGTCCAAAAAAGTTTTCTTGGTGATTTGGTAGTTCTGTTTTTGTCATCCAGAAGAATGGAGGCATCACTACGATAAACTTGATAAGCCAAGTACAATAAATATATGGCACCAAATAATTTGATGGCAAAAAACAAAACATCACTTTGTTTAATGATTTCAGACACCCCAAAAGCCAAAAGTGTGGTATGCACCAAACAACCGGAGACCAATCCAAATACGGTGGCCAGGCCGGATTTTGTTCCGTTACTGATACTTTGGGTAAGCACAAAAATATTATCAGGTCCCGGTGAAATGGCTAAAACCAAGGAAGACACCAAAAATGCAATCAATACGGGTGAATTGATGGTTTCCAGAAATATTAGCAAACCGTACATACTACCTTAAGTCATTTTTTCCAAAATGGCCTTGTTGATTTTTTTGACAAGTGCCGGTCCCTCGTATATAAAACCGGTATACAGCTGCACCAAATCCGCACCTGCCTCCAATTTTTCGAGCGCATCAGCTTCGGAGTGTATACCGCCGACACCTATAATCGGGAATGCCTTTCTGCTGTTATCAGCCAAAAATCGGATTACCTCGGTACTCCTATTGGTCAATGGTTTTCCACTTAAACCGCCAGCTTCCTCAGATAAGGTCAAATGCGATTTTAAGTCATTTCGTGCAATTGTGGTATTTGTTGCTATTACCCCTTCGATTTTTGTATCGGCTACAATTTCGATGATGTCCAATAGTTGGTCGTCCGTTAAATCAGGGGCAATCTTCAATAATATCGGTTTTTCTTTCTTGGACGCGTTCTTGGCCATTTTTTTATTATGACTCTTCAACTTTTTGAGCAATTTGGTAAGTGGCTCCCTATCCTGCAGTTCTCTCAAACCTGGTGTGTTGGGCGAGCTTACGTTTACCACAAAATAGTCCACATGCTCGAACAAGGCCTCAAAACAGATGAGATAATCCTTTAAGGCATCCTCATTGGGCGTAACCTTGTTTTTACCAATATTACCTCCCACGATTACGCGATGACTTTTCTTCAACTGCTCAACAGCCTCAAAAACCCCCTTATTGTTGAACCCCATCCTATTGATAATGGCCTTATCATCCTTTAATCGGAACAACCGTTTTTTGGGGTTGCCCGGTTGTGGTTTTGGGGTTACCGTACCTATTTCAACAAATCCAAATCCAAAATCCGAAAACTCGTTGTACAGTTTGGCATCTTTATCAAAACCAGCGGCCAATCCCACCGGATTCTTAAACCTCATGCCAAATACTTCCCGTTCCAATCTTGGGTCATCAACAACAAAAATCTTTCGGAAAATACTGCCCAAACCCAATCTTGAAAAAAACTTTATAGCCCTAAAAGTAAAGTGGTGCACGGCTTCTGGGTCAAACAAAAAAAGTACCGGACGAATAAGGATTTTGTACATTCAGAATGGATTTTGGACAAAAATAAAAACTCTTAAAACAGTTCTTAACATTTCGGTCAATTTTCGTCAACAGACCTATTTACATAGATGGGGCGCAGGGTCATTTGGTTGCACAGCTTCAAATACCTATCATATTGTGTTTGAGTGAAACTTTCCAGCAGTCTTTTATCCATCATATGGACATTTTTTGCCATGCTATCAATAAAGGATTGGTACTTTTTGGACACTTCAATCAGAACTTCGGGCGAGCTGTCCTCATTTTGTTTCATTAGGTACTCTGCCCGTTCCTTAAAAATATCGTTCCTGATTTTTAATTCGGCACTCCAATTTTTCAAGTCCTTCTTTTGCTCTTCCGTGAGTTCAAAAACTTTGGTAATGGTCTCGTTATCCCTACCGCCAACGCCTAAAATGCAATCCATTTGGGAGGTTCCATAAAACCCAGAAATCAAAAAAAGAAAATATACTAGCGGTTTCAAGTGAAGTTGAATTTAATCGTTTGCGAAAGATACTTATTAATGCTCTTGATTTGCAAAATTACGTCTGAATAAGCATTATTTTTGATGAAATTCAACACCGACCATGGAAAAGTTATTGTCCCGATTTTTAGATTACGTAACCACTGACACACAAAGCGACCCCTATTCCAAGACCACTCCAAGTACAGAAAAACAATGGGACCTTGCGAAGAAATTAGTGATGGAATTGCATCAAATCGGTATGCAGGAGGTCTCCATTGACGAGAACGCCTACATTATGGCAACCTTACCCAGTAATACTGAAAAGAAAGTGCCAACCATTGGGTTTGTTTCACATTTTGATACCTCCCCGGATTTTTCGGGCAGAAATGTAAAGCCACAGATCATTGAAAATTATGACGGAAAAGATATTGTGCTCAATAAACTGAACAACATTGTGCTCTCTCCCGACTATTTTGAAGATTTAAAGGCCTACGAAGGACAAACCATTATTACTACAGATGGTACAACCCTACTGGGGGCCGATGACAAAGCAGGTATTGCCGAAATTATTACCGCCATGGAATACTTGATTCAACATCCTGAGATCAAACATGGAAAAATTAGGATTGCCTTTACTCCCGATGAAGAAATTGGACGAGGCGCCCACAAATTCGATGTGGAAAAATTTGGCGCCGAATGGGCCTACACCATGGATGGCAGCCAAGTGGGCGAGCTGGAATACGAAAACTTCAATGCGGCCAAAGCCAAGATTACCTTTACCGGAAAAAGTGTGCACCCCGGCTATGCAAAGAACAAAATGGTAAATGCCATTGGGATTGCCAACGACTATTTAACCCATTTGCCTCCGAGCGAAGTACCCGAGCACACTACAGGCAGGGAAGGTTTTTTCCATGTGCATAAAATAAAGGGCGAAATAGAAAAGGCGGAAATAGATTTGATTATCCGTGACCACGATGCCGTGCATTTTCAGGCAAGAAAAGACCTTTTAATCGACATCAAGGACAAACTCAACAAAAAATATGGAGAGTTCATCAGCCTGACCATTGAGGATCAGTATAAGAATATGAGAGAGAAGGTGGAACCAGTCTTTCATATTGTAGAAATAGCGGAAGAAGCCATGAAATCTCTCCAAATAGAACCCATTATTAAACCTATCCGTGGCGGGACCGATGGCTCCCAACTCAGTTTTATGGGGCTACCCTGCCCCAACATCTTTGCCGGTGGGCACAATTTCCATGGCAAATACGAGTATGTTCCCTTGGAAAGCATGGAAAAAGCTGTGCTGGTTATCGCCAAAATTTGCGAACTTACCGCTAGTCAAATCAGATAGTTGTGGATAAAATCGAAAAACTGGAGTCTTTTTACGAAAGCGAGCATCCGTTTAAGGGCGGCATTGCTCTACTGCGAGAGATTGCCCTAAAAACAGAAGCCGTAGAGGACTTTAAATGGAGTATACCTGTTTATACATTGGATGGCAAAAATGTATTTGGCATTGGAAAGTTCAAGAGCTATTTCGGTGTTTGGTTTTTTAACGGGGTATATCTAAAGGATCCGCAAGACGTACTAGAAAATGCACAAGAAGGCAAAACCAAAGGTATGCGCCATTGGAAGTTCCACAATTGGGAAGAAATTAACCAAAAGGATGTACTGGCCTATATGAATGAAGCTTTGGAAAATCAAAAAAAGGGATTGGAAGTGCAAGCCGAGAAGACCAAGAAAGTTACCATTCCCCAATTATTACAAGCTGAATTGGACCAAAATCGCGAACTAAGGACAGCTTTTGAAAAATTTACTCCCTACAAACAAAAAGAATTCTGCGAGTACATTGCCGAGGCTAAACAGGAGAAAACCAAACTGCGCAGATTGGAAAAAATACTTCCCATGATTAAAGTGGGTGTTGGGTTGAATGATACTTATCGCTAAAATCATAGGCTTACATCTATAATTCGCTTATATTGAGTGTAAATTTGCATCATCAATCAAAAATCATCAATGAAAATCTTATCTAGCGGCGAATACTATGGTAACAAAAACTCGGAGTTACGCCATGACGGAATAACGCTTTCAAAATACAGTTACACCGGAATACAAACGGATTGGCACTATCATGAAAACCCTTATTTTATGTACGTACTGCAGGGCAACATGAAGGATTGTAACAAAAAAGCGACCACTTTATGCCCTACCGGCAGCTTAATGTTCAATAATTGGCAGGAAACCCATTACGGGTCCAAACACTCTACCAACGCAGCTGGCTTTCATCTGGAATTTGAGAAATCATGGCTGCAAAAACATGATATTACCTTCACTGTTCTGGAAGGAAGTAAATTGGTACAGCACCCCGAAGTACATTTTCTGTTCGCAAAATTGTATCGGGAACTTAGCATGATGGACAACTACAGCGAACTTACTATTCAATCCATCTTGATTCAAATATGTGATTCCCTCAAAACCGAGCAATCGGTCGAATCAAAGAAACGGCCCGAATGGGTTGATGGACTAAAAGAGTTACTTCATTTTGATGAAAACACCCTGAGCTTGGAATACCTATCGCAACAGTTAGGTGTTCATCCCGTGCATATTTCAAGGGCAGCTTCAAAATATCTAAATGCCAGCCTAGGAGAATACATTAGGCAATGCAAATTAAAAGCTGCCATTCCATTGTTAATACAGTCCAATTATTCGCTTACAGAAATCGCATACCAGTCAGGTTTTTCAGACCAGAGTCATTTTAACCGCGTTTTCAAATCACATTTCAACATGACTCCAAAAGCCTATAGAGGTAGGTTGAAGACTAAGCTCTGATGTTAATTTTATACAAGTTTTGGAATAATCGGGGCGGTACATTTGTCTTCAAAATATCAATATAATGCTTAAACAATGGATTCTATCAACAGCGCTGCTTTGCAATATGCTGTTGAGCTGCGCACAGGGAAAGGAACATTCCTACTCAGGCGAATGGATTGGACATCTACCGGAAAAAACTAGTTTCAATTTTAAAGTTTCGCTGGAAAAACTACGAGACAACAGTTACAACTTGATCATTGCTAACGAAGATATTCTGATTGACAAGGAAATAGTATCGCAAAGTCACGATAATGTGGCTTTCACTGTTGGCGAAGGACTCTTTTTTGATCTAAAGTATGAAGATAATGAAACAGAACTGACCGGATTTCTGAAGACTGGAAGGTTTTTGTATCATGTAATCTTAAAAAAAGCTGACGACGATACTTATAAAGGAACATGGAACCCTTTTATGTTCAACGATGGACTACAGAGCTCCGACATTATGTTGTACATGGAAGAAACCGATAATGGCCTAGCGGGCTATCCATTTTTTGGCGACCAACGATTTAGAGGAGCATGGTCAAGCAATTTTGAACAAAATGGCAACTTGCTCACCTTCAAGGATAGTAATACAGGGTTTAATTTTAGGGCCAATCTACAGGGAGATCATATTGACTTGGATATCCTTTTGAGTCAGTCTGTGTTAACCTCTACCCGTTTAACGTATACTGATGATGGGTGGGAATACTTCTCCGAACCTAGGGCCGAGCCACAGAGCACCAACACCCCTCCATTATTAAAAGATGGTTGGGAAGTGGCTAACAGTAATGAATACGGTATTGACCAAGGTAAGCTTGCGGAGCTGATAAATGCATCCAATACCGGTGAGTTGATAAATATGCACAGTATCCTTATAGCCAAAAACAATAACCTGGTGTTCGAAAGTTATTTTGGAGGCTATAATGCCCATATTCCTCACGATTTGCGATCCGCATCGAAAAGTATTTCTTCTGCCATAATAGGGATTGCTATCGATGATGGTCTCATCAAAAGTGCAGAAGAAAAATTGTACGATTTTATACCTGAGGCATATAAATATACCAAAGATTCCCTGAAGGCCAACATAACGTTACAGCACCTGCTTACCATGAGCTCCGGGCTGGATGTAAACAATAAAGCTGCGGAGGATTACTACCAGAACCCCAACAATTCCGATAATTGGTTAAAAACTGTCCTAGAGGCACCGATGGTACGCGCTCCAGGCACTTACTTGGACTACGGTTCCGCAAACCCGTTTTTATTGGGCATTTGTTTGAGTGAACATTTAAAAACTCCTCTGGAGACCTATATGGACGAAAAGCTATTTGAGCCATTGGGCATTACAAACTACATCAACCAGACAGATGACACCCAACAGAGACCTTATTTTGGAGGTGGTATGCTGTTGACTTCCCGTGACCTGCTCAAGTTTGGTCAATTGTACCTCAATAAAGGAACTTGGAATGGAAAACGTATTATTTCCGAAAGTTGGGTAAAGGAATCCTTTAAAAAGTATGGTCGTTTACAGGACACCAAGGATAAAAATGAATATGGTTATCTATGGTGGCACGACACCTATGAGATAAACGGTAAAGAAATCAAATCTATTGAAGCCAGAGGTGCGGGCGGACAGTTTATTTTTATCCTTCCCGATTTGGGTACAGTAGTTGTAATCACTGCGGGCAACTTTAGGAACGGTAAAGGGAATCAATCCAGGGATGTTCTCAAAACACATATCTTACCTGCATTGATACAATAGACCTATATACATTTGTCCACCAGTGGGCAAATCTTAGAAATGTATATCCCCTTCGCGATAGCTTTATTGGAAAAAAAGCACATACCAAAATGAATCCGTCAACTGAAAAGGGGATTGGTTAATCTTAACTGCAGGTTTAACCTTGAAGCCACATTTAACTATTCATTCACAGCTATTTACAGTCAAAATACATTCTTTTGTTTTATGACTAAATTTTCACTGACCCTTATTTTTACTGGCTGTCTTTTGTTTTCTGTCAAAAGTAAAGCCCAAGAAAACTACCTGAACTACCATTCCAAAGTAATTGAGTGTGAACAGCTGATTGCTGAAGGAAAATACTCTTCTGCGATTGATACATTTGATTCTCTATTTAAACAGTTTGATTTCTCGTTTTTAAGAGACATCAAAGTCGCTACTGAGCTCAGTGCATATCAAAATGATTATCAATCAGGATTACAGTTCACCAGACTGGGAATCAAAGCTGGTTGGACACTGAAAAGCATAAAAAAAAATGACAATTTACAGTCATTAAAAAAATCTTCGGAATGGTCAAAGCTTTTATCCGAATATGATTCCCTCCACCAAACCTACTTATCGGGACTAAATCCTCAGCTCAAAGAACAAGTCCATGAAATGTTCAAAAAGGACCAGAAAAAAGCACTTGGGGCATTGTTCAGAATTGGACAAAAAGCCAAAAGGAGGTATTCAGAAAAAAAATTTGCCCCTCATAGCGAGCAACAGTTAGAACAACTGGAGCAAATTTTAAAAGAGTATGGTTATCCAGGTGAACGACTTACAGGAAACAACCTATGGGGCTCCGTGATTTTAAGTCATCATAATTCAATATCCATAAATTACAATTCGAAAGATACCATCTACGCTCATTTAAGGCCAAAATTATTAGCTGCACTGAAACAAGGTGAAATATCACCGTACGAATTAGCCCAAATTGAAGATTGGCGAACTGCAGCTTTAACTAACCATGAATCAACATCCTATGGATTTCTTGGAGTCATTCCGAATGATGCAGCTTTGGAAACAACAAATAACAATAGAAATGTTATCGGATTACGAACCATCTCCCTTAGAAATGATTTAATTGATATTGAAAATAAAACTGGAATGAACCTACACCTACCCAAAGGGTGGCAAAATGGAAAAATAACAGTTGCCACAGACGCAGAACGGTAAGTCGAGCTCCGTCAGTCACTGTTAATTTCAACTAAAAATCTGTCTTTTAGCCCATCTTCGGGAACTTCCATCCATTATGGTATTGCTTGGATATTAGAGCATCAGCCTCCGAATGGTTAAACTTATGGTTTTCCGCATCCCAGAATAAGCGTTCTCCTGTTTTGTAGGCAATATTCCCCATATGGCTCACCACCGCGGCATCATAACCGATTTTTATCGGGGCTTTCAAGATTGATTTGTCCCTCGACTTTACTGCTTCCAAAAAGTTTTGTGTATGCAATCCCAAACCTTGGCCAACACCCTGCTGTAACGGTACAGCTTCTATTTTTGGCCCCAAATCTTGACTCCAATGTGGACGATCATGTTCCGGGATTACCTCCCAGCCACCTCGGTCGAGTACTAGAGTTCCATTATTCCCGATAAAAGCAATACCATGGTTACGCCCGTAATTGCCACCGTCAATTCCAGTAGCATGCTCCCACAAAAGGGAAAAATCACCAAAATCGTAAATGGTTTGTAAAGTATCAGGAGTTTCGGCCGCATCTTTGGGGTAGGCAAACTTACCACCCATGGCCATCACAGATTTGGGTGTGGAAGCCTTCATTCCAAAAAGAGCGTAATCAATCAAGTGTACGCCCCAATCCGTCATTAATCCTCCTGCATAGTCCCAAAACCATCTAAAATTAAAGTGAAACCTGTTTGGGTTGAAGGGTCTGTTCTCCGCAGGTCCCAACCACATATCATAATCCACACCAGCAGGTACAGGGCCATTGGGCTCCACGGGAACGGATGACATCCACCCTTGGTACGCCCATGTTTTCACCAATCTTATTTGTCCCAGCTTACCGGAATGCACATAGTTGATGGCATCTACAAAATGGGGCTCGCTGCGTTGCCATTGCCCTATCTGCACCATTCTGTCGCTTGCATTTACCTTGGCGAGCATGGCATCGCTCTCGGCCACGGAATTGGCTATGGGCTTTTCACAATATACATCCTTACCTGCATCGATGGCATCCGTAAGTTGTAGGCAATGCCAGTGGTCCGGCGTTCCAATAATCGCGATATGAATATCCTTATCTTCCAACAGTTTTCGATAATCAGAATACCATTTAGGCTTTTTGATTCCTCCTTTTTCCAGCTCGGCAGTTTTTTCGCGAAGCACATTTTCATCCACATCGCAAAGGGCTACAACTTCCACCTCGCTGTTCTGCAGCATGGAACTCAAATCGGAAAAACCCATTCCTTTACAACCAATAAGGCCAACCTGAATTTTATCATTTGGACTGATGGTTTTTCTAATCGATGCCAACAACTCGGTTGGCAATACCATTGATGCTCCCATGGCTGCCGCGCCCAAACTGCTTTGCTTTACAAACTGTCTTCTGGTTCCCATACTTTTCAAAATTTGGAATAAGATACAAAAAAAACGTCCCTCGAAATGTAATTCCTAAGGGACGCTCTTGGTGTAAGATATACTGTTTTCGCTTACTTTTTTTCAGCTGGAGGATTTAATTTTTTGCTCATTTCCATGGAAATGGCGGAGCGGTCGAATTTTAATCGGCCTGCCATGGTCTCGATGACACAGGAAAAATCCTTGTCGTTCAATTCCACAATCTTACCGTGCAAACCACTCTTGGTAATAATCTTGTCTCCTTTTTTTAATTCGGAAGCGAATTTTTTCTCATCCTTCTGACGTTTGATTTGCGGGCGAATCATAAAAAAATACGCCACGGCAAAAATCAATATCAGCGGTAAAAACTGCTGTAAGTTTTCCATTTAGGTCTTTTAAATTATTTTACAGGACCAGCTGGTGTAGCTTCTGGTGCTTGTACAAATGCTTTGATTCTTACGATTTCAGAACCTTTGGCGGTGTTTGCTGTTACCGTAATGGTTTTTGTCACCTGGTTTTGACCAGAACCGTTGAATTTCACTAACAATTCACCTTTTTCACCCGGTGCAATAGGCTCCTTTGGAGGGTTTGGCACTGTACAACCACAGCTACTTTTAGCATCTGTAATGATCAATGGAGCATCACCTGTATTGGTGAAAGTAAATACAGTTTCTTGAGGAGTTCCTCTTTGAATCGTACCGAAATCGTGCTCCGTTTTTTCAAACGTCATTACAGGAACTTTTTTGTCGGCCTCATCTCTGCTAACAGCGCTCTCCACATTGTCGGCAACGATTTTTTCCGATGCTTTGTCCTTACATGATACACTGGTTAGGGCAACCACTGCTATCAAACTAAAAATTGTTGTTATTCTTTTCATGATTAAAATTTGTTTTCCCAAAATTAAGGAATTATTGTTTATTGTAGACCTCTACCTATTTTTTGGAGTCTTCCGTCCGATTTGTACTCTTTTGCCAACTTATCCAACACCCCGTTTATAAATATACTGCTCTTAGGTGTGGAATACTCTTTGGCAATTTCCAAGTACTCGTTCAAAGTTACTTTTTCTGGAATGGACGGGAAGTTAAGCAACTCGCATATTGCCATTTTAAGGATAATGGAGTCGATCTCAGCAATACGGTCGTTGTCCCAATTTGGGGTTTTCCCCTCAATTTCTTTCTCCCATTTACCATCGTTAAGAAGTGTTTTGGTCAAAAGATCATTGGCAAAATCCAAATCCTGTTGATCCTTGAGCAATGCAGGTAAAAAGAAACGGTCTCCAGAATCTGGCTTGGCTTTTTTAAGGCGTTTGACCAAAAAAGTATTTACAATAGGGAAATCATCGACCCACGTAAGCTTATCATCCTCGAAGTAATCGTAGATTTTCTCATTGGGAGCTATAATCTCTTTGAACAGTTGTAGTACCACATCACGGTCATCAGTATAATCATCGGCCCCGTTCAGCATATATTGCTTATAAATATCACTGCCCATGATTTCCTTGTAGATGATCTTTACATATTCATCGTTCAAGTACCAATTGTCCAGTTTACGCTTGGAGAGTTCATTCTTCAACGCCTCGTTATTGACCAGTTGCAAAAGCAATCGGTTTTTTATAAATTTTTCTGGATTGGGATATTTATCTTCTTCGGTGGCCACGTATTTTTTGGAAGCGTGGCTCACATGTTTTTCGGCCAAACGATGCAGTTCTGCCAAAAGGCTTAAAATCAAAAGATATAGAACGTACATATTTTCTATACTCACTCTTAAGAACTTTTCCTGCTTTTGAAGCGAATCGTCCTTGGATTGCACCAATGCATAAATACATTGCATTACTTTTACCCTAATGTGCCTTCTGGTTAACATGTTTAAAGAACTTTTAAAGTCATTATTTGGCTTTCACACTGCAAAAGTAATCTTATATTTGATTCTTACCTACCAAAGTTACTTTCTTATCAGTTTTATAACATTTACTTTGTGAGGTATGGTATATATTTGCGGGATTGTCTGCTTACATCGAAGCTAAAAAACCACCTTTCTCCCTCTTATGAAAGAACTGAAGCACTTAAATAAATATTTTAAGAAATATTGGCTTAAACTGCTATTGGGCATATTGATTACCATAATTGCACGGATTTTTTCCCTTGTAATGCCCTCTTACGTGAACAAATCCATCCAGGCCGTGGAGGATTTTATGTCGGATGTGATTACGTTGTCCGATGCCAAAGGATTACTGCTCCAGTACATTTTGATTATTGTCGGAGCAGCTTTTTTATCAGGATTGTTCACTTTTCTGATGCGCCAGACCATTATAAATGTATCCCGGTATATTGAATATGACCTCAAAAATGAGGTGTTCGACCATTACCAGCTCCTCAGTCTTAATTTTTACAAGAAAAACCGAATCGGGGATTTAATGAACCGAATCAGCGAGGACATCAACCAGGTGCGATTGTACGGTGGACCTGCCATTATGTACGGTATACAGACCTTGACCCTTTTTGTCTGCTTGATTCCCCTAATGTTCATAAAAGCTCCCACTCTTGCGGCCTACACCCTGCTCCCGTTACCCATCTTATCTGTTTTGATTTATCAAATCAGCAAGATAATCCACAAAAGGAGCACCAAGGTGCAGGAATTTCTATCCACCCTTTCCACGTTTACCCAAGAATCCTTTTCGGGAATTTCTGTAATCAAAGCATACAGTATTGAGCCTCGTATCAATAATGAACTACGCGATTTGGCCCAAGAGGGAAAAGATACCAGTATGGCCTTGGCCAAAGTAAATGCATGGTTCTTTCCTTTGATGATACTACTGATCGGGGTGAGCAACCTGTTCGTTATATATATTGGAGGTCGCCAATACATCAATGGGGAAATTGAAACCATTGGAATCATTGCAGAATTTATATTATATGTGAATATGCTCACATGGCCCGTGGCCATTGTAGGATGGCTTACATCCATTGTACAACGGGCGGAAGCTTCACAAAAACGAATCAACGAATTTTTGAAAGAGGAACCCTCCATCCAAAACATGGTAAAGGAGCCTACCCCTATCAAAGGCGATATCGAATTCAAGAATGTGACTTTCACCTACGAGGATACCAATATCACGGCCCTCAAAAATGTTTCGTTCTCGGTAAAAGCAGGACAGACCGTAGCCATTTTAGGAAAAACAGGTTCCGGAAAATCGACCATATTGGATTTGGTGGCACGTTTATACGACACCTCTTCAGGTGAGGTACTGATTGATGGTGTACCCGTTCAAAATCTAAATTTGGACAGTTTACGAAGTTCTATCGGTGCCGTACCGCAAGATGCTTTTCTATTCTCGGACACTATTGAGAACAATATCCGTTTTGGTAATGAGAACGCCACCCATGATGAAATTGTAGCGGTCGCAAAAAAAGCAGTCGTCCATAAGAACATCGAAGGCTTTGCCAAAAAATACAACACTATTTTGGGTGAACGCGGGATTACGTTGAGTGGAGGGCAAAAACAGCGTGTCTCCATTGCCCGGGCATTGCTCAAAGACCCAAAAATCTATTTGTTCGATGATTCCCTTTCGGCCGTGGATACCGAAACAGAGGAAGAAATTCTCAATAATTTGAAAAAAGTTTCAAAAAGCAAGACCACATTGATTGTGAGCCATAGAGTATCGTCTGCAAAGAACGCCGATAAAATTATCGTATTGGACAATGGAAGTATCATACAAGAAGGCACACATGAAGAACTGAATAATACTGATGGGTATTATAAAGACCTTTACATTAATCAGCTTTCGGGCAAAGAATCATAAAAAAGTTGCTGAATTAGCTTTTTTTTTACATTTTTGGTAACGTAATTCAACATAGTACTAAATACACTATACCATATGGGCCAGAAAGATACAATGGATCAGGAAGAGATTTATTCGAAAGTCTTAAGAGCAGGAAGAAGAACCTACTTTTTTGACGTCAGAAGCACCAAGGCCGGAGACTATTACCTTACCATAACAGAGAGTAAAAAATTTACTCACGACGATGGTTCTTTCCACTACAAAAAGCACAAAATTTACTTGTACAAAGAAGATTTTAGCGCTTTCCGTGAGATTATGGAAGAGATGATGGACTACATCATTGACGAAAAAGGGAGCGAGGTCATCTCCGAAAGACATCAAAAAGATTTTAAAAAGGAAGATGAAGAAGAAACTTTCAGTGAGAATGGAACTGCCACCGGAAGCAACTTTACCGATGTGAGTTTCGACGACATCTAAAAAATAATTCCTTTAATAATAAAAAACGACCTGTATTTTGCAGGTCGTTTTTTATTTTTACATAGCGTTTCCGCAACAAAAAATACAGAACAATGGCTAGGACACCCAGCAACATGCTACCCTTGGGCACCAAGGCTCCGAATTTTGAACTCTTGGATACCGTTTCCGGTACATCCATATCGTTGAACAATGCAAAAGGAGAGAAAGGCACGGTTATAATGTTCATATGCAACCACTGCCCATTTGTAATCCATGTAAACCCGCTGATTGTTGAACTGGCCAAGGAGTATCAAAAAAAAGGCATTGCCTTTGTAGCCATCTCAAGCAACGATGTGGAAAACTATCCGCAAGACTCGCCAGACCTCATGAAACAAAAAGCAAAGGAAGAAGGGTATACATTTCCATATTTATATGATGAAACCCAAGAGGTCGCCAAAGACTACGATGCAGCCTGTACACCGGATATTTATCTTTTTGATTCCCAGCTAACCTTAGTTTATAGAGGACAACTTGATGGCTCCAGACCCGGAAACGATGTTCCGCTCACCGGAACCGATCTCAAAAAAGCAATGGACGCTATTCTGCAGGGAAAAGAGGTCGACCAAGGCCAAAAACCGAGCTTGGGCTGTAACATCAAATGGAAAAACACCTAACTATAAATGAACTGTGCTGTTTTGGACAATACCGTAACATTGGTCCCTGTCAACCACGATAACCTTACAACCTACTTGACCATTGGCATAAAATCCTATCGCGAGAATTACCTTCATTTATGGGAGAATGATGACCCGACACCTTACATTTCAAATGGTTTTACATCTGAAGTTGTAGAACGCGAACTACAGGACCCCAATGCTTTGAATTTTCTCATCAACTTGGGAGATCATACTGTTGGCATTCTGAAATTGCTAAAAGACCGTGGTGTTGATGAAATATCGGATGCCGAGGCATTAAAAGCCGAAAAAATCTATCTTTTGAAAGAGCATTCTGGCAAAGGTATTGGCAAACAACTAATCCAAATAATTGAAGAAACGGCCCGAACACTCAACAAAAAAATCATCTGGCTGGATGCCATGCAAAAAGGCAAGCCGGTACAATTTTATCAAAAAAATGGTTTTATCATCAAAAGGGAGAGCGAAGTAACTCTTCCTCATGTAAAACCAGAAGAGAAGCCCATGTATATTTTGACCAAAAAACTTTAGCCTACCACCCTTTGCGTTCAACCAATTTTTGTATATGCGAGTAATGATGATTGCCATGCCACGCATAGCGTCCAATATTTTCCTTTAAACTAGTTTTCTGGTTTCCATCAGGATGAATAAAACTGCGCTGCAAGTCTTCTTCCGAAAGACCCTTCAACAAATACACCAACTTGGCATGTACAGCACTCAAATGGTACAACGACATGAGTATTGGAGCAGTTCTTGTATCGAACAACTCCGCCCAAGCTTTTTCATCGTAGGCTTTTATGGTCGGAGTATCCTCTGTCAACGACCACTTAAAACGCATATAGCTGTTATGGTGGCTGTCAGCAATATGATGAACCAACTGCCGTACAGTCCAACCTCCAGGGCGATAAGCGGTTTCGAGTTGTTGCTCCGAAAGTGGGGCAACCAAATCGCTTAACCTTTGAGGGAGTGTTTCCAAATCAGTGATCCATTTTTCTATATCATCGGTTGTAATAGCATCAGGAATCTCAAATTTTCCTATCGGATAGCGCAGTTGTTCCAAGGTTTCATTTTCCATAAACTAAAAATAATAACTTTTTGGCAATAACACGCTTCATCAAAAAGCCGTATTTTAATACACTTTTAACTGATTTACAACTAGACAACCAAATAATCTAGTAATTTTGTAGAGTACTAATTTATAAACCTAAAAATTAAAATATATGGCAACTTTAAGATTGGGAGATACCGCTCCGGATTTTACTGCGGTAACTTCAGAAGGAACTTTGAACTTTTATGAATATCTTGGGGATAGTTGGGGAATTCTGTTTTCCCACCCTGCTGATTTTACACCCGTTTGCACAACTGAATTGGGTACCGCGGCCAAATTCAAGGATGAGTTTGACAAAAGAAATGTAAAGATGATGGCTTTGAGTGTCGATGGTGCCGCTTCGCACTTGGAATGGATAAAGGATATCAACGAAACACAAAGCACTGAAGTCAACTTTCCGATAGTTGCTGATGTGGAACGAAAGGTATCCGACCTTTATGATATGATCCACCCTAATGCAGACAATACGTTGACCGTTCGTTCGGTATTCATTATCGATCCAGATAAAAAAATTAAACTTACGCTCACCTATCCTGCCTCTACCGGACGTAATTTTTACGAATTGCTCAGAGTTGTGGATTCATTGCAGCTAACAGCAAACCATAAAGTAGCGACTCCCGCAAACTGGAAAAACGGTGAAAAAGTGGTAGTTAGTCCTGCGATACCTACGGAAGAAGCGAAAAATATTTTTACAAAAGGGGTAGAAGAAGTAAAACCATACCTACGTTTGACGCCCGATCCAACAGCTTAATTTATTTTATTTGAAGAAAAAAACTGATTGCCAATAAATTAAACGTACCTTTGGAGCCAATTTAATTTTTTCAATTTATATTATGAGTAAAGGAACAGTAAAATTCTTCAATGATTCTAAAGGTTACGGATTTATCACTGAAGATGGTTCAAACACAGATCACTTCGTACACATTTCAGGTTTAATCGATGAAATTAGAGAAGGTGACGTTGTAGAATTCGAACTACAACAAGGTAAAAAAGGATTGAACGCCGTCAATGTACAAATTGCGGAATAAGTTATATAAACTTTTTTTCTAGACTAGTCTGGGCTGCGGCCCAGACTTTTTTTTTGCTTTTTTTTTCAAATTCTACGCAACCATTCCAAAGTTTACTATCTAAGCAATAAACAAGCACTGTTCCCCAATAACCATATAAACCTAATAATAAATGAATACCTTTTTCGGAGTACTTTCGTTTTTATTGATTGTCAATGCCCTGCTATTGGTATGGAGTGTCAATGGTTCAAAAAAGTAACAAAAAAATCGATTAGGGCAATAGGTAGGGTTTTTTACCGTTCAACTGTTACCTAATAAACACGTTACAACCATGACAACTTTTTTAAGCATTCTTGTTGCACTACTTGCACTTAACGCCTGTTTATTGTTTTTGAGCGTAAACCGGGCCAAATAAAAAAAGCCTCCATTACTGAAGGCTTTCTATATTTTGACGTGATTTTTTTATTTCACGTTCATCAATTCCACATCAAAAATCAATGTTGCATTTGGTGGAATAACCCCGCCAGCTCCTGTACTTCCATATGCCAAATGAGAAGGAATCACAAAACGTGCCTTGTCACCTACTTTCAGCAAGCTGATACCTTCATCCCAACCGGGAATTACTTGTCCAATACCCAATGAAAAATCTATAGGTTGCTTTCTTTTATAGGATGAATCGAATACTTGGCCATTCGTCAAAGCTCCTTCATAATGCACGGATACAGTTTTACCCTTTTCTGCTTTGGCACCGCTACCTTTTTGAATAATCTTATAACGAAGTCCACTATCGGTCTTATCAAAACCGGCGGCCAACTTTTCCATCTCGGCCTCTGCAGCAGCCTTTTGTTCTGCGATACGCTTTTCTCTTGCACCTTCAAATGTACGGAAAGCCTCAATTGCGTTCCATTTCTGGGCCTCTTCACCCACCCTAACAATTTCCAAGGTTTCGATGGCATCTCCTTGAGAAATGGCATCCACGATATCCTGACCTTCTTGAACATGGCCGAATACCGTATGCTTGTTATCCAACCATGGGGTGGCTACGTGGGTGATAAAAAATTGACTCCCATTGGTACCTGGCCCTGCATTGGCCATGGATAGCACTCCTGGTCCATCATGCACCAAATCTGGATGAAACTCATCATCGAACTTATATCCTGGGTCTCCGGTTCCAGTTCCGGATGGACATCCACCCTGTACCATAAAATCGGCAATTACCCTGTGGAACTTTAGTCCATCATAATACGGTTTTCCTTGTGGTTTAGCACTGTTCTCCATATTCCCTTCTGCCAGTGCAACAAAGTTGCCAACCGTTCCAGGTGTTTTATCATGCGTAAGCTTCACCAATATTTCACCTTTGGAAGTATTGAACTTTGCGTAGATTCCGTCTTGCATTGTATATGATTAATAGATTATTAGAAAATTGGATTCTTGTTTTTCCGATGGGCAAAGATAGGTGTTTATGGGCAAGGTAAAAAGTCGGCAATCACTTTGAGAAACTCAGTATATATAAGAGAATCATCCATTAAAAGGTTATGGAGCAATAATTTCTAGAAAATGAAACCAAGGCTTAAATTAGTAGTATGAAAAACACCATATCCGAGCGTATTGCCGACTTTTTAAAAAACTACCCGCCTTTTAATGCCATGGAGGTTAAACAATTGGAGCAATTGTCCCTTGAGGTGACCATAATCCATAAAGAGACCAATACGGTTGTTTTCTCCCAAGGTGAAAGCCCGCACGAGAGTTTTTATGTGGTAAACAAAGGTGCGGTGGCACTTTCCAAAGCAGGTTCGAGTCAGATATTGGATATTTGTGATGAAGGTGATGTGTTCGGACTGCGCCCCCTGCTGGCCAACGAAAGCTATAAATTGGAAGCTAAGGCCTATGAAGAAACCATCCTCTATGCCATTCCCATTAAAGATTTTAAACCTCTTGCTCTCGAAAACAAACGTATCGGGAATTTTTTGATAGAAAGTTTTGCCTCCAACACCGGAAACCCCTATTCCATTAAACACCGTGGCAAGCTCTATGGAGACAACATCGACTCCAACCCATATTCCAGCGACAAAATGCTGGATTTGCAGCCCATCAAATATTCCACCAAGCTCATCACCTGCAAGGAGGGCACACAAGTAAAGACCATTGCCAACAAAATGACCAAGCACAATGTAGGTTGCATGCTAGTGGTTCGGGAAGACCTTCCCGTGGGAATCATCACGGACAAAGATATCCGGAAAAAAGTGGCAACAGGATTATATCCCATTACTGCATCCGCCCAATCCATAATGTCATCCCCCATTATCACCTATCCCAAAGGACTTACTTTAGCGCAATCGCAAATGGCCATGATGAAGAGCGATATCAGTCATTTAGTGCTCACAGAGGATGGCACTACGGACACAAGGGTGGCGGGAATTTTATCCAAACATGATATTATGGTTGCCGTGGGAAACAACCCTGCTGTTCTTTTACGCGCCATAAAAAGGGCTTCCAAAGTAAAAAGGTTACGGGGCATTCGACATGGAATCATGAATCTGCTTCAAGGTTATCTGGAACAGAATATTCCGTTGGGACTTGTTTCCAAAATTATTTCCGAACTCAATGATGCCTCTACAAAACAGGTGGTAAAAATTGCTTTGTCCAAAATGGAAGAAGAACCTCCTGTAAAATTTACTTGGTTGAGTATGGGAAGTCAAGGTCGTGGCGAACAATTATTAAATACTGATCAAGACAACGCGATTATTTTTGAGGATGTTCCAGTGGAAAATTTGGAAGCCACCAGAGCCTATTTCCTAAAATTGGGCGAACGGATTTCCAAAATGCTAAATACCATTGGTTTTGAATATTGTCCAGCAGATATGATGGCTTCTAACCCATCTTGGTGCCACAGCCTAAGTGAATGGAAAAAGGTGACCACTCATTGGATACATAATCCGGGTCCCGACGAAATCTTATTGTCATCCATATTTTTCGACTATAATGTCACTTATGGAGATAAGTCGTTGGCCGATGAATTATCCCAAAATATTTTTGACAATGTTCAAGGATATCCATTATTCTTTACCCATTTGGCAAGTGGTGCATTGCAAAACCCATCACCTTCAGGGTTTTTTAGGGATTTTTTGGTGGAGCAAGATGGTGAACATAAAGACTTTTTCGATTTAAAATTACGTGCCCTTATGCCCATTATCGATGCAGCTCGGGTGCTTATTTTATCCCACTCCATCAAATCCATCAATAATACGGCCGAACGTTATGAGAAACTTGCGGAACTGGAACCCAACAATAAAGAGCTCTATTTGGCCTGTTCTTACGCAAGCAAGGCTTTGCTCAAATTTAGAACAAGACAAGGTTTACTGCACAACGATTCGGGCCGATACATTGCTTTGGACAAATTGAACAAGGAAGAAAAAATCAAACTAAAAAGAACCTTTAAGACGGTCAAGGAAATTCAATCCTTGATAGAAGTTAGGTTTCAAGTAAAAAACCTGTTGCGCTAATGTGGCCGTTTTCCAAAAATAAATCATTGGAGTTTCCCGATTTTTGGTGGGAATACGAGGAGCACTTTAAAGAAAAGCTCCCAGAGGGTATTCATGAAAATACGTTTGTGGTACTGGATACGGAAACCACAGGTTTTAGTTTGACCAAGGACAGAATGCTCTGCATCGGTGCTTTGAAACTGAGGGACAACACCATTGTGGTTAAAGAAAGTTTTGAAGTATACATTCAACAGGAACATTACGATTCGGAGAGTGCCGAAATCCATGGGATACTCAAGCACAGTAAAAAGAGTACTATTTCTGAACTTGAAGCCCTGAAGCAGTTTTTAGAATATGCCAAAAACCACATATTGGTGGGGCACCATGTGATATTCGACGTCAATATGATGAATGCTGCACTTAAAAGAAATGGACTTCCCAAGCTCAAAAATAAAACGCTGGATACCGAATCCCTCTATATTAGAACCTTATTAATGTCATCGGTGGTCCAAAAAAAAGAGCGGTACGCCTTGGACGACCTTGCAAAAAAATTCAGTATTTCCAGAAAAGATAGGCATACAGCCTTGGGGGATGCCTTTATTACGGCAATTGCTTTTTTAAGAACCATTGAAAAACTAAAGCCACAAAAAATAAAGGACCTCCTTAGATAAAGAGGCCCTTACTTAAAGCAAAAAATTTAATTAAAGACTTTCCTTCATAATTGATTCTACTACTTCCGGGTTCAGCAATGTGGAAGTATCACCAAGGTTACTGGTATCTTTTGAAGCAATTTTTCTTAGGATTCGCCTCATGATCTTACCACTTCGCGTTTTTGGAAGCCCCTCTACAAACTGAATCTTATCAAGCTTGGCAATCGGACCAATATGTTCCGTAATCAATTGGTTGATTTCCTTTTTCAGGTTATCCCGGTTACGAGTTTCTCCTGTTTCCTTTAAAATTACATAGCCATACAAGGCGTTTCCTTTAATATCGTGCGGAAATCCTACAATGGCCGATTCTGCCACTGCCGGATGCTCGTTTATGGCATCTTCAATTGGTGCGGTGCCCAGATTGTGTCCTGAAACAATAATAACATCGTCTACCCTACCTGTGATTCGATAGTAGCCCACCTCATCCCTGAGTGCTCCATCACCTGTGAAATATTTACCTTCAAATGCAGAGAAATAAGTGTCTTTATAACGTTGGTGATTGCCCCAGATGGTTCTTGCAATGGATGGCCATGGATACTTGATGCAAAGCCTTCCATCAACTTGGTTTCCTTTGATTTCCTTACCATTTTCATCCATCAGTGCAGGTTGTATACCTGGCATGGGCAAAGTGGCATAAGTTGGTTTTGTTGGTGTTGAAAAAGGAATTGGTGAAATAAGTATACCTCCTGTTTCTGTTTGCCACCATGTATCTACTATCGGACACTTTTTGTCGCCCACATGATCATTATACCAGTGCCATGCTTCCTCATTGATAGGCTCTCCCACAGTTCCCAAAACCTTGAGACTAGAAAGGTCATGTTCTGTAATAAAATCCAAGTTCTCCTTGGCCAATGCTCTAATTGCTGTGGGTGCCGTGTAGAACTGGGTTACTTTATGTTTTTGAACCACATCCCAAAATCTTCCAAAATCGGGGTATGATGGTACACCCTCAAACATTACAGTTGTAGCCCCGTTGGCCAATGGCCCATAAACAATATAAGAGTGTCCAGTAATCCATCCAATATCGGCAGTACACCAATACACATCCTCTTCGCGGTACTGGAAAACATTTTTAAAAGTATAGGCCGTGTACACCATATACCCTCCCGTGGTATGGACCATCCCTTTTGGGCGACCTGTTGAACCTGAGGTATACAATATGAACAATGGGTCTTCAGCATCCATGAGTTCGGGCACACAATCGGAATAGGCTTTGTCCAACAACGGCTGAACCCAAACATCCCTGCCTTCTTTCATTGTAACCTTGCCGCCTGTACGTTTCGAAACCAAAACACTATCCACATCGGGGCAACTTTCAAGAGCCTCATCCACAATGGCTTTTAAATCTATTTCTTTTTTACCACGATAAGAACCATCGGACGTCAATACCATTTTGGCACCGCAGTCGTTTATTCGAGTGGCCAACGCTGTTGAAGAAAATCCTGCAAAAACCACCGAGTGAATTGCCCCGATGCGGGCACAGGCCAAAAGTGCTATGGCCAAATCGGGAATCATCGGTAAATAAATAACGACCCTATCCCCTTTCTCCACACCTTTATCCTTTAGCACATTGGCGTATTTGCACACCCTCTCGTGTAATTGCCGATACGTGATGTGTTCAGCTTCTTCGTTTGGATCGTTAGGTTCAAAAAGAATGGCGGTCTTATCGCCTCTTATACGGATATGACGATCTATACAATTCTCGGTAATGTTCAGTTTGGCTCCTTTAAACCAACTTATCTCTGGCTTTGTAAAATCCCATTCCAGTACCGAATCCCATTTTTTTCGCCAAAAAAAGTGTTCTTCAGCTACTTCTTCCCAAAATTCTTCAGGGTTTCTAACAGATTTTCGATACACCTGAAAATATTCCTCCAGATGTTTAATGTGGTAATTACTCATTATGTTCAATTAAATTTTAAGCTGCCTTAAAAATACGGAAAAACGGAGTGATTTCACAGGAGATTCAGTGCTCAATTGCTTGTCCTGCTTGGTTTGGAACACGAATGTTTTCCACGATTTCCTGTACAGCTTCGGGAGGTTCCGGAGTAAACATATTAACCACGATGGCCACTATGAAGTTGACCAACATTGCAATAGACCCAAATCCTTCTGGGGATACTCCGAACCACCAATTTTCCTGAAGCCCGGACACCGCGTCCTTACCTCCATCAAAAATGCCAAATTTGAATTTCAACATATAGAAAAGCATTAGACAAAGACCCACTACCATTCCAGAAATGGCTCCCTTACTGTTCATTTTTTTATAAAAAATCCCAAGTATGATGGCTGGAAAAAACGATGCCGCTGCCAGGCCAAAAGCCAATGCGACTACCGCTGCCACAAATCCCGGAGGATTAATTCCGAAGTATCCCGCTACTACAACGGCAACTGCAGCCGAAAGTCGGGCCGCCCATAGCTCTCCTTTTTCCGAAAGGTCAGGTTTAAGGACGTTCTTTATCAAATCATGGGAAACCGAGGAGGATATCACCAACAACAACCCTGCAGCGGTAGACAGTGCTGCAGCCAATCCTCCCGCAGCGATCAAACCAATGACCCAAGCAGGAAGGTCGGCAATCTCCGGATTGGCCAGTACCATAATGTCACGATCAACTGTAAGTTCGTTTATTTCAGGTGAAGCTCCATATTGAATCTTGCCATCACCATTTTTATCTTCGTGACCGATCAAACCGGTTTTTTCCCATCGGCTAAACCATTCCGGCATGCTCTCGTACTCTTTCTCACTAACCGTTTCAATAAGGTTGGTTCTCGCAAATACAGCCACCGCGGGTGCCGTGGTATAGAGTATGGCGATGAACAACAGGGCCAATCCCGCCGATTTTCTGGCATCACGGACGCGTTTTACCGTGAAAAATCGAACAATCACGTGAGGTAATCCAGCTGTTCCCACCATCAATGCGAGGGTAATGGCAAAGACATCAATGGTACTTTTGGAGCCATCGGTATATGCGGCAAAACCCAGTTCTTCGGACAGACCGTCCAGTTTGTCCAAAAGATAGGTTCCGGAGCCATCGGATAAGGTATCCCCAAAACCTAACTGTGGAACAGGATTACCCGTCATTTGGATTGAAATAAATATAGCGGGCACCATAAAGGCAAATATCAAAACACAATATTGGGCGACTTGGGTATAGGTAATTCCTTTCATACCACCAAGAACTGCATAGAACAAGACAATCACCATTCCGATGACCACCCCGGTATTGATATCAACTTCCAAATATCTTGAAAACACGATTCCCACACCACGCATTTGCCCAGCAACATAAGTAAACGAAACGATAAGAGCACAAATAACGGCCACGACGCGAGCCGTTTTGGAATAATATCTTTCTCCGATGAAATCGGGTACCGTAAACTTTCCGAATTTCCTAAGGTAAGGTGCCAATAACAAGGCCAAAAGTACGTAGCCTCCGGTCCAGCCCATTAAGTAAACGGCACCATCGTAACCAGCAAACGAAATGATTCCTGCCATGGAAATAAAAGAGGCTGCCGACATCCAGTCTGCTGCTGTGGCCATGCCGTTGGCCAACGGCGAAACTCCTCCGCCTGCCACATAAAATTCTTTAGTGGAACCTGCCCTGGACCAAATGGCAATTCCTATGTAGAGACCAAAGGATAGCGCGACCAATATATAGGTCCAAATTTGAACATCACTCATGATACGATTTTAAGGTGGGTTAATCTTCGTTGTAGCCGTATTTTTTGTCGAGTTTGTTCATCAGACGAACATATACAAAAATCAGAATGACAAATACGTAAATGGCTCCTTGCTGCGCAAACCAAAACCCGAGTTTAAATCCACCCAATCGAATAGTGTTCAACTCATCTTTGAAAAGAATGCCCGCTCCGTAGGATACCAAGAACCAGATGAACAAAAGTATCACCAAATACCTGAGGTTCTCTTTCCAGTAAGCAGTAGCTTTTTTTTGTTTTTCTGACATGGTGTTGGTTTGTTTAGTTAATTTGTTTGTGCCATGTCAAGATATCAAATTAGTTTTAAGATTTATTACTATCGAGGCAATAAAAAAAGGGAATTCACAGAATTCCCTTTAAATTATTAGTTAGATAACAAGTAAGCGATAGTTATTTTGCCAAATACTCCGTTACATTGGACAGGATACGTTCCTGAAGATTGGAAATATCGCTTTTTACAAATTTTTCTCCTGTGATATTTTCATAAAGTTCAATATATCTGTTCGAAACCGATTCAATATATTCATCGGACATTTCCGGCACAGATTGTCCTTTCAAGCCTTGAAATCCATTGGAAATCAACCATTGTCTCACAAACTCTTTGGACAATTGTTTTTGGGCTTCGCCCTTAGCTTGGCGTTCTTCATAGCCGTCGGCATAGAAATATCGGGAAGAGTCTGGGGTATGGATTTCATCGATCAATACAATCTCACCATCCTTTGTTTTACCAAATTCATACTTGGTATCAACAAGAATCAATCCTCGTTTGGCTGCAATTTCGGTTCCTCTTTGGAAAAGGGTCCTCGTATATTTTTCCAATACTTCGTAATCTTCTTTGGAAACTATACCGCGCTTTAAAATATCTTCTTTTGAAATATCTTCGTCGTGATCTCCTTTTTCCGCTTTGGTTGCAGGAGTGATGATAGGCTCAGGAAATTTATCGTTTTCCTTCATCCCTTCGGGCATAGGAACCCCGCAGAGCAATCTTTTACCTGATTTGTACTCGCGTGCTGCATGACCGGACATATAGCCCCTAATCACCATTTCTACTTTGAACGGCTCACAAGCCTTACCTACAGCCACATTGGGATCTGGTGTCGCCATTAACCAATTGGGCACGATATCTTCGGTATCCTTCATCATTTTGGTTGCAATTTGATTTAGGATTTGACCTTTGTACGGAATTCCTTTGGGCATCACCACATCAAAGGCAGAAAGGCGGTCTGTGGCCACCATCACCAAAACATCATTCTCAAGGGTATAAACTTCCCTTACTTTACCTTTGTAAATAGATTTTTGCCCAGGAAAGTTAAAATCCGTGGACATCAGCGTATTCATTCCCATAATTTTCTAGTATTGATTTTGGTGCTCTATGTTTTTATAGGCATCAATCACCTTTTTCACCAATTTGTGCCGTATCACATCTTTATCATCCAAGTAAATGATACTGATACCCTCAACATTTTTCAGAATGAGCAAAGCCTCCTTCAAACCTGATATCACACGTCTCGGTAAATCAATCTGCCCCGGATCACCCGTTAATAAAAACTTGGCGTTTTTTCCCATACGGGTCAAGAACATTTTCATTTGGGCATGGGTGGTATTCTGGGCTTCGTCCAAAATCACAAAGGCATTATCCAGCGTACGACCGCGCATAAAGGCCATAGGTGCAATTTGGATGGTACCGTCCTCGATATATTTTTCCAATTTCTCGGAAGGAATCATATCCCGAAGGGCATCGTACAAAGGTTGCATATACGGATCTAGCTTCTCTTTAAGATCTCCCGGAAGAAAACCAAGATTTTCCCCTGCTTCCACAGCGGGACGGGTCAAAATAATTCGCCTCACCTGTTTTTCTTTCAAGGCTTTTACGGCCAAGGCAACACCCGTATAGGTTTTGCCGGTACCCGCAGGACCTATGGCAAAAACCATATCGTCCTTTTTACAGGCATCCACCAATCTACGCTGGTTTGCGGTCTGGGCCTTTATCAACCTACCGCTAACACCATGTACCAAAACATCACCGCTACTTTTGGAAGATGTATATTCCTCCTTACTGCTGCTGGTAAGTACCCGCTCGATCATGTTTTCGTCAAGCTTGTTGTACTTGGCAAATTGACTGGTAAGTTCATCAAAGCGTTTGTCGAACTCTTCCAAAAGTTCTTCATCACCAAATACCTTGATTTTGTTGCCTCTCGCTACAATTTTTAGCTTTGGAAAATATTTTTTGAGCAACTCGATATTGGAGTTTTGCTGCCCAAAAAATTCCTGAGGACTGATTTCCGTAAGTTCAATTATTAGTTCGTTCAAAAATTGTGAGGTGTTACAGTTGTTTTTGAAGAATTTAATTCTTTCTTTTTTGACTAATTTTACAAACAAACTTAACTAAAAATCAATTTGAAGGCGGAAAAACATATCAACAGTACTGTATGCCAATCATAACCCTAACTACCGATTTTGGATACAAGGATCACTTTGTGGGTGCTGTTAAAGGGGGCATACTGAGCAACCTGCCTGATTGCAACGTTGTTGATATTTCGCACGCCATTAGTCCTTTTAACATTCAGGAATGTGCCTATATCCTAAGGAATGCCTATCGTTCGTTCCCAAAGGGAACGGTACATGTTGTCGGGGTGGATTCCGAAATTTCACCCGAAAACGAGCATATCGTGGTGCAGGTGGACGGACAGTATTTTGTTAGTGCCAACAGCGGTGTTATTTCCTTGATAACTTCCGAGGTTCAACCCGAAAAAGTTGTGGAAATCAATTTGCCCAATGCAGAAGCTGGTGCCTTTCCCGTGCTCCATATTTTTGTTCAGGTAGCCTGCCATATTGCTCGCGGCGGAAAACTGGAAGTTATAGGCCGACCTTTCCAAAGCTTGAAAGAGCTACGTGATTTTGAACCACGGATCACCAATGAGGGTAAGACCATCACGGGTAATGTGATTTATATAGACAACTACGGTAACGTTGTAACCAACATCCAAAAAAGTTTGTTCGAGGCCTATCGTAGCGGTCGTGATTTTGAAATTATCGCACGTACCACTAAAATAAGGGAAGTGCACCAGAGCTATAACGGCATCATAAATTATAATCTGGAACGGAACCAGCGCAAAGGCCCTGGTGATGCCTTGGCATTGTTCAATTCGGCTGGCTACATAGAACTTGCTATTTATAAAAGTGACCTGAACTCCGTTGGAGGGGCCTCCTCCCTTCTTGGACTAAATTATAGGGACACGGTAACCATAAATTTCCTCTAAATGTTGATACGCATTGTAAAACTGACTTTTAAACCCGAAAATATTGCTAGTTTTGAGCGAATCTTTGAAGAAAGTAAAAACGGTATTCTCGCTTTTGAAGGCTGTAATATGGTGGAATTATATCAGGACATTGCAAATTCAAATATATTTTTCACCTATAGTTTTTGGGATACGGAAGCACATCTGAACAGTTACAGGAATTCCGATTTCTTCAAAGGGGTTTGGGGCAATACTAAAAAGCTGTTCGCCGATAAACCCGAAGCATGGAGTGTTCATAAAATTCAATCAACAAACCCATCTTAATGTTCGCAATATTTAAGAGAGAGGTACGGTCCTTTTTTACATCGCCCATCGGTTATCTGATCGTGGGTTCGTTTTTACTGCTTAACGGTCTTTTTCTTTGGGTATTCAAGGGCGAATACAACATTTTTGATTACGGCTTTGCCGATTTGAGCAACTTCTTTTTGCTGGCCCCTTGGATTTTCATCTTTTTGGTACCTGCAATCACCATGAAGAGTTTTTCCGAAGAGCGGAAAATGGGAACGTTGGAATTATTGCTCATCAAGCCTATCTCTGTTTGGAAATTGGTCCTCGGTAAATTTTGGGGCGCATTTCTACTATGTGTCATCGCCGTAGTTCCGACAATCGTTTATGTTTTTGCCATCTCTGGATTAGGTATGGTGGGAGGTAATTATGATCTCGGGGTGGTATTGGGCTCTTACTTTGGATTATTGTTTTTGATGGGCTGCTATGTTTCCATCGGAATATTTGCCTCCACGCTTTCGGATAATCAAATCATTGCATTTTTAGTGGGAATTTTGGTCTGCTTTCTGATTTTTAACGGGTTTGATGCTGCCGCTTCCTTGTTTTCAAATGGAGAAACACAACAAACCATACAATCGCTCGGAGCAAAAGCACATTTCGATAGCATCGCAAGAGGCGTGATTGACACTAGGGACTTGGTGTATTTTATCTCCTTGACCCTTTTGTTTCTGTACCTCACATTTCAACGTTTAAAACAATTGCCACGATAATGAGAAAATTTTTGGTGTCCATATTAAAAGTGATTGTGGCAGTGGTCGTCATCAATCTATTGGCCAGTTTTGTGTACACCCGGTTCGACCTTACCGAGGATAAAAGATATACGCTTTCCGAACCCGCCGTAGCGGTAGCCCAAAAATTTGAAGCCCCTGTAATTGTTGACGTGCTTTTGGATGGAAATATTCCTGCAGAGTTTGCCAAATTGAAAACAGAGACCATTCAATTATTGGAATCCTTCGGGTCCAAGAACAGTAACATCAAATATAATTTGGTAGACCCCATGGAGGATAGTGAGAATCCACAGGAAACGGTTGCTCAATTGCAAAGCTTGGGATTACAACCCGCCAACGTTACGGTTGAGGAAAACGGAAAAGTATCCAACGAACTGGTATTCCCTTGGGCCATGGTCAACTACAACGACCAGACGGTAAAAGTACCTTTACTTAAAAATAGATTAGGCGCCACAGCAGAGGAGCGCATCAACAACTCCGTACAACAACTGGAATATGCCTTTGCGGATGCATTTACCAAATTGAGCATTGAAGAAAAAAAGAGTATCGCCGTTATCAAGGGAAATGGCGAACTAGATGATATTTATATCGCTGATTACCTCACTACCATTCGGGATTACTACAACATTGGAGCCATAACATTGGATTCCGTAGCAAGCAATCCACAAAATGTATTGAATCAATTAAAAAACTTTGACTTGGCCTTAATTGCAAAGCCTACCGAGGCCTTTACTGACCAAGAAAAATATGTGATGGACCAATATATGGTTCAAGGTGGCAAATCCATTTGGATGATAGATCAGGTCAATATGGAAATGGATAGCATTTACGCTGGTGGTGGAGAAGCTATCGCTACACCACGAGATCTTAACTTAAAAGATTTGTTCTTTAAATATGGGGTTCGCATCAATCCAGTTTTAGTAAACGACCTTTACTTCACCCAAATTGTTTTGGCCTCCGGAGAAGGAAACGATTCGCAGTATAATCCGCTTCCTTGGTTTTATTACCCCATGGTTTTTTCACAGAACAATCACCCTATCAACACCAACATAGAAGCGGTAAGATACCAGTTTACCAGTCCGATGGACGTATTGGAAAACGATTATCAAAAAACCATACTGTTGCAGAGTTCGCCACTTTCCAAAACAGATGGAATTCCCAGAATCGTAAGTTTGGACATCATCAACCAACAACCTGATGAAGCAAGTTACAATAATGGTGGTTTGCCCCTGGCCGTATTAATTGAAGGAAGCTTTACCTCAATGTATAAGAACAGGGTAAAGCCATTAAAACTTCAAAACACCTCGGAAGAAGGCCCCGAAAATAAGATGATTGTCATCTCTGATGGAGACGTTATTAAAAACCAATTGCGCAATGGCAGACCGTTGGAGTTGGGTTACGATAAATGGACCAATAACCGCTATGGGAACAAGGAATTTTTGGTGAACAGCACAAATTATCTTTTGGATAATACAGGGCTTATTAACATTCGAAACAAGAAAGTAACCATCCCGTTATTGGATGTGAAAAAAATTGCAGAGCAAAAAACTAAATGGCAGCTTGTAAACATAGGATTACCAGTGGCTTTGACCTTACTGTTCGGACTGTTCTTCGGTTACTACAGAAAACGCAAGTTTACCGCTTAAGTGTTGATAAATTTGTTTCTCTGCTAAATCCATTTGGGATATATTTGTTTTTATTGATTTTAAAGGCCCTCCAAGAGGGATAAATTGCAAAAAAAGCAACTTTACTAAAGTATTACGTTGATGAAATTTATCGTATCCAGCACATATTTATTGAAACAGTTACAGGTTTTAGGAGGAGTTATCAACAATAGCAACACCTTGCCCATCTTGGACAATTTTTTGTTCGATCTTAAAGAAAGTAAGTTAACGGTTTCCGCTTCAGATTTGGAAACTACAATGAGCTCGGTTTTAGAAGTAGATTCCGATTCCGAAGGAACCATTGCCGTTCCCGCTCGTTTACTTTTGGATACCCTAAAAACATTCCCAGAACAGCCATTGACCTTTGTGGTCGAGGACAACAATACTGTGGAAATTAGTAGTAACCACGGTAAATATGCCTTGGCTTATGCCGATGGCGCTGAATTCCCAAAAGCGGTGGAAGTCTCCAACCCGAGCTCCACTACCCTATTGGGGGATATTTTGGCCACGGCCATCAACAAAACCATATTCGCAGCCGGAAACGATGACCTTCGCCCAGTAATGAGCGGTGTGTTTTTCCAATTCTCTCCAGAAAACTTGACCTTTGTGGCCACAGATGCCCATAAATTGGTTAAGTACCAACGTCAAGATGTTAGTGCTTCCGAAGTGGCGGAATTCATCATGCCCAAAAAACCGTTGACCTTGTTAAAAGGTATTCTAGCAGGTTCCGAATCTGAAGTTACCATAGAATACAATGATAGCAATGCCAAATTCTATTTTGACAATACTGAACTGGTTTGTCGCTTAATTGATGGAAAATACCCGAACTACGAAGCGGTGATTCCAAAAGAAAACCCGAACAAACTTACGATTGCTAGAAATCAATTCCAGAGTTCTGTGCGCAGGGTTTCCATCTTCTCCAACAAGACCACGCACCAAATACGTTTAAAAGTTGCCGGTGCCGAACTTAATATTTCTGCGGAAGATGTGGATTATAGCAACAAGGCCGAAGAAAGATTGTCTTGTTCTTACCAAGGTGATGATATGCAGATTGGTTTCAACTCTAGGTTCCTTTTGGAAATGTTGAACAATTTATCTTCCGATGAAGTTTCCTTGGAAATGAGCTTACCTAACAGAGCGGGCATCCTTACCCCAATCGATGGATTGGACGAGGGCGAGCACGTGACCATGCTGGTAATGCCGGTGATGCTGAATAATTAAACTAACTATTCAACCATAAAAAAGCTGGAGCAATATGTTCCAGCTTTTTGTTTTTATGCTATAAACCGTATCGTCATAAAATGCGACGGTGATTCTCCATTTGCAGCCTTTACGGCATTTACAATAGGTAGAATGAAACCTATGATTCCCACCCCTATCAAGCCCAATATACCCAAGCCCAAAAGTAAAATGGCAGGGACACTGATAATGATGTAAAGGATAAGGCTAATCTGAAAATTGATGATGGCCTTTCCATGTTCGTTCATGCCCTCAACCCTATCTTTTGAAGACAACCAAATAATCAAGGGAACTATCAAGCTACCAAAGCCTGTTACATACGATAATAGTTGTGTTAGGTGGGTAACGGCCAACAAAGTATTGTCCGTTCTAACTGCTTTTTGATTTATAACTTCCATTTTTGATTGATTTTGATGATTCATCTTATTAGTATACAAATCATTAAAAATGTTACAAACACGCATGAATTTGTACTTTTGTGCCCATGTCGTATACAGATAACATTGTAGCCTTGGCAACACCTTCAGGAACAGGTGCGATTGCCGTAATCAGGGTCTCTGGACCGGATGCCATTACATTAGTGGACCGATTGTTCAAGTCCATAAAAAATAAAAAGTTGGTGGAACAAAAGAGTCACACCATCCATTTGGGCAATATTGTTGATGGTGACAAGATTTTGGACGAGGCCTTGGTTTCCATTTTTAAAGGCCCGCATTCTTATACGGGCGAAAATGTAGTGGAAGTATCCTGCCACGGTTCACCGTTTATCCAGCAGCAGATTATTCAACTATTGCTGAGAAACGGTTGTCGTTCTGCCTCAGCAGGAGAATTTACGCTACGAGCATTCCTCAATGGTAAAATGGATTTGAGTCAGGCAGAAGCGGTGGCCGACCTTATTGCCAGCGACAGTGAAGCTGCACACGATATTGCCATGCAGCAAATGCGTGGTGGGTTCAGCAACGAAATTCAAGAATTGCGACAAGAGTTGTTGAATTTTGCATCATTAATTGAACTGGAACTTGATTTCTCACAAGAAGATGTAGAGTTTGCCGATAGAACCCAATTCAATGAGTTGCTTACGCGAATCAGTACAGTCCTTAAAAAGTTGATTGATTCCTTTGCCCTTGGTAATGTCATCAAAAATGGAATACCCGTGGCCATTGTGGGCCAACCCAATGTGGGAAAATCTACCTTGCTCAATGTTCTGCTCAATGAAGAAAGAGCCATAGTAAGTGAAATTGCCGGTACAACCCGAGATACGGTCGAAGACCATATCAGTATCAAAGGCATCAATTTTAGGTTTATTGATACCGCAGGAATCCGTGAAACCGTGGACGTAGTGGAAAAAATAGGAATCGAGCGTACTTTCGACAAAATTGAAAAAGCACGACTCATTATCTATTTGTTTGATGGAATGAATTTTGACATGTCAGAATTGGAACAAATCCAAAACAGGTACCCTAACAAACAATTGTTGCCCATTTGCAATAAAATGGATTTGCTAAGTCCACAACAAGTTGAAAAAATAAAAGAAGAAATTCCCAATGTACTTTTGTTGTCCGCTAAGTTTAAAGAAGGTATCTCTGAGTTAGAGGACAAACTTCTTTCATTGGTAGATTCAGGAGCATTGAGCGGGGATACCACAATTATCACCAATAGCCGGCATTACGATGCGCTATTAAAAGCACTTGAAGAAATTCAGAAAGTGAAAGAAGGTTTGGACATGGAACTCTCCAGCGATTTGATGGCCATCGATATCCGTCAAGCATTGTATCATTTGGGTGAAATTACAGGAAGTGTTACAACGGACGACTTATTGGGTAACATTTTTTCCAATTTCTGTATTGGTAAATAGGATTTGCGTCCAATTTTACAAAAAGTAAATCTTCCCTCTTTGTAAGGGTTTGCCCGTTATTTTCAAACAAAATGTATATTTACCGTTGTTGCGTAGCCCCTATGTTCTAACAAACAGTAATACATCTATTGATGAAAGCAACCATTACGTCCATTGAATTAAAGGGGCCGTTCAAATTCTTTGCACTATCGGCAACCGCATTGAAAATTCTGAAACAACTAAAATCGACCCATTGCAAGGAATTCAGAAAAAAGGGGGTCTGGACCACACATTACACCATGACGCTCTGGAACACAGAAGAGGAGTTGAAGGAATTTGCCCGTAGCGGTGCTCATTTGGAAGCCATGAAAAACAGCGGAAAGATTGCTAAAGAAATCCGTACCATTACGATTGATGCCGAGGTACTTCCCGATTGGTCTGCAGCAAAAAAACTGCTTGAAGGAGGAAAAGTGTGGAAATTTTGAAAAATTACGGGAAAGTGACTTGCACTACTCTTTCTTAATATATGGGCCGAAGTGGTCGTGGGTGTATTCGCCACCCCATTTGCTGTCAGTTAGTATTTTTAAATGGTTCTTCCAGCTTAGCATCATTACATTCAAAAATTTATGTTAAATACCAAGTTATTCCCTGAATTCAAGGGCAGACACCTATTATCTTTCCGTAAATTTTAATGATCTTTAGGGTTTTTAATAGGACGAATGGGCAAAAGGAAGAAGCAAGCCAAAGTATTACGCATATTTAGAAAAGTACACCGAACCACAGGAGCATTATTATTCATTTTTTTCTTTTTTATATCCATATCCGGACTCATTCTGGGATGGAAAAAGAACTCCAATGGTTATATCCTTCCAAAAACGCAAAAGGGCACAACTGCAGACCTAAAAAAATGGCTGCCCGTTGACAGTCTTCATACCATAGCCATCAATACAATTCAAAATGAGTTTATGGACAGAACTTTTGAAGTTGACCGTATCGATATTAGAAAAGAAAAAGGCTCCTTAAAATTTATTTTCGTAAACTCCTTCTATGAAGTTCAGTTGGATGGATCTAACGGAAATGTACTCTCCATCGGAAAAAGACGGTCTGATTTTTTGGAAAACGTTCACGATGGCTCTATTGTGGACGATTATCTAGGCACCGATGGGTACATTAAATTGGTTTATACAACTGTAATGGGCGTTTCCCTATTTATTTTTACCGTTACCGGGTTTTGGCTTTGGTACGGACCAAAACGAATGAGAAAAGCCAGCAAAGCGTAATTCTTACCAAAAAGAAAACCGTTCAAACATAGTGATTGAACGGCTTAATTTTAGTTTTATCCTTTATCCCTTGATTTTTTTCACTGGAACCGTACCGTATTTATCGATAAGGTACACAAGGCTGGCCATGGTAGCAGCACCAAGTTCCAATTCGCGCTTGTTCACGTGCTCAAAAGTATCATTTTCCGCATGGTGATGATCAAAATAGCGTTGGGTATCAGGTCTAAGTCCGGCCAAGACCATTCCCTCTTCTTTTAACGGACCAATGTCCGCACCGCTACCTCCTTCATAAAACATATGAATCAAATACGGCTCAAACAAGTCTCGCCATCCTTGGATTTGCTTTAGGTTTTCTTCGGAGGCATCTATGGAAAAGCCTCTCGGAGTAAACCCTCCTGAATCACTTTCCAAAGCAAAGATGTGATCTTCTCCTTTATTTCGAGCCACTTCGGCATACTTATTTCCGCCTCGCATACCATTTTCCTCGTTCATGAACAAAACCACGCGCAAAGTACGTTTTGGTTTATAGCCTGTTTCTTTTAACAGTCTTAGAACATCCATGCTTTGAACACAGCCTGCACCATCATCGTGCGAACCATCCCCCAAATCCCAAGAATCCAAGTGACCTCCTACAACCATAATCTCTTTGGGATATTCACTGCCTGTAATTTCCCCGATAACATTGTACGATTGTACATCTTCCAACTGTTTACAGTTTTGTTTAAAGTAAAACTTGGCATTCGGATTCAACTTAATGGTCGCACTCAACAAGTCCGCACCATTGGTGCTGATTGCCGCCGCTGGTATACGCTTATCTACCGGAGTATCTCCATATCCCATGGAACCCGTGTGCGGATAATCGTCCAAACGAAGGTTCATGGAGCGAACAATAACACCAAGTGCACCATATTTTCCAGCCTCAGCTGCACCCGAATAACGTTGGTCCACACATCCTGAATAGGCAGAAAAGGTATTGATCATGGTAGGATCCATTGGGCGATTGTAGAAAACTATTTTTCCTGCGATTTTGTCTCTCCCAAGTTTCTCAAGGTCTTCTATTCCTTTTACCTCGATTACACTGGCTTTTAATCCCCCGGAAGGTGTTGCCACAGAACCTCCAAGTGCGCAAATGGGCACATTGGTGGTCAAACCTGGCTTGTTTTCGATATATGCAAACTCAGGAACTCCCCTTACCCATTTAGGAACCATTACCGGCTGTAACCAAACCTTGTCAAGTCCTAAAGAGTCCAATTGAGCCTTGGTATAGTCGACCGCCTGCTGCGCCTGCACGGAACCGGAAAGCCGCCCACCAATTTGATTGGACAAATAGTTGAGCCAATCGTAGGCCTTACCATTGGTCAATGCTTCATCATAGATTGCTTTTAATTGCTTTTCGTCTTCAGTTTGAGAAAAAAAGGGTGTGCTGACCAACAAAAAGGCCAGTATCAGAACAGTTCTCATGTAGTTTCTTTTTCCAGTTCTTGTTTAAAGGTTTCTAAATTAGCCTTTATTTCATCGTCTAGCTCAGGTTCCTCTATATCTTTGTACTTTTTTAACGCTTCCATCATTATGGAGGCCACAATTAAACGGGCCGCATTTTTATTGTCTGCTGGGACTACAAACCATGGTGCATGTGCCTTTGAAGTTTTGTTCAGGACTTCCTCATAGCAAGCCTGATATTTACCCCAAAGCTTTCGTTCTTCCAAGTCTCCCGGAGAGAATTTCCAATTCTTTTGCTTTAATTCGATTCTTCGTAAAAGACGCTGTCGTTGTTCTTCTTTGGATAAGTGAAGGAAAAATTTAAATATAATGGTGCCGTTCTCGGAGATATGCTTTTCAAAATCATTGATTTGATTGTAACGTTTTTCCCAAAACCCATCATCAATATCCTCTACCGAATCAATCTTTGGAATGTTCTCGCCCAAAATATATTCAGGATGTACCTTGGTCACCAAAACATTCTCATAGTGTGTTCGGTTAAACACAGAGAATTTTCCCCTTTCGGGCAAAGCAATGTAGTGTCGCCAAAGGTAATCGTGCTTTTTCTCTTTAGTTGATGGCACTTTGAAGCTATGTACTACTACTCCCCTTACATTGAAATCTTTGAACACTTCCCGAATCAAGCTATCCTTGCCCGCAGTATCCATTCCCTGCAAACACACGAGGACACCATATTTTCCATGGGCATAGAGTGTATCTTGAAAATCCCCAAGGTCCTTTCTGATACTTTTTAGCTCCTTTTTCAGTTTCTTGTCCGATTCATTAAAATCTTGGTGCGTATCAATTTCGGACAACTTTACTGTGTCGGTCACTCTATAATCCTCTGTATTGATTTCTTTCATAGGATTGAATATAATTCATTTTAACTACTCATTCAACCCAACCATAACTTAAAGATGTAATTCATCGATACTTTTACCTCTTATACCTTAAGATGGTTATTTAATCGATCTATTTGCCCTTCAAAACCATGAAAATGTAACTTTATGGAAATCAATACGCAAAGTCCCAAATCCTAGAGCGTTATGAAAAACAATAAGATTATCCTACTTATAGTCTTTGTCATCGGCTTGCTTAGTCTATGGCTTATGGCTTCCTTTACTACCCCTGCAAATGCATGTGAATACGCAAGTTCCAACATAGAATACATTAAAAACAAGATTGAGGATGCGGTGATGGCCGACGATTTGAACATGGCCAAATATCATGCTTACAAGGCCTTGAACGGCATTGAAAAAACCAAAGATAATTTTTTGGATTGTGGCTGTGAGGGAGCAATAGAAAGCCTGGAATTAACACTGGACTACTTAAAAACAGCTACCAAAGCCAATGTCCTTGCAAAATCGAAATTGGTTTTGCACAAAGCTTTGGAGCGCACTATTATTGGCATCAATGTTCTTAAAGAGTTTGAACAGGAAACATCCAGCGATTACGGAAGCAATGTATTGGTCATGAACACTACAGATGTACTTGATTTTAACCATGGAATGATGCTCACCCAAGGTGCATCCATAAAAAAACAAGTCCACCAATGCTTATTGAGCTTTGAATCTTCTTTGGACAAAGTGGTCTCCGATGTGGACTGCGAAGATGCCCGCCGATTTGTTACCAATATTTATGAAGAAGCACGCTTGACATTGTTGAACACCAATTTGTCACAACATAAAAAGGAATATCACCAAAGGGTAAAAATCTTGGCAAAAGAGGCATTGAATAGCCTTGGAAATTGTAATTGATCATTTACTGGCGAAGAGCTTTACATCCTCTTCCGATACTTCTTTTCCGCCCAATATGATTAATCGCTCCACTACATTACGAAGTTCACGAACGTTACCTGTCCAATCATAACTTTTGAGCAATTCCACGGCTTTTTTGGAAAAACTCTTTTGTCCGGTACCCTGTTCTGCAGCGATTTTTGTAGAAAAATGTTCTATGAGCAGAGGAATGTCATTGCGTCTTTCGTTCAAGGCCGGAACCTTTATCAAAATAACTGCCAATCGATGGTATAGGTCTTCTCGGAACTTCCCCTCTTCTATTTCCTTTTTTAGATCTTTGTTGGTCGCGGCCAATACACGAACATCTACTTTTATATCCTTATCCGAACCCACACGCGAAATCTTGTTCTCCTGCAATGCCCTTAGCACCTTGGCCTGTGCGGAAAGGCTCATATCCCCGATCTCGTCCAAAAATATGGTTCCTTTATTGGCGGCCTCAAATTTACCTGCACGATCTTTAACGGCAGAAGTAAATGCACCTTTTACATGGCCGAACAATTCACTTTCGATTAATTCCGAAGGAATTGCTGCACAGTTTACCTCTACAAAAGGTGATGACGAACGTGGGCTTTTTTCGTGAACCCAATGTGCCACCAGTTCCTTACCTGTTCCGTTGGAACCTGTAATCAAAACACGTGCATCAGTTGGCGCCACTTTTTCAATCATTTCCTTTATAGCTTCGATTTCCTTGCTCTCTCCGATCATTTCGTAATTCTTGGAAATCTTTTTCTTGAGCACCTTGTTCTCGACTGCCAATTCCTTTCTGTCCAAAGCATTCCTTACGGTGGTAAGCAATCGGTTCAAATCTGGCGGTTTGGAGATGTAATCGTAGGCTCCCAACCTCATGGTATTCACTGCCGTATCCAGGTCGCCATGGCCCGATATCATGATAAAAGGTATCTCTGGCTTTATTTTTTTGGCAGCTTCGAGAACTTCTACCCCATCCATTTTTGGCATTTTGATGTCACAGAGTACAAGATCAAAATCTTCTTTTTTGATAACATCTATTCCTGCTAGGCCATCCTCTGCTTCGACCACATTGTAGCTATCGTTCTCTTCGGCCAGTATTTTAACCAATACTCTTCTAATTGCCGATTCATCTTCTATTACCAAAATTTTTGACATATGCTGCTTTTTTAAAAGATTCCGATTTTGAAGCCTGTCCTAATATAAAAATTTGGATCCTTATTGAACAAAAATACTTCTCCTCTTTCTTTGTTCCGTAATTTTCCCGCTTGTATCAGGGTGGTCCCCGCTATGGCATAAAAGGAAATACTTTCCGTAACATTATACTGATACCCCAAACTACCGACCAACGTATTGAACGATATCCGTGAGGCTACCAATCCATTATCCAAAACAATATCGTTTTGCAGGTTCATAAAATAACCATCCAAGAACGATGCCAACTCAAAACTGTGCGTTTTATCCAGATGATATTTTAGGTTGGATTTTGGCACCCCCAGTACAAATGACCAATCTGGATGAAACCTTCTATAATAATGTATAAGGGGCAATGGCACTGGAACTCCTGCAGTGCTATTATAGGTTAATCCCAAAACGATCCTGAAAGGTTTGTCCGCCTTCGGTTTCTCTTTCCAAAAGGCAGCCGAGGCATTCATAAAGAAATCTTCCTTAATTATCCCATCCAACAGATTGGATGCAATGCGCGGGGTCAAGATTGTCACCAAGTTCCAATCTTCGTTCCATTTTTTTATCAACCCCAAATTGAAATCAATGATATGGAACCTAATCATCTCTTTCTTATCAAAAGGGAGGTCGGCGGTATACCCCATATCAAAACGGTTATATTCACCGCCTATGGCCAAATATTCATCCTTTTCGTTGAGCTTTATGGGAACATTCAGGAGCGCTTTGTAGCGTTGCGTCTTTACTCCGCTTTCATTTTCCGGTATATTGAGGTATTCCAACCTTAAAACATCTGTGCTTTGCGCCAATAATCCTTGGCTACAAAGTATTACAACGAAAGCGAACCACTTCCAAATTGCAATATGGTAAATTGAGTTTTTTATATCTGTCTATTGTTTTGGCTGAATAATATGTATATCGCGTTGTGGGAATGGTATACTAACATTGTTTTCCTTGAATTTGGAATTGATTTTATAGCGCATTTCACTTTTTATCCGAGGGTCGCGGAAGGTATCATTGGTAAAAAAGTAAATGGAGAACATTAGGGCAGAGTCTCCAAAATCCTCGAACAACACAAATGGCTTAGGATTTTTGAGCACTTGTTTTTGTGTGTTGGCCACTTCTTCCAAAATTTTGGTGACCAAGTCTACATCGCTGCCATAGGCCACGCCCACACTCACTTTTTCACGGGTGGTCCTATGGTTTTGGGTATAGTTGTAAACAATGTCGCTTATAAATTTATGGTTTGGAAGGATCAGCACCTTATCATCCCGGGTTATGGCGCGTGTGGTACGGAGCTTAATCTCGAACACCTTGCCTACTTTACCATCGACCTCTACTACATCACCAACCTGTAGGGACTTATCAACTATAATAAAAATACCTCCAAGAATATCCTTGAACAATTCCTGTAAAGCAAGACCCAAACCAACAAACAGTGCTGCGGATGCCGTAATTACCAAGGTAATGTCCACCCCAGCCGCACTGAGCGTGACCAAAACAGCGATAAGGTAAATTACATAATTAATGAACTTAAAAACGCTGGTGAACTTATGCTTGTCCTCTTGCTCCATTTTGCGCGTAAATATTTGGCGCAACCACTTTAACAAGAACTTTGTTACCACAATGGTAATGGTCAACAACAACAAAAGCCCTATGGTAAGATCTATGGACTTTTCACCTTGGCCAATATGGAACCCCAGATTCAAGAAATCCTTTATGGACCCCCAAAGATCTTCTGTGATAATTTCCTTTATTTCTTCTGCACCGTCTTGCATACTATTCTAATATCTTAACCATTTTATCAATTCTTTGTAGGTTGGTTTTTTACCATACATCAGAATACCTGTCCTGTAAATTTTTGCTGCTAAGGATACGATACCCAAAAAGGTAACGATCAAAAGAAAAACGGACAACAAAAACTGCCACAAAGGCACTCCACCTTCACCGATTCCGCCGGGCAAACGCATCAACATAACAATGGGCGACGTTAACGGAAACAACGAAAAACCTACAGCTATTGGACCATGAGGGTTGCTAAAAACGGAAAAGAACCCGACATAAATAGCCAACATTAAAGGTAATATAATAGGAAAGATAAATTGTTGTGTATCTGTTTCGTTATCAACAGCAGCTCCGATTGCAGCATAAATAGAGCTATAAATAAGGTAACCCAGCACAAAATAGATAAAGAACGATACGATGAGCAACCCCCACGGAATATCATAGATTTCCTTGGCGTACATTACCATATCACTGTCCATTCCACCCAACTGAGACATACCTACTGCCCCGGGCGCTGCACCATCGTTTGAAAGTGCGGTCAAATCGATGCCAAAAATCAGCACGGCTATAAACAGTAAGGCTGAAGCCGAGATGATCCAGATGGAAAACTGGGTGATTCCGGCCAAAGAGTTTCCAATAATCTTACCGAGCATTAATTGGAACGGTTTCACTGAAGAAATTATCACTTCAATGATTCTACTCGTTTTTTCCTCGATAACGCTGCGCATCACAAACCCACCATAGATAATAATGAACATCATAATCGCGTAGCCAAATCCACCTCCGATAAAAGCTTTGATCTCGTTGATTCCCCGCATGCTTTTTTCGCCATCAAAAGTGGAAAGATTGATTTCGAAAGGTTTCTCCACAGTAGAAAACTGCTCGGAGGTAACTCCTAATTTTTGTAACCGGTCTTGTCTTAATTGATTTTGAAATACATCTTCAAGCTCCTTGGTAATCGATGTATTGGGATTGTCCTTGGTAAAAAGATAGGCAGAACGGGATACTTCTTCCACCGTTTTCCCTTCGGGAATGTATAGCAGTCCGTAGTATTCCAATGCATTGGTTGAATCTTTTGCCTGTTCCAAGGTCAAATTATCCATATGCACGTAGGAAATATTTTTGGAAGGATAGAATTCGCTCTGAAAAAAAGAACTTTTGTTCAAAACACTCACTACCCTAGTTTCGTCATCATTTACTTTGGCCAAAAAAGCAATGAGCACAATCATCCCCACCATTAAAAGTGGGCTCAAAACAGTCATAACAATAAAGGAACGGTTGCGCACCTTGGCCAAATATTCTCTTTTTATGATCAACCCAAGTTTACTTGCCATTGTCCTTGTTGTTTACGGTTTGAATGAATATATCGTTAGCAGATGGAATGGTCTCTTCAAATCTGTTGATGTTAGCAACTTTGGATAGTTCCGTTAAAATATCACCTGTATGCATTGATGTCAACCGTACTTTAAAATTCAATTGGTTTTCAATGGGGTCTATTTCCGAGGAAAGGATATTGAACTTTTCCTCCAAGGATTTCAAAAAGTCTCTAGGGTCTTCTTGCATCTGAACTCCAACATTGAAAATATTGTTTTTATATGCTTTTTTGATGTCCGACAATTTCCCATCCAAGATTTTTTCGGACTTATGAATCAGGGCAATGTACTCACAAAGCTCCTCCACGGATTCCATCCGGTGCGTGGAAAAAATAATGGAGGTTCCGTTTTCCTTTAATTGAAGAATCTCGTCTTTGATGATGTTGGCATTTATGGGGTCAAAACCACTAAAAGGTTCATCAAAAATCAACAATTTGGGTTCGTGGAGTACGGTAACAATAAACTGGATTTTCTGGGCCATCCCTTTTGAAAGCTCCTGAATCTTCTTGTCCCACCAATCACCAATATCCAAACGGTCGAACCAGTATTTGAGCCTTGTTTTTGCTTCACTTTTGGACAACCCCTTTAGCTGTGCCAAATACAATGCCTGCTCACCCACCTTCATGCTTTTGTACAGTCCTCTCTCCTCGGGCAAGTATCCTATGGATGCAATATGTTTTGAGGCCAAGGGCTCTCCATTAAGCAAAATCTCACCTGAGTCTTGATGCGTGATTTGATTGATTATTCTGATAAAAGAGGTTTTACCCGCCCCATTCGGACCCAAAAGTCCGTAAATGCAATTCTTCGGGATTTGAAGTGAAATGTTGCTCAACGCAGTGTGATTACCATATGTTTTGGTCACATTTTTGGCAACAAGGATATGATCCATGTAATCTATTTTTTCAAAGATATGTAATTGCTAGCTACCTGTTTTCCCATAAAAACAAAAACCCACCCTTAACAAAATCAAGGATGGGAAAAAAATTGCTATGAAAAAGAAAATTAGATATCGGTTACCCAACATCAGTTCCAAATATACGTTTTTTATTTAAACAGAAGATTTTTTTCTTTTAAGAGAACATATCTTTCACTTTCTCAAAAAAGGATTTGTCCGATTTTTCAGGTTTTGGGGCAAAGTTTTCATCATCCTGCATACGCTCAAAAAACTCTCTCTGCTCTTTGTTTATGCTCTTTGGTGTCCATACATTCACATGAACTAGCAAATCACCGGCACCATAACCGTTCAAACTGTTGATACCCTTTCCTCGAAGTCTTAAAATTTTTCCGGATTGCAGACCTGGCTCCAATTTTATACGGACTTTTCCTCCTATGGCATCGATTTCCTTGGAGCTACCTAGAACCGCTTCTGGAATGCTTATATATAGGTCGTAATGTAAATTGTCCCCTTCGCGCTTTAAGGTATCGTGCTCCACCGTTTCTATGGCCACAAGTAAATCTCCGGCGATACCGTTCCCTGGGGCATCGTTCCCCTTTCCGGTAACTTTTAGCTGCATACCATCCTCAACACCTGGTGGAATTTTGATGGACACGGTCTCCTCCACCACCTTGAGACCTTGTGCATCGGCATCGGAAGGTTTTTTATCGATAGACTGACCAGCTCCACCACAAGTTGTACAAGTGGTCGCCGTCTGCATTCTACCCAAAATCGTATTGGTGATTTTTGTAATCTGCCCTGTTCCATTACAGGTTGGACAAGTTTTATAGGTTACGCCATCTGCTTGAAGCTTTCTACGTACCTTTACCTTTTTCTCAACACCATTGGCAACCTCTTCCAAGGTCAACTTTACGCGAATACGTAAGTTACTGCCCTTGGCTCTACGCTGTCCGCCGCCGAATCCACCAAATCCGCTGAATCCACCTCCAAAAGCTCCTCCAAAAATATCACCGAATTGACTGAAGATATCGTCCATATTCATACCTCCGCCACCAAATCCTCCGCTACCATCGAAGGCGGCATGACCAAATTGGTCATACTTTGCCCTTTTGTCAGGGTTGCCCAACACCTCATATGCCTCTGCAGATTTCTTGAACATTTCCTCCGCCTTTGTATCTCCTGGATTTTTATCCGGGTGATATTCAATGGCCTTTTTTCGGTAGGCTTTCTTGATTTCTGCGGCCGAGGCTCCTTTGGAGACTCCTAATATTTCGTAATAATCTTCCTTCATACAACTTTAGTTTCCAACAACAACTTTAGGATGTCTAATGATTCGGTCTCCCAGTTTAAACCCCTTTTCCACCACATCTATGATCTTCCCTTTCATTTTCTTGTCAGGCGCGGGTATTTGGGTAATGGCATCGTGCACTTCTGCATCAAATGTATCCCCTGGCTCTACTTCAACCTGCTCAAGACCCTTGTTCTTAAGGGTTTCCCTAAATTTATTGCTGATGAGTTCCACACCTTTGAACATCTCTTTGTCCTCAGATTTGGAAAGTTCTTTTAAGGCACGGTCAAAATCGTCCAAAATGGGGAGCATGGCCACCATGACCTCTTGTCCAGCAGTCTTGAACAAATCCATACGCTCCTTGGAGGTTCTTCGCTTATAATTTTCAAATTCCGCGAAAAGCCTCAAAAATTTCTCTTTTTCTTTGGCCAAATCTTCACGTAATTTTTCTTCTTCCGAAAGCTCCTCCTCGTTTTGTTCTCCGTTCTCCGCCTCTATATGTTCTTCGTTCAGCTCAGTACTCTCTTCGGTTTGCCCTTTTTTAGGCTCATCTTCCATTTCCTCAACCTTACTTTTATTGCTCATGTTGTATTGTTTTATTCTGATTTGAAGTGGCAAAAGTACTGCCAATTGTATAAAAATGTCAAAATGTCACCGCAAAACATAAAAAAAGCCGCCTAAGCGGACTTTCTATATTTAAATGTGTTGAGATTTAAACGTACTAAGCTTCAACGGATGCGGGAATTCCTTCCTCTTGTGAAGCATATAAATTTTTAAGTGACTGACAGATATTACCATATTGAAAAGCAAAACCTTCCTCTTCAATTTTTTTACCGCTCACCCTTTGGCTAGCCAATAAAAGTGTGGACATGTCGCCCAACAATGTTTTGAGAATGAAAGCGGGCATATTTGGCAACCACAGGGGACGATCTAAAATTCTTGCCAATTCCTTGGTCAGCTTAGTGTTTGTTACCGGGTTTGGTGCCACAGCATTATAAACACCGGTAAGATTGTTCTCTACGGCAAATACAAACATTTGTGCTAAATCTTCGATATGAATCCAAGATTGCCATTGATCTCCCGTACCAATCGGTGCTCCAATAAAGTTTTTTACGGGAAAGGCCATTTTGGGCAGTGCTCCTCCTTCTGAAGAAAGAACAAGGCCTATTCTTATTTTGGTGACATCGATTCCAAGTACCCTGAAAGTATCAGCCTCTGCTTCCCATTTTGTCACTACATCTCCCAAGAAACCATCGTCTACTTTGGTAGTATCCTCATCAAAATACTCACAAGGAGAATCCGGATAAATACCTATCGCAGATGCGGAGACAAGACATTCAACCTCTTTATTACCAGATTTTTCCAAACCCTTTTTCAAAGTTTGAAGACTATTGATCCTACTGGAGAGCACTCTCTTTTTATGTTGGGGAGTCCAACGTTTGGCAATACTTGCTCCGGCCAAATTAATGATGGCCTGAACATCATGAAAACAATCCAAATCAATCTCTTCTTTGTTCGGATTCCAATAAAATCCTTGGAAATCTTCGGAAGAATCTATCTTATCTTTGCTTGTGGTCAAATAATTTACTGGAATGCCTTTTTGGTGCAACACCTTTACTATGGCTTGCCCCACTAGTCCAGTAGCTCCTGTTATCAACACCTTCATATATCATCCTTTTGCACAAAGTTATAGGTTTAATCGACTGTTTATGAGACGTTAATTTAGGTTTAACATATTTGTTTAAACTTTAGATCTATTTATGACACCAAAAGGATAAAACTTAACAGCTTTTTGACAATTATAAGGTTTTTACCGCTCTGAGCATTTCTCTTTTGCCGGGCGGTCCGGGCAATCGCTCTACGGTAAAGCCTACGGCCTGCATAGCCCTTCGCACACTACCTTTGGCAGCATACGTGACCAACATGCCATCGATTGTAAGTGCTTGGTACATTTTTAAAAAGATTTCCTCTGTCCAGAGTTCTGGCTGTACTCGGGCACCAAATGCATCAAAATAGATAAGGTTGAACAAATCTTGCTGGTCGATTTGCTTAAAATCCTTTTTTTGTTTTAAAAGAGAAAAATCGGTTGTAATCGAAATCACTTCTTCCCATGGACAACTATGCATTTTTTGAAACATTTGCTCCAATCCTTCAAAACCCAATTGCTCGCAGTAGTCCAACTGATTCACCTCTTCCATGGAAACGGGAAACGCTTCCACACCAACATAATCGATTTGCAGGTTTTGTCCCACTGCTTCGTGAAGGGTAATGAGGGCATTCAGTCCTGTTCCGAAACCTATTTCCAGCAAATGGACTTTTCGATTCTGAAATAAACGCAGACCATGCTCTATAAAAACATGGTAGGCTTCTTGAACCGCACCATGTTTGGAATGGTACTGTTCGTCCCAATCTTCTATTTGGATGGTCTTGGAGCCATCACCTGTGGTGATTATTTTTCGCTTCAAGGTTGGGTGGCGATCAGTACCCCGTCCGCTTCAAACCTCAAGGTTTTTTTGGGAGCGGTAATTTGCGCCAATTCGTCTTCGGATGCGCCTTCATCTTCGGCATAATGCCTTTGGTCTTCAACGGACATTTCTTCAAAAAATGCTGCACCGTTCATCACTACTTTTTTTCCAGCGGCATCCTTGGGCACAAAGAAACCGTAATCTTTAAACCGGACAAAAACCTCATCATCGGACTCCAGTTCGACCTTCATCCAACACCCTTTGGCTTGACATACTTCCTTGATCTCACCAACAATTTGGGTCTGCAGGGAATCCTTTCCGGAAATTTCGTTAAACGGAGCAGATGTTTTGGAAGCCTCCCCAGAGATTTTGAATTCCTCTCCAAAGTAATCGCCCTGTATGGTTTCTTGCTTGCACGATACTAGCGCGGTAAACAGTAAAATAATTGTAGCAAAAGTGTTAAAACCTCTCATTTTTGATAACATTTAAGTAATTGTGTGTCAAGTCTAACATTTAGATTTGTTAAACACCCAAAACTAACAATAAATAGCTAATTTTATCCCTGTAAATGTAAGTGATATGGAAACATTAGCGAATAAGATAGCTATAGAGAGAGCGAAAAGCTCAAAAATTCATGATGTGGATTTTGACAACCTTTCCTTTGGAAGTGTTTATTCCGACCATATGTTGGTCTGTGATTATAAGAATGGTGAGTGGTCCGCCCCCAAGGTGGTTCCCTACCAGCCCATTACCCTAGACCCATCTGCAAAGATTTTCCACTACGGACAATCTATTTTTGAAGGAATGAAGGCCTACAAGGACGAGAACGGCAAGGTGTGGCTTTTTAGGCCCGAGGAAAACTGCAAAAGATTGAACAAATCTGCTGAAAGGTTGGCTATTCCACAAATTCCCGAAGCTTATTTTATGGAAGGGCTCAATGCACTCATCCAAGTGGAAAGCGATTGGATTCCCCAGAACCCAGGAAGTTCCCTCTACATTAGACCGTTTATTTTTGCATCAGGAAACGGATTCCATGCTTCCCCTGCAAACGAGTATAAATTTATAATCGCATGTGCTCCATCTGGATCTTATTTTTCCGGAAAAGTGAAAGTTTTGATCGAAGAAACCTATTCGCGAGCAGCTAACGGAGGTGTTGGTTATGCCAAAGCAGGTGGTAACTACGCAGGACAGTTTTATCCAACAAAGTTGGCCGCCGATAAAGGTTACCAACAAGTTATCTGGACGGACGACAATACCCATGAATTTATCGAAGAAGCTGGCGCAATGAACGTTTTTGTACGTATCAACGACACCTTGATGACCGCCCCTACCAGTGATCGTATTTTGGACGGAATAACCCGAAAAAGTATTTTGGACATCGCCAAAGATGAAGGCATTAAAACCGAAGTTCGCAAAATATCCGTTCATGAATTGGTGAAAGCTGCGGAAAACGGCTCATTAAAAGAAATGTTCGGTGCAGGCACCGCAGCGGTAGTTTCTCCAATTTCAGGTTTTGGATATCACGGAAAAGATTATGATTTGCCAGAGTTGGAAGAAAGCTATGCTTCTTTATTGAAACAAAGAATGACAGACATTCAGTACAACCGAGCAGAAGATAAATTTGGATGGCGACATGAAGTCATCTAGAACAAACAAAAAGGCGCCTGTTGGCGCCTTTTTTATTTATCAATTATAGTTTGAATATCGGGTTTAAAATAGTTCGGCCCCTTTAACACCTTTCCATCTTCCCGATAAATAGGTTTTCCATCAGCACCAAGTTTGCTCATATTGCTCCGCTGAATCTCCTCGAACACCTCTTCAATCTTATATTGCATACCATGCTCCAATATGGTCCCACATAAGATATAGAGCATATCACCAAGGGCGTCAGCCACCTCAACCAAGTCATTGCTGTTAGCAGCTTCCAAATATTCACGGTTTTCCTCGTCCATCAAATTAAACCTGAGTTTGTTCTTTTCTGCTCCTAAATCGGCTTTGGGTTTCTGCGACACCCCTAGACCAAATGAATTGTGGAAAAGTTCCACAGCCTTAATTTTACTTTCCATTACTTAATTTTGATTTAGCTTTGCATAAAAATATAAAATATGTTCAGCACAGGACAGGTAATTTTTGCAGCACTATTCTTTATTGTCTTTGTCGTCATTATCGCTTCATCCTACCGAAAGGACAAAAAACTGCATAAAAAAAATTACAGAGGTGTAATTTGGATACTGGTTTCCTTTATATCTTTCATAATCATCCTCTTTTTAATTAAGCACTTCCTTAAAAATTAACAATTTAATTGAAGTTGCCACAAAAATCACTGCTTTCACAACAATAACAAGGCTCCGATTTCTTTCAGATAAGAAAAATCGTACTTTTGTCTTACCATTAATTAAGCACCTAACCTATAATGACTGTATTTTTTAGCATCCTGTTTGTTTTGCTTGCTGTTAATGCAATTCTATTGATTTTCAGCGTGAATGGAGCCAAAAAAAGGTTTGCAAAACCGATTCAACGGATTTCCGACATCTCAACCACCAAAATCTTCCCCCGAGAGACTGTCGAAACCGAGTACAAAGAAGCGGTTTAGTTTGTACCTTTAGGGCATGAAACAAGCCTTACTTGTCTTTTTGGGCGGGGGATTAGGAAGCGTTTTACGTTATCTGATTTCAAGACCGCTCAACCCTCTTTTCCATAATTTTTTTCTAGGAACATTCTTGGTAAACATTATTGGGTGTTTATTGATAGGTCTTTTTTTAGGGTTGTCCGCCAAAGGCAATATACTGAACTACAACAATACGTTATTTCTTGCCACAGGATTCTGCGGCGGCTTTACTACCTTCTCCGCTTTCGCTTTTGAAAAGCACTCTTTATTAAAGGACGGCGACCTACTCAACTTTTCTATCTACATGATTTCCAGCATTGGTATCGGCGTTTTGGCCGTTGTTCTGGGATTATGGATCGCCAAACACATTTAGTAGTTATAAATTGTATTTTTTAAGTTAAAATTTGTTAAAAAACGAACATTTATCGCTTTTTAAGTGCACAATCTTATGAAAACTGAGCTCAAACACATTAAATGTTAACTTAAAATCAATAAATACCCAACAAATATTAACATAAAATTAAATACCCCTAAAATTTAAGGGGTATTTTTCTTATACCCATAAAAATACCCGACACCCCCCATACTTTTTTATGGTCTTGACTTTTATCTTATATATTTGAGACATCAATTAACTACTTAATTATGAAAAAAGTCGAGGCAATTATTAGAAAATCCAAATTTGATGAGGTGAAAAAAGCCCTCCATCAAATTGAGGTCAACTTCTTTAGTTACTGGGATGTAACAGGAGTTGGAAATGAAAAACAAGGACATGTCTATCGTGGCATATCGTACAGCACTAGCGATATTCAACGAAGGTATTTGGTTATCGTAGTTAGCGATGACTTCCTGGAAAAAACCGTAAACGTTTTATTGGACACTGCGAGCACCGGCAACGTAGGTGATGGAAAAATTTTCGTCTCCGATGTTATCGAGGCTTACAGAATTAGGACCAAGGAAAGCGGAAGCGCAGGAATCAACTAACATTAATAGCCAAAAAACTTTAAAAACTTAGATTATGATTGTACAAGAACAAGAAGCGATAGACAAAGCCGTTGAAGCCATTACTGGTGACATGGGGGCTCTTTGGATCACCCTTGCGGCTATATTGGTGTTTTTTATGCAGGCAGGTTTCACCTTATTGGAAATAGGTTTTACCCGTAGCAAGAACACCGGTAACATTATTATGAAAAACGTAATGGACTTGGCCGTTGGTTCGGTCATGTTCTGGGCATTAGGCTACGGTATCATGTATGGTAGCGACCTTGTAGGCGGAGGATTCTTTAGATCCAGTCCCTCCGATCAAGGATATTTCTTTTTTAGTGCTGATGATTGGTACAACCTGTTCTTCCAAACAGTTTTCTGTGCCACAGCAGCTACTATTGTATCGGGAGCAATTGCAGGTAGGACCAAATTTTCGACCTATTTGATTTTTTCCGCTATCCTTACCACTATTATCTACCCAATTTCAGGTAGCTGGTACTGGCCATTTGATGATGATGCTTGGTTGAACACGGCTGGCTTTGTTGATTTTGCCGGTTCTTCCGTGGTACACGCCGTTGGAGGTGCAGCTGCATTGGTTGCCGCCATTTTGGTAGGACCCAGAATCGGAAAATACGTGGATGGAAAAGCACAGGCGATCCCTGGTCATAACATGGCCTTTGGAGCACTTGGTGTATTTATTCTTTGGTTGGGATGGTTCGGATTCAACGGAGGCTCCCAATTAGCTTGGGGCGGCGATGATACCATCGCAGCAACCAGTGTTATCATAAATACAAACCTAGCCGCCGCGATAGGAGCCATAGCTGCCCTATTCTTTACTTGGGCTAGATATGGCAAAGCTGATATTTCCATGACCCTAAACGGCGCTTTGGCCGGATTGGTAGGTATTACTGCCGGATGTGGAGCCGTGAATGCTTGGGGAGCTCTTGCCATCGGTTTAATCTGCGGTATTATAGTGGTAGTCTCCATTGAATTTATCGATAAAAAACTTAAGATTGACGACCCAGTAGGAGCCATCTCCGTTCACGGAGTATGTGGATTCATTGGAACTGTACTTATCGGCCTATTTGCACTAGATGGCGGATTGTTGTACGGTGGTGGAGCCAAACTACTATGGGTTCAGACCTATGGATCATTGTCCTACATTCTTTGGGCAGCCCTTGCATCCTTCATAGTACTTTTCATCTTGAAGAAGACTATTGGACTTAGAGTTTCTGAAAAAGAGGAAGTTGAAGGTCTTGACCTACACGAACATGGCGTAGAAGCATACCCTGAACATATTTCTCAAGACAAATAAGAAAGTATTTCAAACTCACAACAAGATTGTAAAAAAAGGAACGGAGCGTTCTGCCAAACGCTCCGTCTAATAACCTTTTCAATCAAACTCACAATTATTACAACTAACTGTCCCCGCTAAAAACGCGAAATGGGACAACTTTAAACGATTATGATATGAAAACGATTATAAATACAAATTTCGGAAAAATTTTGGCTATCGCCATTATTTCAATGGTAACATTTTCAGCCTCTGCGCAGGAAGAAGAAACAACTCCAAAGTTTAGTTTCAGCGGTTCTGTAGATGCTTATTATAGAGCGAATATCACTGCTCCAAATGATGAGGAAGCCATTGCCCCTGGATCATCTTTTGCCAACCTTCCAGGGTTCTCTTTGGGTATGGCCAACCTTATTGCCGCTTACGAAGGTGAAAAAGTAGGGTTTGTTGCCGATTTGGTTTTTGGACCACGGGGTACAGATGCTATTTTTGCTTCTCCCATGTATTCTGCAACCGGTGATATTGTAAACCAACTGTATGTATACTGGAATGTGAGTGATGCCGTCACCCTTACTTTTGGTAATTTCAACACCTTTTTAGGGTACGAAGTAATTTCGCCAGTAGCTAACTTTAACTATAGTACATCTTACTTATTCTCCTACGGTCCGTTTAGCCATACAGGTTTAAAGGCTGATTTTGATTTGGGCAATGAATGGTCTGCTATGGTAGCTGTGATGAACCCAACTGATTTGACCGAGTTTAACCCAACAGGCGATTATGCAGTAGGTGCTCAATTGGGCTACTCAGGTCAGTTCTTGAACTTCTTGTACAGCCAAGGTGGTTTTGAAGTTGATTATACCGGTGGTTTCGACCTTTCCGATGACTTTTTCTTGGGAATAAATGCAGCACATTTTAGTGCCGAGGATGACGGTGGGTCTTTTACAGGCGCCGCACTATATCCTCAGTACTCAGTTTCCGAAACATTTAGTCTAGGCCTTAGAGGTGAATACTTTATGACTGGTGACTTTTTTGGAGATGCATCTGGAATAGGTTCCGATGTTGATGGAGATGGGAGCGTACTGGCTTTGACCTTGACCGGAAGTGCAACAATAGGAAACTTGATTCTTAAACCAGAAATCAGATTGGATAGCTCAGCAGAAGATGCTTTCATTGATACTGACCTAGCTCCAACTTCCAGCCTAGCTTCTGTATTGTTCGCTGCGATTTACTCTTTCTAACAATATAATTGATATGACACGAAAAAAGCCTTACTCCATTAGGATTAAGGCTTTTTTAGTCCTTGTTAAAATTTTTCACTCCTGCTCTCACCTTAGTTCTCAAATAATTTTGCCTTGGCACTAGAGGGCAGGAGTACTTTTTGTTATACACACAGTAAGGATTGTATGCCTTGTTAAAGTCGATCACCAACGTATCGTCTTCGGGAATCGTCAAATCAATATACCTTCCTCCTCCATACGTCTCTTCACCGTTGGTATTATCTAAAAAAGGCAAAAACAAATAATCTTCATATTCCTCATCATCCATCAAATCCAAACTTTGGTATACCTCTAACTGGTGTTCGGTCCCGTTCAATTTAAAATGTGCTATTCCGTAGACCACTTCTTGCGTTTGCCTATCTGTAGTACTTGGCATTAAAAAAGGCTCAGCATCGGGTGTACGCACAAAATGTGCCTTTACGATATAGTTGGTATCGGGCGCAAAAAAATCAAGCCCCTCGAAATCCTTACGGTATTTATCGGGCAAGGGGGATGAATCCGGGTCTTTAAAGCTCTCGTTCTGTTCTTTTTGATATTCCAAAATATCCGCTATCAAATCTGATTTTGCGGCAACGGATTTCTCTTCGTCATGGTATTTTTTACCCTGACCGCAGGCCATCAAAAAAACCACCGAAAATATAATTGCATATTTCATCCTGAAGCTGTTTTTACAAAAATACAGCTTAAACCCGTAAGAACTAAAGTCTTTGTCTACGGTCTATTTTCATCGAGTTTGATGTCATAACGTGCATCGTCCAGATACTTGGTAACCATTTCGTTGAACTCAGGAGTAATGCGGAACAAGGCTGTATGTTCCAGACTGTAGAGCTTATCCTTATCCTTGAACCCTTTTTTCAAAAGTTCTTCCAAATAGAAGAGCGATGTTCCAAAATCATCATTTTTGGAACTGAGGGAAATGGTCTTGAGGTAATATTCATGATTCTCGGGCTCAAGGATAGTCTTCAACATGTACAAAAATGCCAATGCATCTTCATCCACCACTTTTTCAGCAGCTATTATTCGGATGTTATCTTCCGCCAAGGCATTTACAAAACCTTTCAACCTATGGCCCATCTGCTTTTCATAGAGTTTTGAACCTGAAATAAACTTGCTAATCTCTCCCATTTGATGGTTCCACCAGCCCAGATTGTTGAAATTATGGGTGTACACATCTTCCTCCATATAATATTGGTAATCCTCCTTGAGCAAGGATTCTTTTAAAAAGGCAGCATTTTCTGCTCTTTTCATCGCTTTGAAGCCCCTATCCTTCCTCAAATCTTTCTGCACAGACCGGAGGGAATTCATATTTTTTAGAGCGCCGTACATGGACACCATTTCGGTCATGTATTGCTCTGCCCACAACAAATCACCAATGCTTTTCAACTGCTCCAATTTGCCCAAATCTTCTTGATAGGCCTTTTCTACATAGGTAGGGTCATTTGGAATCCATTTCCTTCCCATGGCATCCAAAGTGAATAGTTGCATACCTTTTTCCAAGTAAGAAACTCCAGGCCATTCCCCGCTGCCGTCATACAGCAACACTTGATTGCGGAACTTATACCTGTCCAACAACTTGGCATCGGTCAACATAAATGGGTAATTAAAATTCTCCTTACTCACAATGCCTATAAAATGAAAAGGGTTTTTAGTATTTATCAGCTCACGATTCGCCAAAGAGGCTCCAATGGACATTGCCCCATTAACGCCCGTAATCAAAACTGGAACCAAACTGGCAAGCTGCCCTCCAGACTCACTGCCAGCCGCATAAATTCTATCCCCGTGTATGGGCAACATACTTGTAACCTTTTGAATAGATTGGCTTACAACCACCATATTTTTTGTCAAAGAAACAGTGTCCAACAATTTTGGAGCGGCCAGAACATACCCCTCATTTTCTGCCGCTACCACGAACATAGAGAGGGCTTTCTCCTCATTACCCTCGGTGTCCAACACCACCATTAATGGCCATTTCTTTTCCATGGAAAAGGCCTTAGGTATATAAATGGAGTAGGTATTTTCGGTTGAATCGTTTATGGGGAGATTTTCAACAATCTCACCTTTTTTTAAGACCATTTGCTGCGAGAAGACGGACAGTGTACAAATAATGGTCAAAAGTGATAGCAAATATGTTTTTTTCATAACTCTATTTTAACAAAAATCTAGCCAAAGTCTGTTTCTAAATCATCAATTTAACAAGAAACTATTTACCTAGTTTACTTTTTTTAATGGGGGAATTGGCTACTACGTTGGACAACACAATGTGAGTTCTACATTCTCCGTATACAATGAGCTCGTCGATAAATTTTTCCAGGTGGGATTGATCACGGAGCACCACCTCCATAATAATGTTCTCATTACCAGTGATACGGTAGCAATTTTCTACCTCCTGAAATGTTTTCACCTTGTCCAGAAAAGGCTTCAACTTACCCATAAAGGCACGCAACATGATTATCGCCTTCAACTGATATCCGGCCTCTACATAGGAAATGTTGGCACGGTAACTTTCAATTATGCCAAGGTCCTCCATTTTCTTTACGCGTTCAGCAACCGCTGGTGGAGTCAGTCCAATCTTTCTCCCAATATTCGCAAAAGATTCCCGTGCATTTTGCTGCAAATGATTCAAAATTTGCCAATTCAAGTCATCTATCTTCATATAGAAAGAAATTTACTTCTATTTTTTTGTTTTCGAAAGTAAAATCGAATTATAGCTTTCGTAACAAAAGTAAAAAAATTTGATTCGTGCGTAATTTTATAATTCAAAATTGCTAGAAAAACATGGAGAGGAATTCTCTTAACTCCCTTGGTGTATACCGTAGATCTTTGGCCCTTCGCGACATGACCGAGGCGGTCGCAGCTTATTTTGCCCAAAATAGGGAGATTCTTTCCCTACGAAAAATCGATTCGTTCAGAGACGATATCTCTCAATCCCTTTTAGCCGATGCCAACTTGATTACCAAAGAACTGGAACAGGCTGCATTGAGCAATTGTCCATCTGTGCGCATGAGAAGCCTTTCTTACGTAAATATTATGACCCGCAATATTCTTGCATATTGTAATGGCCTTGAGCGTGATGGAGTAAAGGAAAAGGAATACCTCAATCTTCTTAGAAAAGAAATCCGAATTTTCCGTGTTTCTTTTAAAAAATGGAGAAAGTCTTTGATCAACAAAAACGACTAAATTCCCTACATATTTCTTCGGTACTGTCCTCCTACTTGGAACAATGCTTCGGTAATCTGACCCAACGAACAATATTTTGTGGCTTCCATCAATTTTTCAAAAATGTTTTCATTGTTGATGGCAACCTCCTGCAATTCACTCAATTGCTTCTCAGCTTCTGTAGCTTCACTTTTGTGAAGATTTTGTAAAGTCTTAATCTGATTTTCTTTTTCGGTTTCGGTGGCACGAATCACCTCAGCAGGCAAAATCGTTGGAGAACCTTTGGAACTCAAAAATGTATTCACACCAATAATCGGATATTCCCCAGAGTGTTTCAATGTTTCATAATGAAGACTTTCCTCTTGGATTTTGGAGCGTTGGTACATCGTTTCCATAGCACCTAATACGCCACCTCGTTCCGTGATTCTATCAAACTCCAGTAAAACGGCCTCCTCTACCAAATCGGTCAACTCTTCAATAATGAATGAGCCTTGTATTGGATTTTCATTTTTGGCAAGACCCAATTCTTTATTGATGATCAATTGTATGGCCATTGCCCTACGGACGGATTCCTCGGTCGGGGTGGTAATAGCTTCGTCATACGCATTGGTATGCAGTGAGTTACAATTATCATAAATCGCATACAAGGCCTGAAGCGTGGTACGGATATCGTTGAAATCAATCTCCTGCGCGTGCAAGCTTCGTCCAGAGGTTTGGATATGATACTTCAACATTTGCGCCCTTGGATTGGCTCCATATTTTTCTTTCAAGGCTTTCGACCAGATTCTACGCGCAACACGACCGATAACCGCATATTCCGGGTCCACTCCATTGGAAAAGAAGAATGAGAGATTCGGTCCAAACTTATTGATGTCCATGCCTCTGCTCAAATAATACTCCACATAAGTAAAACCGTTGGATAAGGTAAAGGCCAACTGTGTTATAGGGTTGGCACCCGCCTCGGCAATATGGTAGCCCGATATGGACACCGAGTAGAAATTACGTACCTGTTGCTCAATAAAATATTCCTGCACGTCCCCCATTAAACGCAAGGCAAACTCCGTAGAAAAAATACAGGTGTTCTGAGCCTGATCCTCTTTTAAAATATCGGCTTGTACCGTACCGCGAACTTGGTTCAAGGTCTTTACCTTTATTTCCTGATATACCTTTTCGGGAAGCACTTGGTCTCCTGTTATTCCCAAGAGCATCAAGCCGAGACCATTGTTTCCTTCAGGAAGTTCACCATAATACGTGGGCTGTGCTATCCCTTTCTCCTTAAAAATGGTTTTGATTTTGTCCGCGACCTCTTTTTCCAAACCATTTTCTTTGATATACTTTTCGCAATTTTGGTCAATGGCAGCATTCATAAAAAAGGCCAAGAGCATGGGCGCGGGACCATTAATGGTCATACTCACTGAGGTCATCGGACTGCTCAGGTCAAACCCTGAATACAGCTTTTTAGCATCATCCAAGCAACAAATAGAAACTCCAGCATTACCAATTTTTCCATAGATGTCTGGTCGGTGGCCGGGGTCGTTTCCATACAAAGTCACCGAATCGAAAGCAGTGGACAAGCGTTTGGCGGGCATATCCATACTCACATAATGGAATCTGCGATTGGTACGTTCTGGCCCGCCCTCACCGGCAAACATTCGGGTCGGGTCCTCCCCTTCCCTTTTGAAAGGGTATAATCCGGCTGTATACGGAAATTCACCTGGTACATTTTCTTGTAAGATCCAGTGTAAAATATCGCCCCAAGCTTGGTATTTGGGCAGGGATACTTTTGGAATTTGACTGTGCGAAAGTGATTCGGTATGCGTTTTTATTTTGACTTCTTTGTCCCGAACTTTAAAGGAGTAAATGTCAGCTTTGTAGCGGGCCACTTTTTCCTTCCATTTTAAAATAGCCTCCCAATGATGCGGATTCAAGTGCATCTTTATGCGGTCAAACTCCTTGATGACCAAATTAACTAGTGCTTTGGATTCCTCATTTTTGATGTGCTTCCCAATTTCCTCTTCATTCAAACCTAATTTATCCAAAAACAAATCTTCGGCCTGTTCCTGTTCCATTTCCATGGCTGATGTCAGCGTTAAAAAGATACCATAAAGCTTCTGGGCTATTTTTGCTTCTTCCTTTGCCTTAACATCATAACCTCTATTGTTTTCGGCTATTTCTGAAAGATATCGGGTTCTTGCTGGCGGTATCACATAAATTTTATCCGCCATTTCTTGGGTAATCTCGATGGTTGAATTCAGAGTGGAACCTGCTTTCTCCACCAAGGTATCCATCACCATTTTATAGAGACTATTCATCCCTGGATCATTGAACTGAGAAGCAATGGTCCCAAAAATAGGAAGCTCATCTTCGTTGGTATGCCATAATCCGTGGTTACGGGCGTATTGCTTTTTGACATCGCGAATAGCATCCAAAGCCCCTCGTTTGTCAAACTTGTTGATGGCAACAATGTCGGCAAAGTCCAACATATCGATTTTCTCCAATTGCGTTGCCGCTCCAAATTCCGGCGTCATCACGTATAGGGAGACATCACTGTGCTCCAAAATTTCGGTATCTGATTGACCGATTCCAGAGGTTTCCAAAATAATCAAATCGTAGTTGGCCGCTTTTAGGACCTGTACCGCTTCTGAAACATGTTTGGACAGCGCCAAATTGGATTGGCGGGTGGCCAAAGAGCGCATATACAACCTATCGCCGTTGATGGCGTTCATTCGAATCCTATCCCCCAAAAGGGCACCTCCTGTTTTTCGTTTGGAAGGATCTACGGATACAATTCCGATGTGTTTATCCGGGAAATCCATCAAAAATCGACGCACCAACTCATCAACCAAACTGGATTTACCCGCTCCGCCTGTTCCAGTAATTCCCAAAACAGGAACATTGCTTTCTGTTTTTTCAATTACAGACTGATATTTCTCAAATTCTTCATGACGGTTCTCTGCCAAAGAAATCAAACGGGCCAAGGTGTTCGGATGCTTCTCTTCTAACTCGCTCTCCAAGGTTTTTCCTTTGGAAAGATTCAAATCCGGAACAGCCGTATCGCAGCGCTCCACCAAATCGTTAATCATACCCTGAAGCCCCATTTCCCTACCATCATCTGGAGAATAGATTCGTTCGATACCATAATCCATCAGTTCTTTTATCTCTTCTGGAAGGATGACACCGCCGCCGCCGCCAAATATTTTGATATGATCTGCCCCTCTTTCCTTCAACAAATCGAACATGTAACGGAAGTATTCGTTGTGCCCGCCTTGATAAGAGGTCATTGCAATGGCATTAGCATCCTCTTGAATGGCACAATCAACCACCTCGGCCACACTCCTATCATGCCCTAAATGAATAACCTCTACCCCAGTAGCTTGGATAATTCTCCTCATAATATTGATGGCCACATCGTGCCCATCGAACAGGGAAGCTGCGGTTACAATTCTAATTTTATGTTTAGGGGTGTAGGGTTTAATTTGTTCCATCTGCAATAAAGGGTCATATTTTGCTCTGCAATTTACAGAAAATGCAATTGAAAAATGATTTTGATTAAGATTGTATAAAAAATATTAAATCTTTGGGCTTCCTTTTTTGAATACCATAATTTTATCCACCTAAATGTATTTAATGAAACTGTCCATTCTTATCAACTGTCCCGATCAATCGGGAATCATACGCTCGGTTACCACTTTTATCCATCAACAAAAAGGAAATGTCGTCTATTTGGACCAGCATGTGGACAAACAGGCAGGCGTATTTTTTATGCGCTTAAAGAGTGAATTTGAGCAGGAATTGGACCTTTCTAAGTTTAAGAAGGACTTTGGACAGGAATTGGCTGAGAAGTTCCACATGGAATGGGATGCCTATACTGACGTTTACAAACCTAAGATGGCCATATTCGTTTCCAAATACAATCACTGTTTGTATGATCTGCTGAGCCGATACAACTCTGGTGAACTATCGGTGGACATTCCTTTTATTTTAAGCAACCATACGGATTTGGAATATGTGGCAAAACAATTTGACATCCCTTATTTTCATATTCCAGTGACCAAGGAAACCAAGGCGGAAGCAGAAGACAAGCAACTAGAACTTTTGAAACAGTATGAAGTGGATTTTATTGTTTTGGCGAGGTATATGCAGATTGTATCACCAAAGGTGATTAATGTGTTCCCTCAAAAAATCATTAATATTCACCATTCTTTCTTGCCGGCCTTTGCAGGAGCAAAACCTTATCATGCCGCTTTTGAGAGAGGAGTAAAAATTATAGGTGCCACAAGCCATTATGTTACGGAAGATTTGGATGCCGGACCAATTATAGAGCAAGACGTGACCACGGTTTCGCACACCCACGCCGTAAAAGATTTTATTGCCAAAGGCAGGGATTTGGAACGTATTGTACTTTCCCGGGCCGTTCAACTTCACGTAGCACGGAAAACCATGGTCTACAACAATAAGACCGTTATTTTTTCTTAATCAAAGATTACGTATCTTCTAATCAACGATTTAAAGCAAACAAACACAACGTCAATCATTAGTAAATGAACCAAGACTATATACAACCACATCCATGGAGCCTTATCGAAGAAGGGTTTGGCAAGGAACGGGTAAAGTCCTCCGAAAGCTTGTTCAGTATAGGCAACGGAGCTATGGGACAGCGTGCCAATTTTGAAGAATCCTATTCAGGGCCAACCTTTCAAGGAAGCTACATCGCAGGTGTGTATTACCCGGACAAGACCCGTGTGGGATGGTGGAAAAATGGGTACCCTGAATATTTTGCCAAGGTTTTGAACGCCCCCAACTGGATTGGTATCGATGTTGAGATAAATGGTACTCCTTTGGATTTGGCCACCTGTTCCAACATCAAAAATTTTAGGCGCGAGCTCAATATGAAAGAGGGTTGGTATCAAAGAAGCTTTACGGCCACCATACCCAACAATATAGAGGTTGAAGTGGTCGCCACACGATTTTTAAGCTTATCGCACGATGAAGTCGGAGCTATCAAGTTTGAGATTACCCCAATTAATTCTGATGCTTCGGTAGTTTTTAAACCCTATATCGATGCTGGAATCACCAATGAAGACAGCAACTGGGACGACAAGTTTTGGAACACTACAAAGGTAACATCAGAAAAAAACCGGGCATTTATCGAGTCGCACACCATGAAGACCAATTTTAAGGTATGTACTTTCATGCATTCGGAACTTTTTTTGGATGGAAACAAATCAGAAATAAACCCAACATCAAAAAAAGATGAACTTTCTGTTGGCCATTCTTATGTGGTCGATGTCAAAAAGGGGCAAGAAGTTACACTAGTTAAATATGGAGGTTACACAGTAGACAGAAACCATCCAGCCGATAAATTGCAAAAAGCAGCAAATAATGTTCTGGACAAGGTCACAATGGTCGGTTTCCATGGATTGCTCCAAAAACAAAAAGAAGCTTGGGCCCAGATTTGGGAAATGAGCGACATTGCTATTGAAGGCGACATCAAGGCCCAACAGGGCATACGTTTCAATATTTTTCAATTGAACCAGACCTATACCGGAACGGATTCTCGATTGAACATTGGTCCCAAAGGATTTACGGGTGAAAAATATGGTGGCAGCACCTATTGGGACACCGAAGCGTACTGTATTCCATTTTACATGGCAACCAAAAATCAAGAAGTAGCCAGAAAATTGCTTAAGTACAGGTACAATCACTTAGAAAAAGCTATCGAGAATGCAGAAAAGCTAGGCTTTAAAAACGGAGCCGCCCTCTACCCAATGGTAACCATGAACGGTGAAGAGTGTCATAACGAGTGGGAAATCACTTTTGAGGAAATCCATAGAAATGGTGCCATTGCCTATGCCATTTACAATTATACGCGCTATACCGAAGATTACAGTTACGTACCTGAAATGGGATTGGAAGTTTTAATCGGAATTGCCCGTTTTTGGCAACAGCGCGTCAACTGGTCCGAAAACAGAAAAAAATATGTAATGCTAGGTGTGACAGGCCCGAACGAGTATGAAAATAACGTTCATAATAACTGGTACACCAACTACATCGCAAAATGGTGTTTAGAATATGCACTGGAGCAATTGGATCATGTGCAACAGAACTACCCTGCCGACTATAAAAGAATCATTGAAAAGACAAAGCTGACCAATGACGAGACAGGGCTTTGGAAAAAAGTGGCCGCCCATATGTATTTCCCTTACTCCGAAGAGCATGGGGTTTATTTGCAGCAAGATGGTTTCTTGGACAAAGATTTGGTTCGCGTGGCCAATTTGGATAGAAAAGAACGTCCCATTAACCAACATTGGAGTTGGGATAGGATTTTGCGCTCGCCATATATAAAGCAAGCTGACACATTACAGGGATTCTATTTTTTTGAAGACCACTTTACCGTCGATGAATTGGAAAAGCATTTTGATTTTTATGAACCGTTTACCGTTCATGAATCTTCGTTGTCGCCTTGCGTGCACTCTGTTCAGGCCGCTAAATTGAACCGAATGGAGCAGGCCTATACGTTCTATTTGCGTACGTCCAGATTGGACTTGGACGATTACAATAAGGAGGTTGAAGAAGGATTGCACATTACCTCGATGGCCGGTACTTGGATGAGTATTGTTGAAGGTTTTGGAGGTATGAGGGTGAAGGATGGAAAACTTTGCTTTGCCCCAAAAATCCCAGAACAATGGGAAAAATATTCATTTAAAATTAATTTTAGGGATAGAATTTTAAAGGTGACCATAACCCAAGAAGGGGCTAATTTTGATATTGATGCCGGCGAACCTCTAGAAATCCTCGTCAACGAAAAACCGATTACATTATCCGCTTAATTCATCAAAGAAAAGAATATGATAATGAATGGATTTAAGTCATTTCAGCTAAAAATTGACAAAACAAATCAGTTTTAGGTCGATTCGAGCTATTTTCATAACATCTAAAAATTTAACCATGAAAAGATTATTGTTATGTGTATTGGTATTTCAACTTGTAGGCTGTGCAGAGCTGCAGCAGGTTGTAAACCAATTGCCCCAAGGAACAACAGGTATCGGAAACGACCAAATAGCCCAAGGATTGCGCGAAGCCCTCAATATGGGCATTGAAAAGCAGGTGAACAAACTTACCACTGAAAATGGATTCTATAGGAATGAGCTAGTAAAAATATTGCTGCCCGAAGAGCTTCAAAAAGTGGATAAGACCTTACGTGATGTTGGTCTATCAAGCTTGGCCGATGAAGGATTGCGAATTATCAATCGAGCAGCGGAGGACGCCGTGGGCGAAGCCACCCCCATCTTTATTCAAGCAGTTAAAGGGATTACATTCAATGATGCCAAACAAATTCTGCTGGGGAACGACAACGCAGCGACACAATATTTGCAGCAAGCGACCAAAACACAATTGTACAATAAATTCAATCCGGTTATCAAAAACTCGTTCCAAAAAGTAGGGGCCGACCAAATCTGGAGCAATATTATTACGAAGTACAACAGCCTGCCCTTGACCAACGATGTAAATCCAGATTTGACCGATTATACCACCAATCAGGCGCTGGAAGGAGTTTATACTATGATAGCGGTAGAGGAAAAGGAAATTAGGACAAAAGTTTCGTCCAGAACAACAGATTTGTTAAAAAAGGTCTTTGCACTTCAAGATTAATCATAATTTTTTGATAAAAACGCAATAACTCAAAAAAGAAGGCGTTATAAACTCAATAATTAAGTATAATTATAACAAATTCCTAAAGTTAAATTAACCTTGATCTGGAGGTTAAACTTGAATTTTGTACAAGTTATCTGAGTTAGCATTTTTTTGAGTTAGTTAGTTTAAAAACCGGTGTACCTCACCGGTTTTTTTCTTTACCAGCTACCCCTAATAATTGCTTGAGTATAAAACCTGAAGCTATCTTTTTGCATTTTTAAAACCACGACCATCGACCACTATTTTAGCCCCGCTTTTGAGTTAAGAGTTAAACCGATAAAATCATCGTGTTACTACATTTTAAACCAAATTGCAGCCATCACAAGGATACGTTAATATAATCCAAAACTATTGTTAGCGAAATCGCGAAAAATAGCGAAATACGTTAAATTTTAGATAAATTACCTGATTTATAGACGTATACCCTTTCTAATGTAGTCCACCAGTACGATTTGAACGTATCTTTGTTATTAACAAATCTTGAGAGCTATGAATAATCAAAATTGTAAAGTAGGGGCTGTAACACCGATTACAGGTTTAAGCCAAGCAGCTTCCATTTTGGAGGTGATGCACCAAAATTTTATGGAAAAAGCAGCAAGTGTTGCCGCAAAAGAGAATCAATTGGACGAGTTTTTCAAAAGAAAGGCACAGAGTATTAAAAAGATTTTAGAGAGCCTATAATCGGCATTGCTATGCTCTACTTGATTTTACTCAGTTCAATTTGCATTTCTTGCTGGATTTCGTATGCCTTTTTCGCAGCGACTTCAGCAAAGTCATTGCCCGTTGATGCATAAATAATTCCTCTGGAAGAATTCACCAATAAACCTACATTTTTGGTGATTCCATACTTGCATACGTCCTGCAAACTACCTCCCTGCGCTCCCACGCCAGGCACTAATAAAAAGCTCTCCGGTACTATTTTTCGAATATCCTCCAAATAAGAGGCCTTTGTGGCGCCGACCACATACATCAATCGCTCGGAACCTTTATAGGTTTTGGAAACGGACAATACTTCTTTGTACAATTCCTGCCCATCCAAAGTTTTGGTCTGAAAATCATATGCTCCCTGATTAGAGGTCAATGCCAACAATATGGTATGCCTATCTTCAAATTCCAGAAAAGGTTCTACCGAATCCTTGCCCATATAAGGCGCAATGGTAATGGAATCAAACTCCATAACCTCAAAAAAGGCCTTCGCATAGCGCGTAGATGTATTTCCGATATCCCCACGTTTGGCATCGGCAATGGTGAAAATCTCAGGATAGTTGGCATTCAAGTATTCCATAGTCCGCTCCAAGGACCTCCATCCTTTGATACCATAAGCTTCGTAAAAGGCTATATTGGGCTTGTAGGCCACACAGTATTGATGTGTAGCATCTATAATAGCTTTATTGAACGCAAAAATGGGGTCTTCTTCTTTTAGAAGATGACCAGGAATTTTATCCAGGTCAGTGTCGAGACCTACACAGAGAAATGATTTTTTTTGACGAATTTGGGCAATTAAATCTTCTATCTTCATTGGATTGTGTTCTCGACAGTACTGAAAAATCTATTCTAAAGATTAAAATATCTCCGATGCCTCTTTGAGTTTTTCGGTGTTTTCCACCAACATCAACTCATCGATTATTTTTTGGACATCTCCGTTTATAATATTCTGTAAATCGTAAAGGGTCAAACCGATTCTGTGGTCCGTCACCCTACCTTGCGGATAATTATAGGTACGGATTTTCGCCGAACGGTCACCACTGCTTACCTGTGAATTACGTTTGGCGGCATCCTCTGCCTGTTTTTTGGCCAATTCCATATCGTACAAACGGGCACGAAGCACCTTGAAGGCCTTATCCTTATTCTTGTGCTGGGATTTTTCATCCTGACATTGCGCCACAATTCCCGTGGGCTCGTGTGTTAGACGAACCGCTGAATACGTCGTGTTAACCGACTGCCCACCTGGTCCTGATGAACAGAAGTAGTCGATTCGAACATCTTTGGGGTCTATCTGCACATCAAATTCCTCCGCTTCGGGAATTACCATTACGGTTGCGGCACTGGTGTGTACCCTACCTTGTGTTTCTGTCTGCGGTACACGTTGCACACGGTGCACCCCTGCCTCAAACTTTAGAGTTCCATAAACATCCTCTCCGTTCACTTCAAAGTGAATCTCCTTATATCCACCACTGGTTCCCTCGCTCAAGTCGATTACGTTGGTCTTCCAACCTTTGGATTCGCAATATTTGGTATACATACGGAACAAATCGCCAGCAAAGATACTGGCCTCATCACCACCTGTACCTGCACGGATTTCCATGACCACGTTCTTGGCATCCTCCGGGTCTTTGGGAATCAAAAGAAACTTGATTTCCTCTTCCAGTTTGGGCAAAGCACTTTTGGCCTCGTCCAACTGCATTTTGGCCATTTCCACCATCTCGGCATCACTACCATCCGAAATAATTTCCTCTGCCTCCTCGATGTTATTGGTAAGGGTAATGTATTCATCCCTTTTGTCGCTCAGCAACTTTAGATCCTTATACTCCTTGTTGAGTTTTACGTACCTTTTTTGGTCCGCAATAATATCGGGCTGTATGATCAGGTCCGAAACCTCATCAAAACGCTGTTTTACAATGTTGAGTTTGTCTAGCATAAATCAATCCTCCTAATAGGAATGCGAATTTACGATTTTTTAGCGGGATTCTTTTCTAACTAAATGAGGTCAATTACCAACAAAAGTAGTACCGAAGGTTACAATGAAGGCATTAAGGCCATCGCTACGATCGTATTGGCTAAATTGAAGATTGATGGTCTTTAAACCAAAATTGAGCAATTTAGCACTGGTGAAAATATCCTTGTACTGCACTCCTATCCCATATTGATGGGCATCGTAATCGGACAAATCATAATCCGATGTATAAAATTCATAAGTTGACAATGCTTGCTCCTTGGGATAAAAATAATCCGCAGCGGTCTGCGTGTAATACCGGTAACTAGGATATATGGTAAACTTATCGGATAGCTTAACAGGAGCTTCCAGACTGGCCGTATGGGAATTTATGCCCCAATCGTCCCAATAAAACCTATAATACGACCGTAGAATCACCACATCGTTCAAATAATAATTCAATCTACCTCCAACAGGTAGTTTAAAACGACTATCGGGCAATTGTTCCACATTGTCCGCCAATTGAAACTCATCAATATAAAAATCCTCAAAATCCGAAAAATACACCCGCTGGAAGGGCGTGCTCAACAATCCATTCTGGGACACCACATCCATAAAAAGTGCTCCCTGTAATTTTTTGCTCAATATCTGGGAAAAGCTCAGGGATAGCGAGTATGAATTTCGGTTCTCATTATCAAATTCCATAAAAATCGGGTTATAAGTCCCGTTCCCCGTAATTCGGTCATCAAAAAAACCTTCGCGTAGTTCTATGGGATACTGTGAGTTCCATTTATCTAAAAACACGCGACCGCTCAAGGTTATTTCCGTATTTTTTTCATTGAACAATTTGGTGAAGCTGCCACCAAACCCTATTGAAGAATAATCATATTCCGATGAAAAGTAGGCATTGGCACTCCAGATGGTATTCCGGTCTTCCGAACTATGCTGATATGAGGGATTGATATAGACCAACATATCCTTTCGTGATTCCCCCGAAGAAGCATCAAAAGGAGTCACATTGAGTCCGCCATCCAAAGGATTCACATTACTGGAAGAAGCAGAGGTATAGGCAGAAAGACCAACATCCACCGTTAAAATGTCATCCTCGTTCATGGGCATGCGCAAAACAATGCTGGAGGTAGCATCAGTCAATTCTTCGGTACCTTCACCTCCCGTTACGGCAGCATTTTGTCCATCTTGACTGTAATAACTGAACAGCATATCGACTTCGCTGGTCTCCAAAACTCTACGTTGATAGGAGTTGTCCCCTTGTTGTGACCAACACCATAATGTCATGAAAAAGAAAAGGGCTATACAAACGGATTTTACTGATCTGGACAACTGCGTCATGAGGTTTTAAGTTGATTAAGCTATAATCTTCTGGTCAATTGCATCCGCATCCGCCCCCTGTTTTGCCACCATTGGCACCGGAGGACGCCTCCCTATAAATATGAAAATTGGTCTCGAACCTTTCGCACGGCCTGGCACTCAGTTGCATTTCTTCAGCGTTCACATACACTTTATCGTACTCGCGAACAACCACGCAAGAACTGGCCAAAATCAAAAGAAACAGTAGAGCAATAGGCTTTCCCATACTATAAATGTACTAATTCGTGTCGAACATAATACCTGAACTTCGATGAACTTTGTTCTCAAAATCCACTATCACAGCCTCTACCCCATCAATTTGGTTGATCATGTGCAGACCAACATCACGGCCCATGGTAAAAACGGCCGTTGCCAAAGCATCGCACAATTCCGCTTGTTTGGCAAAAATAGAAACACTATTAACGCCCTTGGTAGGGTAGCCAGACCTAGGGTCGATAATGTGCGAATATTTTTCACCGTTGAGTGTAATGTATTTTTCGTAATTCCCCGAAGTGGCCACTGAGGATTCCACAACCGGCAACCAACTGAAAACTTTATCCTTGCTAAGCGGGTTAGCTATCCCTACCAACCATTTTTCCCCGGTTACTTTGGTGCCCCACGTTGTGAGGTCCCCAGAAGCGTTTATAATTCCTCCTTTTACATCCTTGGACACAAGCAAATCCTTCGCCTTATCGGCAGCGTACCCCTTACCAATGGCCCCAAATCCGATTCTCATTCCTTTTTCAGGGAGATACACGGTCTGATTTTCCGCATCCAATTTGATTTTTTTAAATCCCACTTTTGACACAGAATTTTTGATTTCCGCCTCACTGGGGATCTTATCCATGGTTCCATCAAACTTCCAGATATTGTCCATGGAAGCATAAGTAATATCAAAAGCGCCATCGGTAATTTCAGATATTTTGATGGCTCGCTCAATCAATCCAAAAAGCTCTTGACTAACTTTGATGGGTTTTACACCTGCATTTTTGTTGATGAGGGAAGTTTCGGAGTTTTCGTCCCATGATGATATAATCCGTTCTATCCGTTCTATTTCCGATACGGCTTCATCTATGTTGATATAACCAATTTCCTCGTTTGGCGCCACCACGGTTATCTCGAACCGAGTACCCATTAATTTTAGGGTCTTTTTAACGGTAACATCTGTTTGCCCTAACTGCCCGAACGACAGCAGGCAAGATAGACTGCAAGCTAAGGCTACGAGGGTCTTCATTTTAAGAACTTATTGAGGGTCTTTATATACTTTTCAGGACTGGTCCGGGCCACAAAACCTGTGGTGCCCAGAACATACTGGTCCTTATCCATCACCACCACTAATGGAAAATAACCCTTTGGGTTATACATTTCGGCAAGGGATTTATTCACGTTCAGTTTCTCCTCGGGTAGTTGGTTCTGCTTTTTTCTGGGAAAATCTGCATCGTACATTACATAATGTTCCAAAGCATAAGCCTTGAACTCATCACTATCAAAAATATGTTTCTTTAAACGGATACACGGGGCGCACCAATCCGACCCTGAGAAAACCAGAACAATCGGTTTGTTCTCTGCAGACGCTTTGGTAAGTGCATCATCAAAACTTTCTTGCCACTGTTGTGCCTGAAGCATACCACAGCAAGCGAATAGTAGAATGTAGATTAATTTTTTCATTCGATTTGGGATTCAAAAAACTATTCATAAACCCTTAAAATGGAACCATCGAGTTCCGTATTGTAAACTGTTAGCGCTCTGGCCGGGGTTCCATCCACCTGATTTAGCGGGGTTCCATCCTGACCAAACCTTGAACCATGTACGTCGCAATAAAAAATACCTCCGTTCTGGTCCACAAAACGCACCTGATCATAAGATTGATGACTACAGACTTGGCTTGCTGCCACATATTCCCCTTGTAGGTTTCTGGCAACAACGACTAAGTCCTTTAAAATATAACCTCCGTTTTCAGAAAGATTCGATGCTTCGGCTGAAGTAAGGTCAATGGTAAAATCGACTCCTGTAGGTTCATCGACCAGATTACCGTCGATTTCATCCTTGGAACACCCTTGTAAACAGGGAAATGTAAGGGCAAATGCGGCACCAGCCCCCAAACTTCGGAGAAACTCTTTTCTTTCCATAGCATTAAGGTTTATATATTAAAACGCTATTTCGAGAGAAATCGTATGCTAGTATTCAAACTTACCGTACTCGCTTTGGATGGTCAGTTTTTTGGTTTCGGATGATTCCACTCGCCCGATGATCTGTGCATCTACGTTGAAACTTTGGGAAATAGCAATGACATCTTCCGCAACCTGCTCATCTACATATAATTCCATTCGATGACCACAATTGAAGACTTGGTACATTTCCTTCCAATCCGTACCTGATTGCTCTTGAATCAATTTGAACAAAGGTGGAATCGGGAACAGGTTATTTTTGACAATGTGCAGATTATCCACAAAATGAAGAATCTTGGTCTGGGCACCACCACTGCAATGCACCATGCCATGGATTTCACTCGAAGAATATTGGTCCAATATTTTTTTAATGATGGGAGCATATGTCCGTGTAGGCGACAACACTAATTTGCCTGCATCAAGGGGTGCACCTTGAACCTCATCTGTCAATTTTGTATGGCCCGAATACACCAATTCTTCAGGAACGGATGCATCAAAGCTTTCCGGGTATTTTTCGGCGAGGTATTTTGAAAACACGTCATGTCGTGCGGAAGTCAGGCCATTACTGCCCATTCCTCCGTTATATTCAGTTTCGTAACTCGCCTGTCCGAAAGAAGCCAACCCTACAATGACATCGCCTGCCTTGATATTGGCATTGTCGATGACGTTTTTTCGGTCCATCCGCGCAGTTACTGTGGAATCTACGATAATGGTCCGCACTAAATCCCCCACATCGGCAGTTTCGCCCCCCGTGGAACGGATGGTAATGCCATGTTTGTCCAAATCGGAAATCAATTCTTCTGTACCGTTGATAATGGCCGAAATTACTTCACCTGGAATCAAATTCTTGTTGCGCCCAATAGTTGAGGACAACATAATATTATCAGTGGCCCCAACGCAAATCAAATCATCCACGTTCATGATAAGTGCATCTTGGGCAATGCCCTTCCAAACTGAGATATCACCTGTTTCTTTCCAGTACATATACGCCAAAGACGATTTGGTACCTGCACCATCGGCATGCATCACCAAACAATGGTCGTCGCTACCTGTTAAATAATCGGGTACAATTTTGCAGAACGCTTTCGGGAATAGTCCTTTATCAATATTCTTTATGGCGCTGTGCACATCTTCTTTGGAGGCTGAAACACCTCTTTGCGCATATCTTTTACTGGTATCCGATGACATATGAAAGGTTTGGGCAAAAATAACGGAAAGCCATCAAATTATTGACATGCTTTCCGTGTTTTCAATTTTTCATGTTTGTTCTATTTGGAAAACAGCATTTCGCGATACTTGGTGAACGGCCAAAACTCATCGGCAATCAATTTCTCCAAGGCATCGGAATGCTCTCTGATTTTTTCAAAATACGGTCTCACGTTATTGCAATAGGCCTGGGCTTTTTTATCAACGGCCGACATGCCATTGGCCCGTCTTCGGGCATCGGCCATTTCATCGGTCAATCTTTTGATTTCCACAATGTGCTCACCTATCTGTTCCAAAATGTTCAATTGCCCCTCGGCGACTTTTTTATGTGCCGCACCATAGACCTCTTTAAGCCCACTAATGTTTTCCAACAGCATATTTTGATACTTCACCGCTGCGGGAATGATATGGTTGTAGACCATTTCACCCAATACCCGACCCTCTATTTGAATATGGAAGATGTATGCTCCCAGTTCCACCTCTTTGTGGGCTTTGAGTTCTACTTCGTTCATCACATCCATCTGCCTGAAGAGGTCGATACTCTCCTTTGCCGTGATTACCTGAAGGGCCTCTGGCGTATTTTTGTTGAAGCTCAGTTTTCGTCTTCTTGCTTCTTCTTGCCATTCTATACCGTATCCATCGCCTTCAAAACGGATGCGCTTAGAGGTTTTGATATATTCCCGGAGCACATTGAAAACGGCTTCATCTTTTTTCAGGTTCTTTTTGTCAATCAACACATCGACCTCTTTTTTAAAGTCGGTCAATTGTTTGGCCATGATGGTATTGAGCATGGTCATGGGTTTGGCACAGTTCAACTTGGAGCCCACGCCACGCATCTCAAACTTGTTGCCCGTAAAAGCGAACGGTGATGTCCTGTTTCTATCCGTGTTGTCCAATAAAATTTCTGGAATCTTCCCTACCACGTTCAGTTTAAGCTCTGTTTTCTCTTGTGGAGAAAGTTTTCCTTTGGAAACACCCTCCAATTCATCGAGTACATCGCTAAGTTGTTTACCAATAAATATGGAAATGATCGGTGGCGGTGCTTCATTGGCCCCCAACCGATGATCATTGCTTGCGGAGGCAATGGATGCCCTCAACAATTCTTCATACGTGTCCACCGCTTTGATTGTATTCACGAAAAACGTCAAGAACTGCAGATTCTTCATGGGTGTTGAGCCCGGACTTAACAAATTGACCCCTGTATCCGTGGCCAAAGACCAGTTATTATGCTTGCCCGAACCGTTGATTCCTGCAAATGGCTTTTCATGGAACAGCACCGAAAAATTATATTTATCGGCAATCTCTTCCATCACGTCCATAAGCAATAGGTTATGATCTACGGACAGGTTGGCCTCTTCAAAAACCGGGGCCAGTTCAAACTGGTTAGGGGCCACCTCGTTATGGCGGGTTTTTACGGGAATTCCGAGTTTGGTACACTCTTTTTCCAGTTCACTCATAAAGCCCAGTACCCGGGCCGGTATCACACCAAAATAATGGTCATCCAACTGTTGACCTTTAGCGGAAAAACTTCCTACCAAGGTACGGCCGGTTACCGAGAGGTCCAATCGGGAATTGACCAATGCTTTGTCTATCAAAAAATATTCCTGCTCCCACCCTAATGTGGCGTGAACCTTTCTTACATTCTTATCAAAATATTGCGCCACTCCGGTAGCTGCTTGGTCTACAGCCTGCAAAGCTCTAAGCAAAGGGGCTTTGTTATCCAAAGCTTCACCTGTATAGGCCACAAATATGGTAGGGATACAGAGCGTAGTTTTATAAATAAATGCCGGCGATGTGGGGTCCCAGGCGGTATATCCACGTGCTTCAAAAGTATTTCGGATTCCACCGCTCGGAAAGCTGGAAGCATCAGGTTCTTGCTGTACCAATTGTGCTCCTCCAAACTTCTCCATTGCCTTACCGTTGGGCAGAATATCAAAAAATGCATCATGCTTTTCTGCCGTTGCACCTGTCAGCGGCTGAAACCAATGCGTATAGTGCGTAGCTCCCATGGAAAGTGCCCAAGCCTTCATACCCTCAGCTACTTGGTCCGCAATCTTTCTATCTATTTTTGTGCCCTGGAAAATAGCTGATTTTACCTTTTCGAATGCTTCGGCAGTAAGAAATTGAAGCATCTTTTCTTCATTGAAAACATTTTTTGCAAATAGATCCGATCTTTTGCCTGTTTCATCAATATTGATATGTTCCCTATTGCGGCTTTCGACCAAAGCTTGAAATCTTGTTTTCGGCATATTCAATAATTTTTAATTTTCAAATCTACAATTAAGAATTTAATAATTTAAACTTCAAAAATTACTTTTTTTTCATTGATCCCTTTTAAAAACAGGGGTAATTTAAATAATAAAGGCAAGTTTGTGATTTTACCCCCTTAAAACATTGATAATTAAATGAAAAAACTATTTTTGTTAATCATAAAATTGAGAACGATTAACTACCAGAATTATGAGCAAATCTAAATTAGAGTATCTATGGTTGGATGGTTATGAGCCAACAGCCAACATTAGAAGCAAGACTAGAATTGAGGAAGATTTTAGCGGTAAATTGGAAGACTGCCCTACGTGGTCCTTCGATGGTTCTTCTACCAAACAAGCCGAAGGTGGTTCCTCTGACTGCCTGTTGAAGCCTGTTGCGATTTACCCTGATCCAGCTAGAAGAAATGGTTATTTGGTAATGACCGAGGTGTTGAATCCTGATGGAACTCCACACGAGAGCAACTCCAGAGCTACTATCGATGATGAGGATGATGACTTCTGGTTTGGATTTGAGCAGGAATACTTTATTATGGACACTGCTACTCAGTTGCCATTGGGCTTCCCTGTTGGAGGTTATCCAGGACCACAAGGTCTATACTACTGTTCCGTTGGTGGAAGAAACACTTGGGGCAGAGACCTAGTTGAGGAGCACGCCGACCTTTGTTTGGACGCTGGTCTTCAGTTCGAAGGTATCAACCAAGAGGTTGCTGCCGGACAGTGGGAATTCCAATTGTTCGCCAAAGGTGCCAAGAAAGCCGGTGATGAAATTTGGGTTGCACGCTATATGCTACAAAGATTGACCGAGAGCTACGGTTACTATATTGAGTACCATCCAAAACCTATCAAAGGTGACTGGAACGGTTCTGGTATGCACGCCAACTTCTCCAACAATCTCTTGAGAACTTGTGGATCTAAAGAAGTTTATGAAAAAGTATGTGAAGCTTTCCGTCCGGTGACCAAAGAGCACATTGCCGTTTACGGTGAGTACAATGATGAACGATTGACCGGTAAGCACGAAACTGCTTCCATTAGCGATTTCAGCTACGGTGTTTCCGACAGGGGCGCTTCCATCAGAATTCCTATTTTGACGGTTGAAAGAGGCTGGAAAGGATGGTTGGAAGATAGAAGACCTGCTTCCAATGCTGATCCTTACAAGGTTGCGGCCGTTATCGTAAAAACGGTAAAATCCGCAAAAGTATAATAAACACGTATATAAATTAGTTGTTGATTATAGATGAAAACCGTCCCGCTTTTTGGGGCGGTTTTTATTTTATGGTAAAATAAACAAAGGTGGCGTAAAAAGCCAAGAGAATCAACCCGTCTCTCCAACCCAAACGCAATCCTTTAGGAAAGAAAACCAAAGGAAGAACTAGAAAGGATATTCCCAACATCCAAAAAATATCACTGGACAATAAACCTTGGTCCATTACGGTAATCGGGGTAATGATGGATGTTATTCCCAAAACGGCCAACAGGTTAAAAATGTTGGACCCGATCAAGTTCCCAAGAGATATTGCCTTCTCTTTTTTTATCACTGCGATTACGGATGCCGCCAACTCTGGAATACTTGTACCTACCGATACAATTGTAATACCAATTATACGGTCGCTCACACCGAATGAGGATGCCAATCCTACGGAGCCGTCTATCAACAATTCCGAACCTCCCCAAAGCGCCGTTCCTCCTATCCCCAAAAACAATACAATCTTATACAGAGGCAAAGGCACATCATCCTCGGGCATTTCATCTACAACAGCTGTTTTCTGAAATCTTAAAAGGTAGACCAAAAACACAAATAGAAAGGATACTAAAATAATTCCTTCGTATTGCTGAAGCTCTCCATCAAAATATATAAAACCACCAAAGAGCAAAGAAGCAAGCATCATAACGGGCCAATCCGTAGTATAGAAGCTCTTTCTTACATCTATACTGCCCAATATAACGGTAATGGCCAAAACCAGTCCTAAATTAGCTATGTTGGAACCGACCACATTACCTAGTGCCAAGTCGGGAAAACCATCAAGGGCCGCTTTTATACTAACTATCAGTTCAGGCGCAGAGGTGGCAAAAGAGACCACCGTCATACCAATTACAATCTTGGGAATATTCACTCTAAGAGATAATGCCACCGCAGATTTCAATAACCAATTTCCGCCTGCAATCAACAGCACCAGCCCCAAAATAATAAAAAGTAGATTTCCCAAAAAGTAATTTTTCGGTCAAAGATAAGGGAAGAAACCCGCAACCAAGAAGGTTATCTAAAAAATAAAAACTATAAAAATAGTTAATAAACTATAAAAATAGTTGTTCAACTAAATTATTAGTATTAGGTTTGAATCATATAAGTACAGAATTATGCAAAAATTGACCAATAAGGAAGAGGAGATCATGAAAATTCTCTGGGAGCTCAAGAAGGCTTTCGTTAAGGAAATCCTAGAGGAGATTCAAGGTGAAAAACCGCATTACAATACACTATCTACCATTGTCAGGAATTTACAGGAAAAAGGGTTTGTTGACTACGAAGCGTTCGGTAATACTCATAGATATTTCCCCGTAGTAACAAAGGAAGAGTATAGAAAAAAGTATGTGAACGCTGCCATTGCCGATTATTACAACGACTCTTTTAAAAGTTTGGTCTCCCACTTTGCTCAAGAGGAGAAAATTTCCATTTCGGAACTCAAAGAAATTATTGACTTAATAGAAAAGAAGAAGTAATGGAACCGATATTCATGTACCTTTTGCAGTCCATCGTTATCTCTGGAGGTTTTTTAGCGGTGTATCATATTTTCTTAAAACGTGAAACCCTTTTCAAAGAGAATAGATTGTTTCTTTTATCTGGTTTGGTATTGGCCTTTTTGTTTCCTCTGATAAAAATCAAGAGAAACATTCTGGTTGACCGACCTATATTCATTGAAACCGGAGAACAGTTATCCCAAATGGCTCAAACAGCTTCTGAAAATGTTTGGTACTCACCAGAAAACATTCTTCTTACCTTATACATAGGAGTCTGTTTATTCTTAATGGCAAGATTTATTTTGAAGCTGGCTTCACTAAAAAAACTGGCCCAAAATGCATATCGAAGAAGAGAAAGACCATTTTTGCACATGCAAACGGAAAAGAGAATCTCCCCATTCTCCTTTTTCAATTACATTTTTTACAATCCTAGTCTTTTTGAACCCAACGAGCTGCACTCGGTTCTAGAACATGAAAAAGTACATGCCCGACAGCTTCACACCTTGGACATATTATTATTGGAAGTTTTAAAAATATTTTTCTGGTTCAACCCTGCATTGTGGTTTTACAAGAGTGCCGTAAAACAAAACCTGGAGTATTTGGCCGATCACTTTGCCATTGCAAACGCAGGCGATAAAAAATCCTACCAGTATCTGATGCTAAAACAAGCGGTAGATACTCAGGAATACACTTTAGCCAATTCATTTTATAATTCATTAATCAAAAAACGAATAGTCATGTTAAATCAAAATCAATCCAAAAAAATCAATGTGCTCAAAACTTTAATGGTTGCACCTTTATTAGGGCTGCTGTTGGTCAGCTTTAATATTGAGGAGAATTTCCTCTATAAAGATCTGGACAGCATAGATAGTGTTATCGGTAACGAAACAGCCCCAAAAGATAAAACGGTGGAGTTGACGATCGACAAAAACACTACTGATACCGAACTGGACAAAATAAAAAAGGATCTGGCCAAAGATGGTATCGATTTTAGCTACACGACCGTTAGAAACGATAACAAGGAAATTATTGATATTTCCCTACAAATGAGCGGTAAAAACTCCAAGGGGAAAACGTTTAGCGGCAATTATAGTAGCAATTCCGATGACGCTATCGACCCCATAACGGTTTTGTTTGATCATGAGAGCAACGCAGTTTCTTTTTGGAATGCAAGAAAGAAAAACGTAAAAATCCATAAAATTAAGGGAACAGGCACTATTAGCACCGGTGACAGCACCAAAATAATCATTAGGAAGAGGGATGATAAAAAAATAGTGATTGTGGACGGTGAACAATTGAGTGATGAAGAGGTTAAAGAACTTCATATTGGCAGTAACTCATCTTTACATGTTATTGATGAGGATTCTGACTTGGAAAACAAGCATGTTACTATCCGAAAAGTCGAGAAAAAAGGAAAAGGGAACCATGTTATGGTCATCAGGGATTCTGATGACGATGAGGACATTGAAGTGATAAGCGGGGACGATAACTCTAGCTTCTTTTTTATAGACAATGACGGCAAAGGGGAGCCACTATATTATGTGGATGGCAAAAAGGCCAAATCAGAGGATATCAAAGAAATTGACCCCAAAGACATTGATCATATGAATGTGCTAAAAGGCGATAAAGCGATTGAAAAATATGGCAAGAAAGCCAAAAATGGAGTTATCGAGATAACAACCAAAAAAAGCAAATAATTAAACTAGAACCATATTTTGAATTGTCAGTAGAACCGTCTTAGTAAGGCGGTTCTTTTTTTATCCGGACAAACGAAAACCCTAAAATCAGCCCATTTATAGATGAAAGCTCCCTAGGTTTTCAAAAAAAAGTTAAAAAAGTCCCTACAAATCTAACATTTTTAAATATAAAAATTACTTTAACCTTACAATTTAAAACTTTTTTCAAGGACATATATTTCAGTTGAAGAAGCAAGTCGTTTTTAAAGATACAATCTCGTATTCAATTACATTATTTATTGTGTAATCGCTTGGAATCATGACATCTATCATTATATATTCGAAGAAACAACAACAAAATAACTGTTTTTTCAAACCTAAAATCAATCAAAAAAATGATAGCAATTGTAAAGTTTTTTATCACACTTTTAGTGCAACTCTTAACGGTGATATTTATTTAATGCCGTAAAGAGTTGCTACATTGTTATTAATCACATCCTCTTGTAAACTGGTTTACCTATATTTGTGAAAAGCAACGTATTCTTATGTTTTACAAGGTATTGGCAAAAATCAATAAGGCCTTACTCCCTTCATACACTAAAAAGGGACTGGACCTCGCCAAAGCTTCCAAACTACAATTGGCCATTATAGGCTGGCGCTACTACGTTACCAAAAATGCGTTGGATTAATATTGGAGCAATACTTCTTTCTGATATTCTTTTATTTTTTCCGCTCCGTTCAAAAATGTTAGTTCAATCAAAAAATTGCACTGGACCACTTCGCCTCCCAGTTTTTCCACCAATTTACAAACCGCCCTTGCAGTACCTCCGGTAGCGAGCACATCATCGTGCACCAAGACCCTCTCCCCTGCCTCAATAGCATCCGAATGTATTTCGAGTGTTCCTGTCCCATACTCCAAATCGTAAGGCTCCGAAATGGTTTTGTACGGAAGCTTTCCGGACTTACGAACAGTTACAAATCCTGCCCCCAGTTTTTCGGCCAGCATAGGCGCAAAGATAAATCCACGACTATCTACTCCGACCACTTTATCAATTTTCATATTGCTTGTAAAACCCAATAAGGCCTCCCCTGCTTTTTGGAATGCGAATGGGTTTTTCAATAGTGGAGTAATATCCTTAAAAACGACTCCCGGCCTGGGGAAATCCTCAATATCTCGAATGTAGGGTGCAAAATCCATTTTTTGTATGCTAGGGTTTTGTGGTAAAGTTAAAAAGAAATATATTTGCAGCCCTTAAATAAGGCCGCGTGGCGCAACTGAATAGCGCATCTGATTACGGCTCAGAAGGTTGCAGGTTTGAATCCTGCCGCGGTCACAGACAAATAAAAAAACGCCGAGGCTTTGCTTCGGCGTTTTTGTTATCTATATTTTCTACTTCAACAATTAGTACGTTAGGACATTATAGCCCTTCGCTTGTAACTGAAGTACCCGTAAAGTCCATGTGGGAACAGGTTCCATACCCGAAATTAACTGGTCTTCAGAAACCCCCAATTTTTTCATGGCCACACTGCATACACTCACTCGAACTTTTCCCTTATACTCTTCATACAAGTCTTCCAACTCAGAACCTTTAACCAGGTTCTTCACGAACTTTCCCTTTGCAACAATTTCATAATCCGTGATTTCCACACCGCTTGCCAAAAGTTTATCATACAAATGTAACACCCCTTTAAAATGCCGCTCTTCGCTCACACCGAAAGCATACTGCTGTGTTTTTCGTAGGTCGGATACAATTTCTGCATCAAACTTTTCCTGTGCAACGAGCATAGGACCTGAAAAAACGGTCACGATTGTTAATATAATGGTGTAAAGAAATGGTTTCATTTTATACTGTTTTTGAGTTGCTCTTTAAAAATACAATTACTGTTTTAAATAATCTATTCCTGTATAGAATCCAAAATGTGCTGGGCTTCTCTCAAATCGAATTGAAGTTTCTGGTTCTCCAATATATACTGTTCACGCAATTGCTCCATCCTACGTTCAAATTCATCCGCAGGAACATACTCGGGCTTCAAAAGTGTTTCATTAAATATACTGATGAGGGTAAACAAAAAACTGACTGCAACCGCCGAAATCAATCCCATAAGCATCAGTTTTTCACGTTTTAAGTCGGGAGCAGCTTTTTTGATTTGCTTTTTTTCCTCCTTTGTCAGTTTTGGCATTCCTGACAGTTGTTCAAGGAAAGTATCCCACTTCTCCTCTTCTCTTACATACAGATTCATAAATCCGCCTTCCTCCAAAAAGTCCTCTGTGCCAGAAGTGGATGCCAACATAAATATATCCAGCCCATTCCCTCCCATAACATCTAAAAGAGTGGAATCGTAGTCCAGAATCTCCCGCACCAGTTTTTGCACATATTCTAAACTATAATTGGGTTTCAAAAATTCGTCGTAGAGGGTATAAATTTGAAAGTAATCGCTACGCTCGAGAGCATATTCCAAAAAACGGTCTTTCAATTCAGCCTTAAAGAATTCACTCATTTTTAAAAATGGGCGGTTAATGGTTGGTTTTGGTCGTTAGGCTAAATGTAAAGAAATGGGGAATCAGTAGAGTTAGGTCAGGATAAAAAATTCATAAACTTTGCTGTTAAAAGGTATTGGTTTTCTAAAAAAATGTGTTGGAATATGCTTAGCTAAACGATTTCTGCACTCAATCCGGCCTGTAACAATTTACTACATTTGGGTTCAAGAAAAGAATATTCACCCGTTTTTACTGTGCATTTTCCTTTGTAATGCACAATCAGAGAACATTGTTCTGCCTGCTCGGGCGTATGCTCACAAACATTGATAAGGGTATTGATGACATGGTCGAAGGTGTTGACATCGTCGTTGAAAAGAACTATTTCATGCTCATTTGTTGTTTCCTCTTCCACGAGGACATCTTCCAACTCTTTTTCTTTAGTACTCATTTTGATAACGGAGTTTACTTCTTTCTAATTTACATATTTTGCCGCAACCCAGTTGTTCTTCTCAAGATTTTTTTCAAATTCCAAACCGTAGGCGCCACATTTTGAAGAAATTGCATCCAAATCCTCCAAATAAAAGCCACTTAAAAAAAGTGTCCCGCCCTTTTTAAGGCAATCCACATAAACGGGGATGTCTTCCAACAATATATTTCGATTGATATTGGCCAGAATGATATCGAACTTTTTGTCTTTCAACAAACTACTGTCACCTTGAAAAGCTTTAATATCGGAGCAGTCGTTGCGCTCTATATTTTCCTGCGTATTTAAAAAGCACCATTCATCAATATCAATGGCTTCGGTCTCACCGGCGCCACGCTTTTTGGCCAGAATGGCCAGCACCCCCGTACCACACCCCATATCCAAGACTGATTTTCCTTCAAAATCATTATCAAGAATATGTTGCAACATCATGTGCGTGGTTTCGTGATGACCTGTTCCAAAACTCATTTTGGGTTCGATTACAATATCGTATTCAACTTCTATGGCTTTATGGAAAGGCGCTCGGACCATACATTTTTCAACAACAACAATAGGGTGAAAGTTTTTCTCCCATTCCTCGTTCCAGTTCTGTTGAGCAATTTCTTTGCTGATCCATGTTATGTCAAAATTGGGATTCTGCACTATAAAAAGGTCATCCAACAGACCTTCTTTCCAATCGGATTTAAGAATATAGGCCAGAAGTCCATCTTCGTTTTCAACAAAACTTTCAAAACCCACTTCCCCCAACTCTGCAATCAGAATATCGGTTGCAGGCTGGAGCGGGCTTATTTTAAAATTGTATTCGAGGTAAACTAAGGACATGGTTTAAATCGCCTTGATGATATCCGAGAAATCCTCAGCTTTTAATGAAGCTCCTCCAATCAGGCCTCCATCAACGTCTGGTTTTGAAAAAATCTCGGCTGCATTGGCGGGCTTAACACTTCCTCCGTACAAGATGGAAACATCTTCGGCAATGGAAGAGTTAAAGCCGTCCGCAATTGTTTTTCTTATAAAAGCATGCATTTCCTGAGCTTGTTCCGGACTAGCAGTTTCACCGGTTCCAATGGCCCAAACGGGCTCGTAGGCCAAAACAATCTTGTTCCAAGCGCTCGCATCCAAATCAAACAACGCATTCTTTAATTGACTTTCCACTACGGCAAAATGGTTGTCAGATTTTCTATCCTCCAGTTCCTCACCAAAGCAGAATATTACTTTTAGCCCCTTCTCAATAGCAGTTTTTACTTTTTTCGCCAAAAGTTCATCGTCCTCACCAAAGTAAGCGCGTCTTTCGGAGTGTCCAAGAATAACTACGTCCACATCCAAGCTCAGCAACATATCCGCAGAAATTTCACCGGTGTAAGCACCACTTTCGGCAAAATGCATATTCTGGGCCGCAACTTGTATTTTAGAATCTTGCAATGCCTGTTTTGCGGCTTGAAGGTTCACAAACGTTGGGGCCACAATTACATCTGCAGTGGTATCGGGTAGTTTGGCGGAAAGTTCGGCCAACAGTTCCTCCGTTTCCTGAAGGTTGTTGTTCATTTTCCAGTTTCCTGCCACAATCTTTGTTCTCATGTTATTTATTGTTATGTTATACTGTTTGGTGTTTGTCCTTTCTTGTTCTAGATTCCATTATCAGAACTCAAGTTCCTCAAAATCGTTGTAATGGACCTTTTGTTGAATGGTTCCCTTGCTGAGCACTAAAATAGCTGGATTGGAGCGCACAATAGTCTTTAAAGTTGTTTCATCTGTAAAATAGAATTCAAAATCCAGTCCGTAGGTATTGATTATCTTTTGGGCCATATCGCTGCTCGAAGCAGACATCCCAATGACTTTGTAACCATTTTGCTTTGCCTTTGCAGTTACTTCGGCGACTCCCTCAAAAGCTTCAAGATTACTTTTAGCCATATCGTAGGCAATCACCATTACCAATTTGTCCTCTTCCAGCAGTTCGGCAGCATAGTCCTGTCCTTCTTGCTCAATGGTAAAATCGTGAATGGGCGGTTCGTACCCTGCTTGGATTTGAGTGGTCTCCACATCTATAAATTCGCCATCCACAGTGGGGTAGTCCCCTTCCGTTACGTAAATTTTTTCCTCTCCGCCCACCTTAAAGCGCCATGCATACTCATAAACCGGTTTTGGGGCGTTTTCGGGCACTGACATACCTTCTTGAATGTTCGCGCCAATTTTGTAGGGCCTAAAATCCACCGAAGGCAAATGGGCCAATACATGATTAGCAAACAATGCACAGGCCAATAAAGATACTCCACCGACGATCCAGTTAATTTTGGAACTGAACAATGGTGTAATATATTTTCTTCCGAAGAACAATATTAAAATGAATACGAGAAGGATCACATCTTTTGTAAAGGATTCCCAAGGCGTTAGTTTGACGGCATCACCAAAACAGCCACAATCCGTCACTTTATTGAAATATGCAGAATAAAAAGTCAAGAAAGTGAAGAACACTATCATGAGCAAAAGACTCCAAACCGTGAATTTGGGTTTAAATCCTATCAAAAGTAAAATGCCCAAAATGACCTCAACAATGACCACAAAAATGGAGATGGCCAAAGCCAAAGGGGTTAAAAATGGTAGGTCCAATACACCTGGGCTAAAATATTCTTCCAATTTGAATGAAAAACCCATGGGGTCGTTCAATTTTATCAGTCCGCTGATAATGAACAACACTCCTACTATAATTCTTGATATCCAGACCAAATATTTCATTCTTCTTCTTTTAAATGAATCAATGCAAAAACTGCATAATTAACCATATCCTGATAGTTGGCATCCACGCCTTCGCTCACCAAAGTAGCTCCTTGATTGTTCTCAATTTGTTTTACCCGCAATACCTTTTGCAAAATCAAATCCGTGAGCGAGCTTACCCGCATATCTCGCCATGCCTCCCCATAATCATGGTTTTTATCCTCCATGAGCTTTTTGGTTATGGCGACTTGCTCATCGTAAAGTGCAATGGCCTCCTCTGCATTCAAGTCGGGCTGTTCCACCACGCCTTTCTTAATCTGAATCAACGCCATAATGGAATAATTGATAATCCCTATAAACTCGGAACGCTCGCCTTCGTTCACTTTTCGGACATCGTTCTGTTGTAGCCCTCTAATGCGCTGAGCCTTGATAAAAATCTGGTCTGTTAAGGAAGGTAACCTAAGGATTCGCCATGCCGTGCCATAATCCTTGGCCTTTTTTGAAAACAATTCACGACAGGTTTGTATCACCTCATCGTATTGTTGGGAAGTCTGCTGCATGTATTGTTGCTAATTTGCGTAAATTTCGTCCAACTTATCTGTGCCCATTGGCACTTTGCCAAAGATAATGAAACCCAACAAAGCATATATTTTTTATGACCATAAACTGCAAAGGTGAGCTTGTAGACTTAAAAACGCCCAGAGTGATGGGTATCCTCAACCTAACGCCCGATTCTTTTTTTGATGGCGGCAAATACAAGGGTGAAGCATCTATACTACATCAAGTTGAATATATGCTGAACCACGGCGCAACCTTTATTGATATGGGCGCCTATAGCTCCCGACCCGGTGCGGAACATGTTTCGGAAGATGAGGAGTTGAAACGGATGGTTCCCGTTATCGACCTTATCCTTAAAAAGTTTCCCAACACCTTAATTTCCGTGGACACCTTCCGAAGCAAAGTGGCAGAAGAAAGTATTGAACACGGTGCAGCCATCATCAACGATATCGCAGCTGGGAATTTGGATGATGCCATGTTTGATACGGTAGCCAAGCATCAAGTCCCTTATATTATGATGCATATGAAGGGTACTCCTCAATCCATGCAAAAAGAGGCGGTGTACGAGGATTTAATCAATGACCTCCGATTCTATTTTTCCAAAAAGATAAAAGAGACCACATCAAAAAAAATCAACGACATCATCTTAGACCCAGGTTTTGGCTTTGCCAAGACAACGGGACAAAACTACACGCTCTTGAATCATTTGGATATGTTCCAAACCTTTGGTTTGCCCATCTTGATTGGTTTGAGCAGAAAATCAATGATTTACAAGGTGTTGGAATCATCCCCAAAAGAAGCGTTGAACGGCACAACTGCCCTGCATACCATTGCATTGTTAAAAGGCGCCAATATTATTCGGGCACACGATGTGAATGAAGCTACAGAATGTGTTAAACTTGTAGAAGCTTTAAAAGAAAATGCGCTCTAATTTGAGGTTCTCCTATTTTTGCTAATTTTACAAAAACGCTGCGGTTGGATTTTTTAAATTTTCTCGAATTCAAGATTACGGATGTCATCGACATAGTCCTAGTGGCCGCACTCCTCTATTACATTTACAAACTAGTAAAAGGAACGGTGGCCATTAATATTTTTATAGGTATCGTAATTGTTTGGGCACTTTGGAAACTTACCGAATTGCTTCAAATGAAAATGATCAGCAGCATGGTCGGAGGTTTTATGAATATAGGCCTTATCGCCCTAATCATTGTATTCCAACAAGAGATTCGAAAATTTCTGTTGATGGTCGGCTCCACTAATTTTGCCTCCAAAAGAAATTTTTTAAGACGTTTTAAGTTTTTAAAACAAGAAGCGGTCTCCACAACCACCGATGTTGATGCCATCATAAATGCCTGCGAACGCATGGCCACATCCAAAACCGGTGCACTCATCGTTATAGAAAGGAACAACTCTTTGGATTTTGTAAAATCTACTGGAGATGCGATGGACATAAAAATAACACAGCCTATTTTAGAAAGTATCTTTTTCAAAAATAGTCCGCTGCACGATGGTGCCATTGTAATCCAAGAAAACTTCATTACCGCTACCAGAGTGATTTTACCTGTTTCCAATGACCGTAACATCCCCCTTCGTTTTGGCCTACGCCACAGAGCAGCCGTGGGCATTACCGAGAAAACAGATGCACTCTGTCTTGTGGTCAGTGAGGAAACAGGTTCCGTATCCTACATAAAAAATGGCGACTTTATTCCTTTTAAAAACAAGGAAGAATTGGCAAAACGCATTAAAAAGGACTTGGAGCAATGACGTGCAAGAATTGCGGTGACACCTTAAGAACCGATTTTCTTTATTGCCCCAACTGTGGGGGAAAAGTGATTCGGAACAGAATTACCATTAAAAACCTCTGGACCGATATACTGGAACGGTATTTTAACCTCGACAATACATTCGTAAACACTTTTGTACATCTGTTCACCAAACCCGAGGTGGTCATTGAAGGCTACATCCAAGGCCTCCGAAGAAAATACTTGAACCCTATAAGTTATTTAGGAGTTGCCCTTACCCTTTCAGGTATTCAAATATTCTTGATGACAAGGTTCATAGATTCAATTGATTTTTCAGTTTATGATAATCAATTGCAAATGGAATTTCAGAGGAAGCTAACGGCTTTCGTCATGGATTTTCAATCATTGATTACCATAATGTTCATTCCACTAATGGCAGTTTCCGCTTGGCGATGTTTTGACAAAAAGAAATATAATTTCGCCGAACGAACCATTATTTTCATGTACTCCTTGTCGCATTTTACTACAGTAATCTTTTTCCCTACTATTTTAATACTTCTATGTGCATCGGAAAGTTATATGACCTTCTCTTTTCTAGGAATAATGGCCATGCTTATTTACAATGGTTATGTAATTTCTCGAATATCAAAATCCAAAGGATTGCGCTTGATTGTAAGATTAATATTCTTTTGTATAGTTTTTGGGATACTTTATATATTCATGTCCATGTTATTCCCCATAGCCATGTTCTTGACTGGAGAAATCACCTTGCAGGATTTTGCTCCTCCCCCAAATAATTAAGCCACTTCCTCTGCCAAAAACTGGGCATTGTAAAGATCGCTGTAATATCCACCTTTTTCCAAAAGTTGTTTGTGGGTTCCAATCTCAATGATTTTACCTGCATCCATTACAATGATCTTATCGGCTTTTTTAATGGTTGCCAAACGGTGCGCTATGATAATGGAAGTCCTTCCCTCGGTAATCTTGTCGGTGGCCTGTTGTATCAGTATTTCGGAATAGGTATCCACAGATGATGTGGCCTCGTCCAAAACAAGAATACTCGGGTTGCTCACATAGGCCCTTAAAAAGGCAATCAATTGACGTTGACCACTGGACAACATGGTCCCACGCTCTTTTACATTATATTGGTACCCACCTGGAAGGCTCGAAATAAATTCGTGCACTCCAATTTGCTTGGCGGCCGCCTCAATCTGTTCCGTGGTGATATCCTTATCACGAAGTGAAATGTTATTCGCAATGGTATCTGCAAACAGGAATACATCTTGCAGCACAATAGCGATATGTGAACGGAGCGACTTTAATGTGTAGTCGTCCAAACACACATTGTCCACCAAAATTTTACCGGAGTTGATTTCGTAGAATCGGTTGAGCAGATTAATGATAGTTGATTTTCCCGCACCTGTGGCACCGACAATGGCTACGGTTTCACCTGCCTTCACATCAAACGAAATTCCATGGAGTACTTCTTCATCCGGCACATAGCCAAAATGTACATCCTTGAATTCTATGTCGCCCTTAACGTCCTTTTTCTCAACTTTTCCATTATCATCAATATGGCTATCGGTATCCAAAATCTTGAATACTCGGTTGGCAGCTACCATTCCCATTTGAAGCGTATTGAACTTATCGGCAATCTGTCGAAGTGGACGGAACAATAGATCCATCAAGAAAAAGAAAGCTACTATGGCCCCCTTGTTGTCCATCCCCACGTTTTCTATGTTTTGAATCACCCCGAAATACACCACTAAACCAATACCAATGGAGTTGGAAATCTCGGCAATCGGAAAAAATATGGAGTTGTACCAGACTGTCTTTAACCAGGCATTCTGATGCTTTTCGTTGATTACACGGAACTTCTCCTTTTCAATCTCCTCACGGTTGAAGAGTTGAACGATTTTCATTCCGGCTATCCGCTCCTGCACAAATGAATTAAGATTGGATACCTGTGCCCTAACTTCCACAAATGCCACCTTCATGGCTTGTTGAAATAGCCGCGTAGCAATCAGGATAATAGGCATAATAGCAAATACAATCAATGCCAATTTCCAATTGACCACCACCATGATTATAGCTGCGGACAACATTTTAAGGGCATCGGCCACAATCATAAAGAACCCTTGGCTAAATATTTCTCCAATGCGCTGCATATCCGCAACCGCCCTTGTCACCAATACTCCAATTGAGGAATTATCGAAGTAGGTCATTTTAAAACCTGTCATCTTTTTAAAGAGGTCTACCCTAATGTCCCGGATTACCGACTCGCCCAAAAGGTTTGCGTAGTAATTGAACAATAGCTGGGTAATCACCTGTCCCAATAAAAAAGCGAGCATGAGCATAACATTGTTCAACAATTGCCCTGCGTCCTTGTTTTCCAAAGACTGGTTGATGATATTTTTTACCAATAGGGGTATTCCTATAGCGAATGCCGCAGATAGCACGGCAACAATGGCCACTAGCCAAAAAATGCCTCGATAGGGTCTTGTCCGTGAAAAAACACGCTTGAACAATCGAAAATCAAACGCTTTTCCTACATCATCCTTTTTGCTCATCAAAAATTTCTTTTGGATATAAAACCTTGGTCAAATATAATCCTTTTGCCGGGACGGAGACACCCGCCTCTCCCCTATCTTTACTTGCTATAACCTTATGAATGTCCTCAGGGGACATTTTACCCTGCCCCACATCCAACAACGTACCTACTACGGCGCGGACCATGTTCCGTAAAAAACGGTCGGCCGTAATGGTAAAGACCCATTTGTCCTTATCTACAGTCCAAACTGCCTCGCGAACATCACATTTGAACGTTTTTACATCGGTATTGGATTTAGAAAAACATTCAAAATCGGTGTAATTCAACATCAATTGAGCCGTCCTGTTCATCGCTGGCAAATTCAAAGGATGCTGTACCAAATGGGCATAATCAAACAGAAAGGGACTCTTTTCCTTGACCAGCCAATATTCGTAAGTGCGTTCAATAGCATCAAAACGGGCATGGGCCTTATCAACAACAGGAAATATGGTTTGTACGGCGATATCATCCGGTAAAAAGGCATTCAACCTATACACCAATTCATCGCTATCAGATATTGAACCAACATCCATATGGCAGAACATTTGCTTGGCATGCACTCCTGCATCGGTCCTCCCGGCACCAACCACCTCTACCTTTTCACGCAACAATGTGGACAGTGCTTTTTCCAAAACCTCTTGTACGGTGATGGCATTGGGCTGGTTCTGCCAACCATGATACGCCTTGCCGAAATAAGAAAATTGGACGAAATATCTCAATGGAATGGATTACTTTTAAGCCCGTAAAGATAATTGAATCCTTTCCAACATAAATCCGACTGTTGGTTTTTAGCATATTTTTAGCGAAATGAAGAAAATCCTGTTGCTTTCCGACACGCATGGCCATATGGACCCAACCATCTTAAAATATGCTGCACAAGCTGATGAGGTTTGGCATGCGGGCGATATTGGAAGCTTATCTGTTACCGATGAACTGGAAGCCCTAAAGCCGGTTAGAGGCGTGCACGGAAACATTGATGACCGTGTGATTCAAAAAGAATTTCCCGAAAACAACCGATTTATGTGCGAAGGCGTAGATGTCTGGATTACCCACATTGGAGGTTATCCCAACCGTTACAATATTCGGGTGCGGGATGAAATCAGAAACAACCCACCTAAACTTTTTATTTGCGGACACTCCCATATCTTAAAAGTTATGCACGACAAAAAACTGAACTTATTACACATGAATCCCGGAGCTTGTGGCAAACATGGTTTTCATCAAGTGCGGACGATGTTGCGATTTGTGATTGATGGCGACAAAATCTCAGACTTGGAAGTTGTAGAGCTGGGCAAACGATAGATAGCCAGCAACATAAAAACCCCGGCCAAAGCCAGGGTTTTTTCGCACTAATACTACTAAGATGTTAGGTTCAACGTAAGCGATCAACAGATTTTACAAGATCTTCATCCTTTTTGATAGCCCTGTTGGCCAGGACCAGAAAAACGATAGAAAATACAGGAATCAGCATCCCAATACCCTTCTCAGAAACCACAGTTTCTCCGGATAAGCTTAGCGATCGATAAACGAAAAATCCTAGTAAAAAAAGGTTCAATATCATATTCAATCTGTTCACCACAAATTGATTTTGTCTTTTCTTGTACATTACAATCGATACAACTGCCAAAACGGTCACAGCATAAAAAACAAGGCTCACCAACACTTCGTCTTGGGCAAACACCTCTTTTCCACCTATTTCCACCCACAAGTTCAAAAAGAACGGCAGCACACCTGAAATAAGGCCTACTATGAGCAAAAATAACGTTTGTATCCGTTGAATCATTGTACAAATTGCTTTCGAATGGCAAAAATAGGCGTCTTTTTGAGAATTAAGGCCTTATTCTTGAAAAATTATTTGTAATATTGTCTCGTTATTATCAAGCACCTACCTAGGAATTCTTTCTCCAGTAGCATTCATAAATAACTTTACTTCAAATTTAGAATCACACAAGTTTAACTTATTCCATTACTTAATGTTCGAGATTTCCGATCTAAAAGCTAAAAAGCTTCCTGAGTTGCAAGAAATTGCAAAGGATCTTAATGTTCCCAAATTCAAGTCATTGAAAAAATTGGACCTGGTCTACCAAATATTGGACTTACAGGCATCCAATCCCAAAGCCGTTAAGGAAACCGTAGCAGCGACTACCGAAGAAAAACCTGAACCCAAACCAAAAAGGGCCAGAACTCCTCGTCCCAAAAAGACCGAGGAAAAGAGCACTGTTAACGAAAGCGGCGATAAAGCCCCTCAAAAAAGGGAACCCAGAAATAAAAAGGACGATTCAAAAGGACAAAGTCAAAGTCCACAACCCAAAAAGGACAATAAGCCACAGAGCAATAGCAACAACAATAGTCCTCAAAAGAATCAGAACAACAATAGAAGAAACAACCAGAACAACAAATCACATCACGACAAAAAGAACAGCAACTTTGACAAGGACCTGAAAAACAGGTACAAAGAGCCAGAGTTCGAGTTCGATAGCATTATCGAGAGTGAAGGTGTCCTGGACATTATGCAAGATGGTTACGGATTCCTTAGGTCATCCGACTACAACTACCTTTCTTCTCCCGATGATATTTATGTATCGCAGTCCCAGATACGTCTGTTTGGACTAAAATCCGGTGATACCATTTTAGGAAACATTCGACCTCCAAAAGAAGGTGAAAAATATTTCCCACTGATCAAAGTGAACAAAATCAATGGACTGGACCCGCAAGTGGTTCGCGACAGGGTAGCTTTTGAGCACCTTACCCCATTGTTTCCAAAGGAAAAGTTCAAATTGGCGGAAAAGCAAAGTACAATTTCAACAAGGATCATGGATTTGTTCTCTCCTATCGGAAAAGGACAAAGGGGAATGATTGTGTCCCAGCCCAAAACTGGTAAGACCATGTTGTTGAAGGATATTGCCAACGCAATTGCAGCCAACCACCCTGAAGTGTACCAAATCATCCTTTTGATAGATGAACGCCCTGAAGAGGTTACGGACATGCAGCGTAACGTACGTGGAGAAGTTGTTGCTTCCACTTTTGACAAGGAAGCCACAGAACACGTAAGGGTTGCCAATATTGTATTGGAAAAAGCAAAAAGATTGGTGGAATGCGGTCACGATGTTGTGATCCTTTTGGATTCCATTACCCGTTTGGCTCGTGCCTACAACACCGTGCAACCAGCTTCTGGTAAGGTATTGAGTGGTGGTGTAGATGCCAACGCGCTTCACAAGCCAAAGCGTTTCTTTGGTGCGGCACGTAACATTGAAAATGGAGGTTCTTTATCCATTATCGCCACAGCCTTAACGGAAACTGGCTCCAAAATGGACGAGGTTATCTTCGAGGAATTCAAGGGTACCGGCAACATGGAGCTTCAGTTGGACAGAAGAATTTCCAACAGGAGGATTTTCCCTGCCATCGACCTTATTTCTTCCTCTACTCGAAGAGACGATTTGTTGTTGGACGAAAATACCATTCAACGTATGTGGATTATGCGTAAATACTTAGCGGACATGAACCCTGTTGAAGCCATGGAATTTATGGAACAACGTATTAAGCAAACGAAGAACAACGAAGAGTTTTTGCTCACCATGAACGAGTAAAAACGTACAATACTTCTTACGATATCACTAGAGCCCTTCAAGTTTTTGAAGGGTTTTTTATTGAGTCAATTTACAGAAAAGACATATCTTTATTCCGGTTTCCTCAAAACTGAACTAAATACTTAACTATGAAGAATCACAAAAACACCGTAATTGCTTCTTTTGGGGCAATTTTATTACTACTGGGAGCCTGTCAAGAAGCACCTAAAAAAGAAGAACCGACCGAACCTGGACAAGAAATAGTGGCTCCGCCGGAGGGCATCATTTCTTTGGAAGAGTCCAAAGCATTGTATGATAATTACACCAAGAACAGGATAGACATTATACGAACATTTGAGGCAGAACGGAACACTGATGAAAAATTTGTTCCATCACGATTTACGTCCTTTAGCTATGCCGACATGGAACAATACATGAAATATGTAGAGCAGGAAGCTCATGAGGCAGGTGTTAAGGTTGCATCCTTAAGGATTTACTTTGCAAACTATCCGGACAAACCTGATTTTCCTGATGGAAAAAAAGTGGTACATCCAAGACAAAATTCCATATTTATTGTACCCACTACCATGATTGACGGTAAAGAGGAAGGTTTTTACATAGGTTCAGATGGTAAGGCCAAACCAATAAAAGCAGTTGTTGGCACCAAGGAAACCGGAGAAAAAAGTGAACCCAACACTTCGCAGGCCAGTTTTGCGCCCGCCTTCTTTCAGAGCGGAAGTACAAGTTTGAACTTAAATCATGGAAATTCCTATCCCCCTCCATTTGGCACGGATTTCCAATAAAGAATGACCCTACAAGAAGTTTTAAATCTCATTTGGGATCAGATCTTTGTGATACTGTATCTGGCGACTTGGATTATTTCGGTCTACAGGTATAGGAGGTTTTTTGATACACCTCTAAAGTTTTTCCCAATGATCATTATGTATACCTTCTTTAATGAGATTTTGGGATATTTCATCACGTATAGCGATCAATTTCAATTTTTTTCGGATAGCAAATACACCCCTAACAATATTGTAATCTATAATATTTATCAAGTTGTATTTTTTGTATACATGTTCGATGTATATCGAAAAATATTAAAAAGCGATAAGCTCAAAAAGCTTATTTTTTATCTCATCATAGCATGCATGCTCGGATATTTGGCGAATGGTATTTTAGTTAATCCATTGATTTATCAGACGACCTATGCCCATATATTTGGATCGGTTCTCATGGTTTTGATCACGTTCATGTACCTACGGGAAAAACTTAAAGAAGAAAGTGCACATCCATTAAAGTTTAATTTGATGTTTTGGGTAACTATAGGTCTATTGGCATTTTATATTCCATTTCCCTTAATCCTAACATTTTATAAGATTAAGGCAGTATATGGAATCTGGATATTTTTAAAACCTATCTTGGTCACATCGATAATATTGATGTACGGATTCATCATTTTTGGTCTACTGATCGGCAAAAGGAGGGCATTCAGGTGATATTTTAAAACAACACATAACAGCCTTCCTTTTTGGGAGGCTTTTTTTGTTATTTTTGCCGTCCAACCAAACTGAAACCAGAGCACTGTCTATTAGACGGTTACCATAGAATTATGGATACGATTCTAACCTTCATCACAGAACATTACATTATTCCTTTTTATCTTATTGTTTGGTTAGTGTCCATGGCCTGTTACCGCACTTATTTTGATACACCATTAAAATATTACCCAATGTACCTTATGTATACACTACTAACAGAGTTGTTGGGATATTTTATAAAATTTCATGAAGAATTTCAAGTGGTGAGCGACAATAAGTACAATTGGTACAATGTGATTATATATAACATTTACTCTGTTATAACTTTTATGTTCTTCTACCATATATATTGGCAGGTTTTAAAAAATGAAAAACACAAGAAATGGGTTGTCATAGGAGCATGTAGCAGTCTATTGAGCTATGTTATAAGTCTATTTTTTCAAGACCCCTTCTATTCCAATCTGTATTATGCCGATTTGGTGGCATCCATGGTTCTGCTATTCAACATATGGTTGTACTATAAGGAAAAGAAACTTGAATTTAATCCCTATCCCAACAAACATAATCTAATGTTCTGGACCAGTTTAGGGCTTGCCATTTTCCATTCAATTTTTCCTTTTCTAATAATAATAGGGTATGAAGCGCCTAAAATATGGGTCAACTATAACTTACGGAGCGTTCTTTGGGTTTTTATCCTATTCATGTACGGCACTTTTATGGTCGGAGTGATTGTCCACAGAAGAAAGGCCTTTAGATAAAAACTATTCCAACTAAAAACGCCCCCTAAAAGGAGGCGTTCTACATATTGTGATTGGACAACGATTACATTGCTGCAACCTGAGTCATCAATTTACTTTTAAGGTTTGAAGCCTTATTGTTATGAATGATGCTCTTCTTCGCCAATTTATCGATCATACCAACTACAGTAGGCAACAAAGCTTCAGCAGCTTTCTTGTCTTCCTCGTTACGCAATTTTTTGATAGCATTACGCACAGTTTTGTGCTGATACCTGTTACGCAAACGTACTGCTTCGTTTCTTCTGATTCTCTTTAATGCTGACTTATGGTTTGCCATTGCTTAAAATTAATTCTTTCTAAATCCTTTCTTTGTAGCCCGTAGGGGAATCGAA